>NZ_DATEJY010000107.1:0-38308 GCF_035277725.1 Dyella sp. | reverse complement strand
GCATCGACGTAGGGATACAGGTCGATGCGCGAACCTTCCACCTGATTGAACTTGTGGAACTTCACCGCTTCGCTGTTCAGGCCGAAGTCGTACCAGCGCGCGAACGGGATATCCATGTTGAACGTGGCGCGCGGCAGGCGCTTGTAGGGTTCCACGCTGTTCGGCTCGGAAGGGTCGACGTTCTGCCACACGTCACCGCCGACCGAGGCATTCCACCAGTTGCCGCCGCCATTCAGATAGATGCTGGAATACAGCAGCGCGGTGGATGTGGTGAACAGGTCATTGCCGAAGTCGCGCAGATAGTTCTGGTCGGACGCCCGCATGATGTTGGTGCTGAGCGACCATCCTGGCCAGAGGTTGGTGTTGTTGACGAAGCGGTACAGGTAGCGCTGCTGGCCCTGCGTATCGATCGATGTAGAGGTGAGCTTCTGGTCGTTGTAGTTGTCATGCGGCAGGAACTCGATCTCGAACTGCCCGCTGGTCTTCGGAAACATGTAGCGCACTTCGCCGGACAGCATCGCGCCGCGCAGGCTGTAGTAGCGCGGTGTCAGCGTGGCGTCGTAATTGGGCGCCAGGTTGAAGTAGTACGGGATGCGGAACTGGTAGCCGGTCCTGCTGGTGTGTTCGAAATAGGGATACAGGAAGCCGCTCTGGCGATCGTTGTTGAGCGGGAACGTCATCCACGGAAAGTAGAAAATCGGCACGCCGTACATGCTCATGGTGGCGCTTTTCGCCACACCGCGAGCGGTGACGTCATTGGTGTCGATCTGCTTGGCGCGGATTTCCCAGATGTGGCGGCCGATATCGCAGGTGGAATAGGTGGCCATCGTGTAGCGGTTGCGATCCGCATCCAGCATTTCCCCGCGCACAGCGGTGCCATTGCCGTGCGAATCCAGCATCTGGTAGCGCACGTTGCCGGTGGCCAGGCCCGTGCTTTCATTGGTGTTGCCGGTAATGTGGTCGGCCGATACCAGGTGGGTTGCCTCCTGGTAGTTCACCTTGCCGCGCGCGTCGTAATCGGAGGTGTCGCTGTTGTAGTCGGCGAAATCGGCGTGCAGTTCCTGGTCGGCGCGAACCGTCTTTACATGGCCGCTCAGGTGGTAGATGACCTGGTCGGGGCTCTCTACGTGATCGGCCCACACATTTGTCTTGGCGTTGGCGCGCAGTGCCGAATCCTTGCTCAGGAACGGGTCGTAGAACTCCAGCATGCCGTTGGGACGGCAAATGGCGAAGTTGTCCGGACGGGGCGGGCAGATGAAGGCGCCGAGGGGGCAGACCACTTCCTCGCCGGTGAGCGTGGCCTTGGGGTGTTTGGTTTGCGAAGAAGCATGGGCGCCCTGGCTGCTGAACAGGGCAGCGGCAGCAGCGATTGCTAGCAGGCGGCGTGGAGGCAGAGAACGCGAGGGCGACAGGCTCTTGGGCTTCACGGAGGCGATCAATCGGCGACGAAGGGGCGTTAAGCTAACAGAAAGGCCCTGTGGACGGCACGCGTCTTCGACGAGGAGCGGTATGAATCAGCACACGCCTTACAAGACCGACGAGCAATGGCGCAAAAGCCTGAATCCGGAGCAATACGCGGTATGCCGTTGCTCAGCCACCGAGCCGCCTTTCAGTGGCAAGTGGTGCAAGCACAAGGAGGCCGGAACCTATACCTGCGTGGCATGCCACGCGCCCCTGTTCGCCTCCGAAGCCAAATACGATTCCGGGTCCGGCTGGCCGAGCTTCTTCCAGCCGATCAAGCGCGCCGCGGTCAACCTGGTGGCGGACGAAAGCCATGGCATGCATCGCACGGAAGTGCGTTGCGCGGTGTGTGATTCTCATCTGGGGCACGTCTTTCCGGATGGCCCCAGGCCGACGGGCATGCGCTATTGCATCAATTCGGTGGCATTGGGTTTCGAGCCCGACGCACACTCGCTGTCCCCGTAGACTGGGATGAAATCCCAGCTTGCTTAGCTTCCTGATGCTGGGATTTCATCCCCGCCCACGTAACCCTAATCCATCAGTGTGCTGACGTGCGCACTGACGCTGGCTGCCAGCGCCTGCAGGTCATACCCGCCTTCCAGCGTCGACACCAGCCGGCCGCCGGCATGTGCGCGCGCCAAGTCCACCAATTGTTGGGTGATCCAGGCGTAGTCCTCGGTCTGCAGGTGCAGATTGGCCAGCGGATCGCGTTGATGCGCATCGAAGCCGGCCGATATCAGCACCAGTTGCGGCTTGAAGGCATGCAGCCTGGGTAGCAGTGCATCGTTCCACAGCGCGCGGAATTCGTAGGAACCCTCGCCGGACGACAACGGCGCATTGACGATATTGCCGATGCCTTGCTCATCCGGGTTGCCAGTGCCCGGATACAGCGGCTGCTGATGCGAGGAAATGAACAGCACCCGCGGCTCGCGCTGGAAAATATCCTGGGTGCCGTTGCCGTGATGCACATCGAAATCGGCGATCGCCACCCGCTTCAGGCCATGCGCAGCCAGCGCATGCGCCGCGCCGACGGCGACGTTGTTGAACAGGCAGAAGCCCATCGCGGTATCCGGGGTGGCGTGATGGCCCGGTGGCCGCACCGCGCAGAACGCGTGGGTGGTGGTTCCCGTCATCACTGCGTCCACGGCGGCCACCAGCGCGCCGGCTGCACGCAGCCCCGCCTCGGCCGAGGCCGGCGACATCAGCGTGTCTTCGTCCAGGCGGACCGTATCCGCGTCAGGCGTGATGGCCAGGATGCGGTCCACATGCGCCGGGGAATGCACGCGCAACAGCTGTTCACGCGTGGCGCGCGGCGCTTCGATACGGTCCAGCGTGGCGAAGCGATCCTGATCCAGCGCCTCCAGCACTGCGCGCAGGCGGGCCGGAGATTCCGGATGGCCCGGACCGGGATCGTGCTGCAGGCAAATGGCATGGGTGTAGAGCTGCAGCATGCGGAAACTCAGCCAGCCGGTTTGCGGCGCCGCTCGTGCTGCCAGAGCACCTCGCCATGGCCGCTGCCGCGGGCCAGGACGCGGCATAGCACGAACAGCAGATCGGACAGCCGGTTGAGATAGCGCTGTGCCTGCGGACGCACGGTTTCCACACGCGCCAGTGCGATCACTTCGCGCTCGGCGCGACGGCACACGGTGCGCGCCAGGTGGCAACAGGACGCCGCCATGCCGCCGCCTGGCAGGATGAAATCCTTCAGCGGCGGCAGCGGATCGTTGAAGCGATCCAGCACCTGCTCCAGGCGATCGATATCAGTGTCTTCGATCATCGCCATGCCCGGAATGCACAACTCGCCGCCGAGATCGAACAGCTCGTGCTGCACCTGGGTCAGCGTTTCACGCACGTCGGCGTCGATGCCTTCGCACGCCAGCACCATGCCGATGGTGCTGTTGAGTTCGTCCACGGTGCCGTATGCATTGACGCGTGCGGAATCCTTCGGTACGCGCGAACCATCGCCCAGGCCGGTGCTGCCGTCGTCACCGGTGCGCGTGTAGATTTTCGAAAGCCGATTGCCCACGCTCAGTGCTGCGCCTGGCCGCTGTGTTGCGATAGACGCGAAAGCTGCACCGCAAGCACATGCAGCACGGCGCCGAGCGCCACGTACACCGCCGTGGTCTGCAGGAACGGCACATACCAGTCGCCCAGGTTCTCGAACCACGCCGCAAAAGTCTTCGGCGCCGGCACATGGGCGCTCAGCCAATAGAAGCTGCCGTTGGAAATGACATAGCAGGCGTTCTCGCTGACCAGCAACGCAGCCACCGCCATGCCAAGGGTGGAAAGCGCGATGCCGCGCTGATGCTTGGCCAGCCAGCTGCCGCCGATCCACAACGAGCCGTAGGCGGCGATCAGGAACCAGTAGCCGGCCGACACGCAGTAGTGATCCCAGAAGCTGATACCCATGCGCGTAATGACCAGGTAATCGACCAATACCGCCTCGGCCATCAGCAGCGGGAATGCCCAGCGGCCGGTGCCGCGCAGCCAGAAGCCGGCCAGGAAGAACACGCCCCACGACGCGTCCCAAACATCGTGGTGAAACAGCGACAAATGCACGCGAGTCGCCGCCATGACCAGGGCGAGCGCAGCGAGGATGCCAAGACGCTGGGTGGGTGTCGTAGCCATGAAGAACTCCCTAGGAACGCAGACGGCTTATAGAGGATGGTGCGAAGACGGTGGAGTTTAGCCCAATGCTTAGGCAGGCATGCACCGCGTATCATCCGCCAATGACTATCTCCCCTCCCTTTACCCCCGAAGGCAACGTCCTGGTAGTCGGCGGCGGCTTGGTTGGCGCCAGCCTCGCTATCGCCCTGGATGCAGCCGGGTGCCGCGTCACCCTGGTCGAAGCCGCCGCACCTCGCGTGGACGCACAACCCAGCTACGACGAACGCAACCTCGCGCTCGCACGCGCTACGGTGAACGGGCTGGATGCCATCGGCGTATGGCCGCTCGCCGCGGCGCAGGCTACGCCGATTCGTCACATCCACGTCAGCCGAGCGGGCGAATTCGGCAGCGCACGGTTGGATGCCGCCAGGCATGGCGTCGATGCGCTCGGCTGGACCTTGCCTGCGCGCGAACTCGGCACCTCGCTGCTGCGCCGGCTGGATGCCTGCCAGCGATTGGTACGTCTGGCGCCGGCCAGCCTGACCGGTCTTACCAAATTTGCCGATGGGTGGCGTACGGAGATCAAGACATCCGATGGCATCCAGCATATCGACGCCGCGTTGCTGGTCGGCGCGGACGGTACGGAATCGTTTGTGCGCGCGCAGCTCGGTATCGAAGCGGATGTGCACGATTACCAGCAGACCTTGTTCGTCTGCACGGTCACGCCGGAACGTGATCATGCCAATCGCGCGTGGGAACGTTTTTCCGACGAAGGCCCGATCGCCATGCTGCCGTTGGCGGAGCGCCGCTGCGGCCTGGTGCTTACCGTGAATTCGGACGTGGCCGCCGAGGTAACGGCCATGAACGACGCAGATTTCATCACCCTGGCACAGCGCCGCTTCGGTTGGCATTTGGGACGACTGAGCCGTCCCGGCAAGCGTCATCCCTATGCCATCAAGCGCGTCGCCGCGCGCAACCTGATTGCGCCGCGCGCCGTGCTGGTAGGCAATGCGGCGCAGACCGTTCACCCGATCGGCGCGCAGGGTTTCAATTTGGGCTTGCGCGATGCGCTCACGCTGGCCGAGCTGGTTGCCGATGCCGCCGACCCCGGTGCACCGGAACTGCTGGAACGCTACGCGGCGCGCCGCGCACCGGATCGCACTGGCACCATGGCGATGAGTCACGACCTGGTGCGCTTCGCCTGCATGCCCGAGCCATGGTTGGCCCCGTTCCGCTCACTCGCCTTGCTGGCCTATGACCGCGTGCCGCCGTTGCAGAAGTTGCTGGCCCGTCGCGGTATGGGTTTTCGCGGCCAGCCGCCGCGCGCAGTACTGGAGCGCGTGCCGTGAGAACGATTCCCGCCACACAGCGACGCGCCCCGGCCTTGGATATCGCCGTGGTCGGTGGCGGCATGGTCGGCGTTGCGGCAGCGCTCGCGCTGAGCCGCGCCGGCTTCAGCACGGCTGTGCTGGAAGCCCGTGAGCCGGCCCCGTGGCAACCGCAGAACGACGTGGATCTGCGCGTCGTCGGCCTGGCGCCTTCCTCGATCAAGCTGCTCGATGAACTGGACGTCTGGACGTCCATTCGCGATGCGCGCGCCTGTGCTTACGCGCATATGCACGTATGGGATGCAGAAAACGGCGCCGCCATCGATTTCGATGCCGCCGACGAAGGGCGCGATCAGCTCGGATACATCGTCGAAAACAACCTGGTGCAGTGGAAGCTTTGGCAGGCGCTGGATGCCGCTGGCGTACAGCGTTTGTGCCCGGCCACCGTCAAGGATTTCGAAACACGTTCCGATCGCGTGGTGCTGGAACTGGCCGATGGCGAAAGCGTGACGGTGCGATTGCTGGTCGCTGCCGATGGCGGCAACTCGCCGTTGCGCGAACGCGCAGGCATCAAAACGCACGGCCGTGATTACACCCAGCGTGCGGTCGTCGCGCACGTCGCCACGGAGCGCCCGCATGGGCAGGCCTGCTGGCAGCGCTTTCTGCCTACCGGTCCGCTTGCCTTGCTGCCGCTCGCCGATGGACGCAGCTCCATCGTCTGGTCGCTGCCGGAACATGAAGCGCGGCGCGTGCTGTCGTTGGATGACGAAGCCTTCATGAAGGAACTGGGCGTCGCCAGCGATTTTCGCCTCGGACGCATCACGGCCACTACGAAGCGCGCAGCCTTTCCGCTCAAACTGCAGCTTGCCGATGCCTATCAGTCGGAGCGTTTCGTGTTGCTGGGCGATGCGGCGCATGTCGTGCATCCGCTTGCCGGGCAGGGCGTGAATTTGGGGCTGCGCGATGTGGCTGAACTGCGCGATGTGCTGGCTGCTGCTCGCGATGCGGGACGTGATTTTGCTTCGTCGCAGACGTTGCGCAGTTATGCGCGCCGCCGTCGCAGTGCCGATACGCTCGATGCCTATGGCTTCGATGCGCTTGCGCGTATTTACGCTTGGCAGAGCGCGCCGTGGGTCGCGGCGCGCGGATTGGGTGTCCGTCTGGTCGATCGCCTGCTGCCGTTGAAGCGGCGGTTGGCGTCACATGCAGCAGGGCTGTAAGCACGTGGCCGTCATGCCTGCTTTCGCGGGCATGACGGCCATGGGAATACGAACTCTCCCTCCATAAGGAAACACGTATGCGTTTCGCTCCCGCAGTCTGTCTCGCGTTACTCGCCAGCCTGAGCTTCGCCGCGCAGGCCAAGATGGTGCAGCGTCCGGTGGAGTGGACCCTGGATGGCACGCATTTCAAGAGCGTGCTGGTGTATGACGATGCCAGCCACGCCAAGCGTCCCGGGCTGGTGATGGTGCCGAATTGGTACGGCATCAACGACACGGCCATCAAGAAAGCGGAAATGATTGCCGGCAAGGATTACGTGATCCTGCTCACCGACATGTACGGCGAGAACACCCGCCCGCAACCCGGCCATGCCGATCAAGCCAAGGCCGCCACCACGCCGCTGTATACAGACCGTGCGTTGATGCGCAAACGCATCGACGAAGCGCTTGCGCAGTTGAAGGCGCAGGCAGCAGATGCCCCGATCGATAGCAGCAAACTGGCGGCCATCGGTTTCTGCTTCGGCGGTACGGCAGTGCTGGATCTTGCACGCAGCGGTGCCGACATTGCCGCGGTCGTCTCGTTCCATGGCGGTCTTGCCACGGACGATCCCGCACTCGCCAAGAACATCAAGGCGCGCGTGCTGGTGATGAACGGCTCCGACGACAAAGGCACCATGCCCGACGCCGACAAGTTCATGGATGAAATGCGCGGCAGTACCGCCGATTGGCAATTCGTGGTGCTGGGCCATGCCGTGCACTGCTTTACGGAAACCGAAGAGAACTCGCCGGGTTGCAAGTACGACCCGCGGGCGGCGGCGCGCAGCTATCGCCTGATGCACGATTGGTTGCATGCGGCGTTCAGCGGCACGCCTTGAAGTCTTGATCTGCGCGTAGGTTGGGGTGCGAACCCCAACATCGCCATGCCTGTCATCGCGCCATGTTGGGGTTCGCACCCCAACCTGCTAGAACGTCCGCTGCACCGAGTAATCCGCCAGCGTCGTCAGCGCATCCCGGTAGGATGACGACGGCAACGAAGCCAACGCTTCACGCGCCGCACGCGCATGCCGCAATGCACATTCGCGCGTACGTTCCAGCGCACCCGATTCGCGAATGGCCGTGACGATGTGATCCAGCGATCCCAGACCGCCATGTTCAATCGCATGGCGCATCTCTTTGGCTTGTTCCGGGCTGACGCGTTGCAATGCATAGATCAACGGCAACGTCGGCTTGCCCTCTGCCAGGTCATCGCCGATGTTCTTGCCCAGCGTGCGTGCATCGCTGATGTAGTCGAGCAGGTCGTCAGCGATCTGGAAGGCGTAGCCAAGCTGCATGCCATAGCGACGCAGGGCGACGACCTGCGCGTCCGGCAAGCCGCCGAGCAGACCGCCAAGCTGGGTGGCGGCAGCAAACAGCACCGCCGTCTTGCGCTCGATCACCGCCAGGTAAGCCGCTTCGTCCACGTCAGCGTTGCCGATGTTGAGCAGTTGCAACACCTCGCCCTCGGCGATGGTGTTGGTGGTGTCGGCGAGGATGCGCATGATGCGCATGTCGTCCAGTTCCACCATCAGCTGGAACGAACGCGAATACAGAAAATCCCCCACCAGCACGCTGGCCGCGTTGCCCCACAGGGCATTGGCCGTCTTGCGGCCGCGGCGCAGATCCGATTCGTCCACGACGTCGTCATGCAGCAGGGTGGAGGTGTGGATGAACTCGATCACCGCCGCCAACTTCACGTGCTTGTCGCCGTTGTAGCCCGCCGCACGGGCGGCCAGGGCATGCAGCATGGGGCGCAGGCGCTTGCCGCCGCCGGCGATGATGTGGTCGGCGATCTGGTTGATCAGCACCACGTCGGAGGCCAGCCGTTGGCGGACCAGGGCATCGATGCGCTGCATGTCACCTTCGGCGAGGGCGCGCACCCCGGCAAAATCACGAGCGGGGTCGATGGTCTGGAGAACGGAGGTGTTCATGCGGCTGGGGCTGGACATAGAACTTCGATTATAGAGGCGGAGGCCTCGCTACGTGTGACCCGGCCCGAAAGTTCTCCGGGGTTTTGCCCAAGGGATAGGGGGCGCTTGAGGTTTTTCGGCACCGTCAAGCCACTGCGTGCTCACGCTACCATGGCAGCCATGGCGTCAACGGAAGCGATAGATGGGCGATCTGGCACTCAACCGTAGGCAGGAGCAGCTCATGGCGCGCGTGCGCGAGGAGGGCTTTGCCACCGTAGAGGACTTGGCTGGGCACTTCGACGTCACCCAGCAGACCATTCGCCGCGATCTGGCCGCATTGTGCGATGCGGGTTTTTTGCGCCGCTATCACGGCGGCGTAAGCCTGCCGTCCAGCGTCGAGAACCTTGCCTATGCCAAGCGCCAAAACCTGCTGCATGAGGAAAAGACCCGCATCGCCACCGTGCTGGCCCGGCACATTCCCGACGACGCCTCGCTGTTCATCAACCTGGGCACCACCAACGAAGACGTGGCGCGCGCGCTGATGAACCACCACGGCCTGCGCGTGATCACCAACAACCTCAACGTGGCGATCATGCTCAGCGAAAACCCCAGCTTCGAAGTGATCGTGGCCGGTGGCGTGGTGCGCGGGCGCGACCATGGCGTGACGGGCCAGCCGGCCATCGAGCTCATCCGCCAGTTCAAGGTGGATTTCGGGGTGATCGGCATTTCCGGCATTGATCTCGACGGCACCTTGCTCGATTTCGATCTCAACGAAGTGCGCGTGGCGCAGGCCATCATCGAGCACTCCCGGCAGGTGTTCCTGGCGGCCGACCACAGCAAGGTAGGGCGTAATGCCCTCGTTCGCCTGGGGCCGATTTCCCTGGCCCATGCCTGGTTTACCGACAGCGCACCGCCAGCGGAGCTGGCGGCGGTGCTGGCTGAGGCTGGCACGCAGGTGCACGTCGCCCATGCCTGATCCGTCGCTGCATTGCAGCGTGCAATCTTCGGAAATGTTCGAATACGCTCAATTGCCGAGCGAAATTGAACGTATAAGCGCCATTTTATGTTCAATTGATCGAAAACGAACATTTCTGGTTTCGAAAGTAGTCCATGGGACACCTCATGACCGAGCAGTTCGATCTACTGGTGGTAGGCGGCGGCATCAACGGCGTCGGCATCGCGCGGGATGCGGCCGGCCGCGGGCTCTCGGTATGCCTGTGCGAGCGCGACGACCTGGCCGCGCACACCTCCAGCGCCAGCACCAAGCTGATCCACGGTGGCCTGCGCTATCTGGAGCAATACGAGTTCGCCCTGGTCGGCAAGGCCCTGGCTGAGCGCGAAGTACTGCTGCGCGCCGCGCCGCACATCATCTGGCCGTTGCGCTTCGTACTGCCGCATCAATCGCATCTGCGCCCGGCGTGGATGATCCGGCTGGGGTTGCTGCTCTACGACCACCTTGGCCGTGGCCGGCGCACGCTGCCGAAATCGCGGCGCGTGTCCTTGAAGCGCCACAAGTCGGGCGTGCCGCTGCGCGATGAATTCCATATCGGCTTCGTCTATTCCGATGCCTGGGTGCAGGACGCGCGGCTGGTCGTACTCAATGCGATGGATGCGATGGAGCGCGGCGCGACCATTTTTACCCGGACGCGCTGCGTAAGCGCCCAACGCGATTCGCACGGCTGGACCGCGCAGCTGCAATCTTGGCGGGGCGAGCTTTCCACCATCCGCGCCAAAGCGCTGGTCAACGCTACCGGACCGTGGGCGGTGCAGTTTCTCGATGACGTGGCCAAGGTGGGACACGATCACGCCTTGCGCCTGGTCAAGGGCAGCCACATCGTGGTGCCGCGCCTGTTCGAGCATCCTTACGCGTACATCTTCCAGCAACCCGATCGCCGTATCGTGTTTGCCATTCCTTACGAAACCGACTTCACCTTGATCGGCACCACCGACCTGGATTACCGCGACGATCCTTCTGCGCCGCAGATCAGCGACGATGAAACACGCTATCTCTGCGACGCGGCGAATCGTTACTTCAAGCGCAGCATTACGCCGGCCGACGTAGTGTGGAGTTACAGTGGCGTGCGTCCGCTGCTGGACGATGAATCCGGTAACGCATCGGAAGTCACCCGCGATTACCTGCTCGAACTGGACCAGCGTGCCGCGCCCTTGCTCAACGTCTTCGGCGGCAAGCTGACCACCTATCGCAAATTGGCGGAGGAAGCGATGGACCGCCTGGCGCCCTTGTTTCCACATGCATCGGAAGCATGGACCTCGCAAGGGCATTCGCTGCCCGGCGGCGAGCGCCGCGACGTGAATGTCTTGCTGGGTGAATTGCAAGCCGCGCATCCGTGGCTGCCGGCGCCCATGGCATGGCGCCTGGTGCACAGCTACGGCACGCGCACCGCGCGCATTCTCGGGCAGGCGCGTTCGTTGTCGGATTTGGGCGAGCACTTTGGCGCCGATCTTTATCAGGCCGAAGTGGATTACCTGCGTGCATGGGAGTGGGCCATCGATGTCAGCGATGTGTTGTGGCGGCGTAGCAAGCTTGGCTTGCGTCTCAGTTCGGAACAGGTGGCGCGTTTGACGGCTTATCTCGCCGACGCGCCGCCGCGTCGTGCTTCGTTTGCTTGAGTTTTTTCAGAGCTGGATTACGCACTTTTGTCATGAAGCCTCAATTTTTCTTGCCGTCATTCCCGCGAAAGCGGGAATCCATTTGCTTCGATGTAAACGGCGAAAGTGGATTCCCGCTTTCGCGGGAATGACGACCGGCAAAGTGAGATTTTCAAGGGAGGAATACATGTCCAATCGCATCAATTGCTTGTCAATCATTACGCGCATGTCGGAGACAACCCCATGACCCGCCAAAGCATCGGCGAACTGATTTCCGAAGCGATCGCCACCTTCATCATCATCGGCCTCGGCGATTCGGTTGCCTGCATGTACGTGCTCTACGACCCGAGCCCCTATGCGAACGCCTATTGGGGCGTATGCATCGCCTGGGGTTTGGCGGTGACGCTCGCGATCTACGTCACCGGCGCGGTCTCCGGCACGCATGCCAATCCCGCCGTCACGCTGGCGCTCGCGGTATTCCGCGGCTTTCCATGGAAAAAAGTGATTCCCTACAGCATCGCGCAAGTGGTAGGCGCGTTTCTCGGCGCAGCCATCGTATACGTGCTGTTTTCGCCGGTGATCGATCACTACCTCCAGACGCATCAACTTACGCGCGCGGCCGGCGGTGCGGCCGGCGTGTTCTTTACGCATCCTGGCCTGGCCGTCACGCCGATGCATGCGCTGCTTGACCAGGTCATCCTCACTGCGTTTCTGCTGTTCGGCATCTTCGCCATCACCGAGCAATACAACGAGCTGGCACCGGGCGCCAATTCCGGTGCGTTGATGATCGGCTTGCTGGTTGCCACGATCGGCGCGTCGATGGGCTATCTGGAAGCCTGGGCCATCAACCCGGCGCGCGACTTCGGCCCGCGCCTGTTCGCCTATTTCGCCGGTTGGGGTGCTTCCGCGTTGCCGTCGCCGGACAACTATTGGTGGATTCCCATCGTCGGTCCGCTGATCGGCGGCGTGATCGGCGGCGCTGCCTACCAGTGGCTGGTCTATCCGTTCCTGCCGGCGCGTCTGCGTGCATTGCAGCCACCGCAAGCGGCCAGCGGCGCGGACCGCGTTGTGGCCGACACCACTCGTTGAACAGGAGTCCTTGCATGGATAAGTCGTACATCCTGGCGATCGACCAGGGCACCACCAGTTCACGCGCGATCCTGTTCGATCGCGCCGGCAGCATCGTCGGCATGGCGCAGCGCGAATTCGGGCAGATTTTTCCGCAGCCGGGCTGGGTGGAACACAATCCGCGCGAGATCATGACCAGCGTGCTCACCACCATCACCGAGGTGATGAACAACGCCCAAGTCGATCCGCGTTCGGTGGTCGGCATCGGCATCACCAACCAGCGCGAAACCGCGGTGGTGTGGGACAAGGCCACCGGCCAGCCGATCTACAACGCCATCGTGTGGCAATCGCGCCAGACGCGCGAGATTTGCGATCAATTGATCGCCGCTGGCCATAACGACATGGTGCGCGCCAAAACGGGCTTGTTGATCGATGCGTATTTCTCCGGCACCAAGGTGAAGTGGATACTCGACCGCGTCGACGGCGCACGCGAACGCGCCAAGCGTGGCGAACTGCTGTTCGGCACCATCGACACCTGGCTGATATGGAACCTCACTGGCGGCAAGGTACACGTTACCGATTACACCAATGCCTCGCGCACGCTGATGTACAACATCCACGAGCGGCGCTGGGATGACGATTTGCTGGCGATGCTCGACGTACCGCGCGCCATGCTGCCGGAAGTGCGCTCGTGCAGCGAGATCTACGGCAAGACACTCGGCCAGCATTTCCTCGGCCAGGAAGTACCGATTGCCGGCGTGGCCGGCGATCAACAAGCGGCGCTGTTCGGCCAGGCGTGTTTCGAACCCGGCATGGCCAAGAACACCTACGGCACCGGCTGCTTCATGCTGATGAACACCGGCGACAAGGCTGTTGCTTCCAACAACGGCCTGCTCACCACCATCGCGTGGGGTATCGACGGCAACGTGGAATACGCGCTGGAAGGTGCAATCTTCGTGGCCGGCTCGGTGATCCAATGGTTGCGCGATGGCTTGCGCATGCTCGGCCGCGCCAGCGATTCGGAAGAATACGCCGAACGCGCCAAGACCAATGAAGGGGTGTACATGGTGCCGGCGTTCGTCGGCCTGGGCGCGCCGTATTGGCGCAGCGACGTGCGTGGGGCGGTGTTTGGCCTGTCGCGCGGCACCACCAAGGAACACTTCGTTCGCGCCGCTGTGGAATCGATGGCTTATCAAACGCGCGACGTGCTTGCCGCGATGGAAAGCGATGCCGGCCTCAAGCTGAAAGAATTGCGCGCTGACGGCGGCGCCATTGCAAATGGATTCCTCGGCCAATTCCAAAGCGACATGCTCAACGTGCCCGTGTTGCGGCCCAAAGTGGCCGAAACGACAGCACTTGGCGCTGCGTATCTCGCCGGTCTCGCTACCGGTTTCTGGCCCAACCGCGAAGACATTGCGCGGCACTGGGCGATCGACCGCCGCTTCGAACCGCAGATGCCAGAAGCGCAACGCGAATCACTCTACGCGGGCTGGAAACAGGCCGTGGAGGCGACTATGGCTTTCAAGATTTGACGTACTGACTACTCGTTCAAATGGATGCTTGCTCGCTGAGTGTTCAGGGCGCCTTGCGCCCGACGTGGGGGTGTTTCCCTCGCCAGGGATGCTCCGCCCGTCATTCCAGCGAAAGCTGGGATCCAGCGACTTTCAGCCGCAACGCAAAAGGCGCTGGATTCCAGCTTGCGCTGGAATGACGGAACGAGGCCCGCTAGAGATACCCCCGTCCACGCACTGAGCAGCCTCATCCACCGCTGACTCCAGACACCGCCAACAAGCGGGCACCCAGGTGCCTGCGCGGCCTCCCCATGCCTGCCGTCAGTGCGTGTGCCGTTCGTTGTCCCGACGTTCCAGGAGAATCCGCATGCAACAAAAAATCATTGCCTTGATCGCGATAGCCGGATGCGTCACCGCCGCGAATGAAAACGTATTTGCCGCCGATCAGGATTACGCCAACACCACCCTCACCGGTGATTGGAACGGCGCACGCCAGCGCCTGTATGACCAAGGCATCGACATCGGTGTCGACTACCTCGGCGAATTCGCGCACAACAGCAGCGGCGGCATTCGGCAAACGGATGCGTATGCCGACCAGATTCACATCCATGCCGCGTTCGATTTCCAAAAGCTATGGGGCTGGACCGGCAGTTCATTGCACATCGACCTCAATGATCGCAATGGCAGCCAGATCGACGCAAAAGCGCATCTCGGCACTTTGCTTGAGTCACAGGAAATCTACGGTGGCGGCAACATCACGCGCATTACGCGCTTCTATCTGCAGCAGTCGCTGTGGAATGACCTGGTCGACCTGAAATTCGGCCGCATGGATATCGGCGGCGATTTCTTTCCCTTCGCATGCGATTTCCAGAACCTCAACTTCTGTGGCGCGCTGCCGGGCTGGATCTCCAAGGGTGTGGAGGCATGGCCGTTGGCGCAGACGGGTGGCGTGATCGCCATCAACCCTTCGCCTGCGTGGACGATCAAGTTCGGCGGTTTTGAGGTCAATCCCAATAACGCAGCCACATCGCAAGGCCTGAAGCTGTCGCCCTCGGGACCGAGCATTGGCACCTTGATGCTGGCCGAACTGGATTGGCGTACCCATCTGGGCGGCGCGCAGAACGGCTTGCCGGGCATCTGGCGCTTCGGCGGCTGGCGCAACACGGCGCGCTATCAGGATGTGTTCCTGAGTGTCGATGGCGCGCAACAACTTCTCGGCAGCGATAGCGCTGCACTGCAAAGCAGCGTGTCCGGCAGCTACTTCATGGGCCAGCAACAGCTCACGCGCCAGGCGGCGGGTGGTGGCCTGAGCGTATTCGGCAACGTGGTGCAAGCCGATCCCCATACCGATCTGGTCGACCAGATGATCTCGGTCGGCCTGTTGTACGACGGCCCCTTTGCAGCGCGGCCGAATGATCGGCTTGGCTTCGCCATCGGCCGCGATCGCGTCAGCAGCCGTGTTGCAAATGCCGAGCACCTGGTCACCCAAGCCGGCCTAGGCCCAGTGCCCGTGCAAGGCTACGAATACATCACCGAGCTCAACTACCAGTTCCAGCTCGGTCACGGCCTCGCGCTGATGCCCAACGTGCAATACATCCGCCATCCCGGCGGCACCAGCGCCAGCCACGACGCCACGGTGTGGGGACTGCGGGCGGTGGCCAAGTTCTGAATCGCGGACATGGGATAAGGGGCCGGGCGTGTATCATGGCGGGCCATGGGCCTATGCCTGATGGCGCCTGCAGGCGCTGGCCAGGCATCCAGGGGACGCCCTAAGCTCATGTGGGCGTCGTTGCAAAGCCCTTATTCCGATTCAGTTTCTCGAGGTCATTACATGGCACGCGGTATCAATAAAGTCATCCTGGTCGGCAATCTCGGTGCAGACCCCGAAGTGCGCTACACCGCCGGCGGCACGGCCATCGCCAGCCTCAGCGTGGCCACCTCCGAACAATGGACCGACAAGCAGAGCGGCCAGAAGCAGGAACGCACCGAATGGCACCGCGTGAAGCTGTTCGGCCGCCTCGCCGAGATCGCCGGCGAATACCTCAAGAAGGGTCGCCAGGTGTACGTCGAAGGTTCACTGCGCACCGACAAATACACCGACAAGCAAGGCGTGGAGCGTTACTCCACCGACATCATCGCCAGCGAGTTGCAGATGCTTGGCGGCATGGGTGGCGGTGAGGGCGGCGGCATGGGTGGCGGCGGCGGTTATCGCGAACGCTCGCAAGGTGGCGGCGGTGGTGGCGGTCAGCGCCAGCAGAGCCGCGATGACTACGGCAGCGCGCCGCAGCGCCAGTCGGCACCGCCGCCGGAGATGGGTGGCGGCAATCAGTTCGATGATGACGATATTCCGTTCTAATTTCTGTCATCTATAAACTTGTTGCGTTTATTCAAAAGGCCATGATTTCCATGGCCTTTTTATTGCCCCGAAGAAGGGTGGCATTTGGATTGAGGGATGTCTTTCTTGCCAGATATTCTGTGCAACTTGCTCCATGAGACGCGAAGACTCCTTTGAAATTCGTTTCATGGTTTTGGACGTTGGCGAACACATGTCGATGCTGGTCGACGAAACAGTTAGTCGAATTGAACAACGGCGCCAGCAACCATCGATCTGTCGCACAGGCATGGTGAAAAACATTAGCTTCTTATACTTTCAAAATGCACCCGGAGCGTTTGCTTTTGCGATAGCACCGCCAATCTGACGAACGCCATCGGTATTTGCCAACCGCATCACCAGACCCCAGCCCCAATGCTGTTGGCCACCAGCGAAGTTATCGTCGATAGCCACGACCACTTGATTTGCGCCCTTACGCAACGTCAAGTCGAATGATCCATTGGTAAGGGACAAGCGACCGCCCGGTTCTTTGCTGAAGCCTTTGATGCCATATAGGTTTTTGCTTTGGAATGCGAGCTTACCGTTCACGAAGACCCAGACCTCTCTCGTCCATCCGATATCCACATGTTTGATCCGGTCATGGTCAGCGTTGACCGTGGTCTTTAACCAAATGCCGGTGATGGTCTGTCCGGTCTGCGCATCGCCATACCATCGCGTTAAATTAACCATGCCCCCCGGGTCGAGCGCGATGGGCTTCCACGACGCTGTCAGTTTTGGCACAGACGAATAAACCGGATCGATGCCGGTATTTTCCTGAAGCACGGCGTCCATGCGACTGGGCATGACGAACGGCTTCGAAGCGAGCCAATGGTCTACGTATCGGAGATCACGCTTCGCTGAGTCCATGGGCGCCTTTGCAGGCAAGCCATCAACGACATTGGGTTCGATGCTCAGGTGTGCATAGGATGCAGGTCCGTGCAATCTGATCGAGCCGTCGGTGAAACCGCCGACCAATGTTCCTACGGCCAGCGTTGGCGCATGCGCGCCGTTAATGAAAACATTCATGCGTGCGCCGGAGAGTACCAGCTTTATGTGATTCCAATCATTGGGATTAATGGGGGCGTGCGTTTGATACTGCCCATACAAGTCCCATTCGAACAAATGATGCGCTGTGGGCATGTACTGGATGCATTCGTCTGAGACGACACAGCCCGCACTTGGCCGAAAATACAATGCATCGGCTGCGTCATCGTGTTGACGGAAGGTGATGCCGGTAATTCGCTCTTCCACAAATTTTGTGTCGAATTCGATCGTGCCATTGCTGAAGTTAGTATTCTTCAACTCTGCATAGCCCTTGTTGACGACAAGGATATCCTGCTTGACTTGATCATGTTGAAACGACACATCACCTGTCGTTTGCCATGTTGCCGGCGTCATGGGAATGTCGGTTTTTTCAAATGCAAAGATGGGCTGCGATAGCCCAACAATGAAGGAAAAAAGTAATGAGCTATGCAGCCGATTGAGTGCTTTTGCCGAGCTCGCGGACCTGGGTATTGTCGACATGTATTTTTCCTTCGTCTGGCGGGGCATTCTTCAGCACCGTATTCGCCACGTGTCGTCAGCTCTACTGAAATGATCCGAAGTGGATCAACGAAGTTTTAAAGCGGTACCCATGAGGCCGAGCGCTGAGTGAGCGAAAGCCGGCTCGATAAGTGTTCGATAGAAAGCGTGACTTCACGGACTTTCCGAGTGAAGATCGCCGCGATCTATAGGCGCGGGTGCCGCTCTTGCTAATGAATAGCGGGTGACACCATCCGCTTACGCCAGCTCATCCAGCCGACCACAACTGACCATGTCGCCACGACGAGTGGCGGCACGGCGTGCCCATATTCGCCGTGAGTGATAACGGTGGCGAGAGCGGCAACCATAACGGTGCAGCCGAGCGCCGAACCCAATAGGCGACTCGGCGTCCTGAACAGCAGAATGGCAGCGGTGAGTTCCAGCGATCCAGTGACGAAATGGAACCAGCGCGGATATCCCCATTTCAGATATTCCCCGTAGATCGATCCTGGAGCGACAATGTTGCTCAGTGAACCTACGACGAAGAACGCGGCAAGAGCCAAGGGTAAGACTTGGAACCAGGACATTTTGAACATGTGTCTAACCGTAAATGATGAGTCTGCTGCCGGTGGAATGCGACTTTCGGAGTAGATTGTGAAAGTCGCATTGATGGCGATTCCGCGCATTTACGCAGCAATGGCCTTCTGAGCCGCCGCAAAAACATCCCGAGCCGACGTCACGCCTGAAACGTGTTCTGTGCCTTCGGCCCCGAGATCCATCCCGCCGGCGTTGACGGCCTCATACATGGTTTCGGCGGGGCCAGATTGGCCTTTCGGAATGCCGAATTGTTCGAATACATCCGGCCAAGCAGCCCGCGGGACGGCAACGGCTTTAATGTCCAGCTTCATCACTTCGCCCAATTGCGTCGCAACTTCATCGGCGCTCACCATTGAACCGAGTTCGATGGTCCGATGCCCCGACCATGTCGGTCCGCTCAAAAGCGCTGCGATCTTCACGCCGATGTCGTTGGCCGCCACCATGGCCGATTTCCGGTTTGTCGGGTTGTAGAAGACGGGCAACGTGCCGCCCTGGCCGACCTGCAAGCCATAAAGGAAGTTTTCGAAAAAACCGCCGGCTCGCACATAGGCGATCGGCAATGTCAGGTTGCGAAAACTTTGCTCCATAAGCGATAGCGCCGTGATCAACCCCATTCCTCTGGTTTTGTTCGCGCCCATGGATGAAAGCGCGACGACACGCGGCACCGGCACCTTGGTGAGCGCCCCGACATAGTTCGCGATGACGCCTTTGGCTTCTTTGAAATCCGGCGAGGGGGCCCAGATGGGCGGTAACATGACAAACGCGCCCTCGACGCCCATGAGCGCCTGCTCGATGGAGGCCTCATCGTTCCAGTCGCCTTCAACCAGTTCGATACCTCGATCGGCCCAGCTAGATGCTTTCGCTGTGTCGCGAACCAGCGCACGCACCTTCTTGTCTTGCTTCAGCAAATGGGTTGCCGCCGCGCCGCCAACTTTCCCCGTAATTCCGGTAACTAAAAACACATGCCTTCTCCTACATCAGTTCGATGGGCTACCGTACCCCGTGCGTTATTATTCGAATATGAGGCGTATTCGGAACGAGCCGTGTAGATGAACTTAACAATCGCTCGGACCCATCTGGATGGGCTCGTCATCTTTTTGACCGTCGCGGAATGCCAAGGCTTTCGTGCTGCGTCACGGCACCTCGGAATCACACCGTCTGCAGTCAGCCAGGCAATACGCAGCCTGGAGGAACGGGTTGGTGCACCGCTCTTTTCCCGTACGACGCGAAGCGTCAGGCTGACCGAAGCTGGTGAACGCCTGCTTGCCCACGCCCGCCCGGCCGTCGACATGCTCACCGCAGGGTTGGACGCTGCGAGTGGCTTGGGCGGCGAGATTACCGGCCGGCTGCGCATCAATATGCCCAGACCCGTTTTGCCGCTGCTCGTAAATCGCTTGCTGCCCGACTTTCTCGACGCTCACCCAAACGTTGAACTTGAACTGGTCGGCGAAGATCGTCCGATCGATATCGTCGAAGAAGGTTTCGATGCGGGGATACGTCTTGGAAACTTCATCCAGATCGACATGGTCGCGATGTGGCTGACGCCACCGGAGCGCTTCGTTGTCGTTGGCGCTCCGGCGTTATTTCGAAAGCATGGTCGGCCGGCGTCTCCGCATGATCTGCAGAACTTCCCTTGCATCCTGCTCCGTCAGTCTTTGCGCGCACTTGATCATTGGCAATTTGTCGTCGACGGTGAGCGCATTACGGTGGGGATCAAGGGGCCTCTCGTGATCAACGACATTGAAGCTTGCATTCGCTCAGCACTGAGAGGCGTTGGACTTTTTCAATTACCGCATTCGGTCGTCATGTCGCATCTAGAAAGCGGCGATCTGCAAACTGTGCTCGAACCTTATTGTGAAGAGGTTCCCGGTCTTTCTCTTTACTACCCAAGCCGAAGCCAGTCACTGCCAAAACTTCGTGCCTTTGTCGATTTCGCCACTCAGCGAATGCGAAGAGCGTTCGAGCCAGGCGATTACCTGCCAACCCCTGTGAGCGCCCGAGTTAAGTAATTAGGCCGGTCGAAACCGTGGCCATGCGCGAGACAACACACATTTACCACGGAAAACGTACGACCACAGGTTTTGAATCAATATCGAAGGGAGCCAGTCGGCGCTGGTCTTCTTTCCCTTCCTAGTTGCCATGGGGACCCCTTATGGATGTTGCGTATTTCGCGATATCCGGTAGAAAACATAAAAAGAAGACAGCTCTTGCGGCGGTTTCTGGATGGAAAATGGCTAACTATCAAGCACATGCAGCCATCTCGAGTAGTCTCAGGTGTAAAGAGCCGTTCTAAGGACTATCGGCGAACAAAGTGCTACGTCTTCAAAGAGCCCCCGATTCATCGGGGGCTCTTTGTTTTTACAGAGCGTTTTTCACACAAGCTCAGAACGAGTAGATAAGGCTGAGATGCGCAGCCTGATCGTTGACGCGGGCAGCAAACTGGCCGTTGTAAGTTGCATCCAGTGACAAGTGCGGTGTAGCGAGGATGCGCAAGCCTGCTGTGATGGCCGTGGCATTGCGCGCTACTGGTACGCCTTGCACCGTGAAGGCATCGCTGCCACTGATCAATTGCATGGCAGCGGTGGCATTTGTATCGCCCCATGCATGCTGCCAACCCAGGCTGGCATGCGCCTGCACAGTGTTTTGCGCATTGAGTTGCAGTGCGCCGCGCAAGCCCAGCGTGCCGTAGGTCTGTGTATCGCTTTGCGCTTGGCCGGTGAGCGCCGCGGCGGTACCGGACTCGGCGAAGGCGTCGGTGTGCAGGCGCTGCGCTGCCACGTCAACGAACGGTGCCAGCGTGCCATGGCTCAGTGTGAACACATAGCTGCCATCCACATAGGCCTGCACGGTGTTGGCGTGGGATTGGCTGTTCGCGATGCCGGCGGTGGCAGGGAAGCTGAGGTGGCGATCGGTATTCACGTTCTGCCAGCCGTAGAACGCACCGCCCATCAGGTGGAAGCTTCCGGTCTGAACGCTGGCGTATAAACCTGCGTGGCGAGTGTGCACGTGTGCGGAAGACGCCAATGCACCGATGTTGTCGGAGAGATTGCCTGTGCCGAACACGCCACCGATGTGCGCGACGTCGCCGATGGGTGCGTCCATGCCCAGCAGCATGCTGTCGCCGTTGGCATCAAGCGTGGATGCATTGCCGTCGCCTTGATGGCTGCCGCCGCGGGCCGTTGCCGTGGTCCACACGGCGACGCCGTTGTCCATCACGCCGGTCTGGCTGTCGTTGTCTTGCGTCCCATTCAAGAGATGATTCGCCACCACATCGCGCACATTGCGTTCGTCGTCCATGATCGCGGTGCGGATCGAAGCGTGGATTTCGCCGCTCAGCTGATCGAAGGCTTTGCGCGCCGTATCGGCATGTGACAGCAACAGGGCGTCGTAGACGACGTTGCCGTAGTTCAGCTTGTTGAGGCTGGTTGCTACAGCGAATTCGTTCGGCGTTTTAGCTACCGCGTTGAAATCGATGTTGTTCCTTTGCAGCGTCAAGCTCACGTCGTTGTTGCCGTAGCTCAATGTCGGTGTCAGGAACACGAAGTTGCTGCTGGCGGAGGCGAACTGTCCACTCACGCCACCCGCGGCAGTAAGAACGGTGTATTGCGTATGCGGCAGCCAGTTGCCGCTATCCGCTACCACCAAGGCGCTGCCAGCCAGATTGGCAGTGCCACTCACCTTCACCAGACTGGCTTGTCCATCCGGAGTGGCTTCCACTTCCAGCACACCATTGGCGGTTTGCACGTAGTTGCCGTTCACCATGAGCGTGCCGATCGAGCCGCCCGCCCATACCGTGCCGCTATTGCTTACGTTGCCGCCGATCGTGCCGTGGCCACGCAGCATGCCACCGCTATTCACCGTGACATCACCGCCGAGATAAGCCGAAGGCGTGGTTGCGTCGCCGACTTCCAGCGTGCCGGCTTGTACGGTAGTGATGCCGGTAAAGCTGCTGCTGTTGCTGTCGAGAACTAGCAGGCCTGCACCCGTCTTGGTGATGGTGCCATTGCCGCTGATCGCACCGTTGAACGTGCCGTTGCTGCTCTGGTTGAAAACCAGTGCTGCGCTGTCGGTGACGGCGCCGGATAGGCTGCTGCTGTCGGCTACCAGCGTGCCGGCATTGACGCTGGTGATGCCGGTCGAGCTATGGGTGCCGGTAAGCGTCAGCGTGCCAGCGCCTTCCTTGATCAGCGAGCCGCTGCCGGAGATCGCGCCGCCGAAACTCACCGCATCGCTGCGGTCGAAGATCAGCACACCGTTGTTCACGACATTACCGGTGATGGAACCGGTCGTGCCGCCGTTGCCGATCTGCACGCTGCCCGCGCTGATGGTGGTGCCGCCGCCATAGCTGTTGTTGCCCGTGAGCACGAGGCCGCCTGCGCCGGACTTGGTCAACGCGCCACTGCCGTTCAGTGCTGTGGTGACAGTGAAACTGTTCGCAGTATCCGCGATATCCAGCGTGCCACCGTCGCTGCCCACGGTGATTGCACGCGCTGTACCGCTAAACGTATGACCTGTGATGGCCAATGTGCCGCCATCCATGCTCACCGCACCGCTTGCCGCACCAAGGTTGGCCTCGCTGGAAACCGACAGCACGCTGTGGTCGATCGTGGTGCCGCCGCGGTAGGTGTTGATGCCGGTGAGCGTTTCGTTGCCGTTCGACAACACCAAGCCACCGTTGCCGGCGATGACGCCGGTATAACTGCCGCTGACATGGTTCAAGTTCAGCGAATGGTTGCCAAGCAGGACCGTACCATCGCCGCTCAGGTTATTCATCGATATGTCCGCCGTGCTGGCGGATACATCGAGCGTGCCGTGATTGGTAACGCTGCTGGATGCCAGGTTGCTCGTCAACGTCAACGTAGCGTTGTTGTCGATGGTGGTTGCGCCGGTATAGGTATTGGCACCGGCTAGCGTTTCGCTACCGCTTGCCAGCGTCAGGCCACCGCTGCCGCTGACGCCGCCGTCGAAGTTGCCGCTTGCTTGGGTGATGGTGAGCGTCTGGCTGCCGAGATTCACATTACCGCTGCCGCTGAGCGAAGCGATCGACGCACCGCTGGTGCTGCCACTGATATCGAAGCCCGCGTCACGGGCTACGCTGATGCCACTGGAACTGGCAATGCTGCCGTTACCCGACAAAGCCAGCGTGCCTGCCGTGATCGAGGTGCCGCCGGTATAGGTGTTGATGCTGGTCAGTGTCACGCTGCCTGCGCCGGTCTGACTGAGCGAACCGCTGCCCGAAATAACGCCGCCAAAGCTGACCGCATCGCTGCGATCGAACACTAGCGCACCGTTGTTGACGACGTTGCCAGCGATCGCGCCGGTGGCGCCGCCGTTGCCGATCTGCAGCGTACCACCGCTGACCGTGGTGCCACCGGTGTAAGTGTTGTTGCCCGCAAGCACCAGCGTGCCGAGATCGCTCTTCACCAACCCGTCGCTGCCGGTGAGCGCATTGTTGATGGTGGCCGTCATGCTCGCGCCGGCACTGCTGCCATCACCCACGCGAATCACCGGCGCGCCGCCTTGGCTGCCGACCAGGCTCAGAGTGTCGCCCGTAAGGATGTAGCCGCCCACATCGAACTGCATGCCGGCTGCGGCGACGTTGCCCGCTCTGTCATCCACGGTCACAGTGCCAGCCGTGCCGCCAAACACCGCGAAACCCGGTTGTGGCTGGATCGCCACGTTGGGTATATCGCCGGTGGCATCGGTCCACATTTGTGACGTGACCGACCAGGTGCCACTGCCACCACCCATCTGGCTGCTCGTGGCCTGGCCATTCGCGTTCCACACATCGAGCGTGAGGCCGCTGGTGTCGATCAGGTTGATCTGCTTGCTTGCCGTGAGGTTCTGCAATTGCAGCGTCTGGCCGGCCGGCGTGCTGCCCAGCGTGATGCCGCCGTTGCTTTCGTTCAACGCGCCGATATAAGTGAACACGTTATAGATGCCCGGCCCCATGCCGCCGGCATCGGTGACATTGAGCGTCATGCCATCGAGCGTAAGATCGCCGCCCACCACGACGCTGGTGCTGTTGCCATAGCTGTGGAAGTTCGCGGTGGGCGCGCCGAACGATTCGTTCAGCACGCTGTTCTGCGCAGCGGTGAAGTTGCCATTGACGCCCAGCACGCCGAACGCGGTGCCGGGCGTGACGATGCCGCCGGATTGCACGTTGACGTCGCCACCGATGGTGCCGAGGCCGCTCAGTGTTGCGCCGTTGTCGACGATCACGTTGCCGCCCAGCACCGCCGTGTTGCCCACGGTACTGCCCACGATCAGGCTGCCGTTGACCACGGTGGTGGTACCGGTGAAAGCGCTGTTGTTGCCGTCCAGCGTCAAGGTGCCGGAGCCTTGTTGCATGAGGGCGCCGTTGCCGGAGATCGAGCCGCCATAACTCACCGCATCGCTGCGATTGAATATCAGCGTGGCGTTGTCGACGATGTCGCTGATCACCGAGCCGGTCGTGCCGCCGCTGCCGATCTGCAAGCTGCCGTTGCTGATCGTGGTCACGCCACTGTAGTTGTTGGCGCCCGTCAACGTCAGCGTGCCGGTGCCGATCTTGGTCAAACCATCGTTCATGCTTTGCCCAGCGAACGCGGTGTCGTCAATGATGCCGCTGATGGTGTCATCCCGGTTCAGCGCGCCAAGCGTCAGGGTGAGCGGGATGTTGTTGCCATTGGCGTCGTCGTTGCTGCCAAGCAGGATGTTGCCGCCGCCGGAGAGCGAGCCAATGGAGATCGTCGCGGCATCACCGGGAACGCCGGTAATAAATACGGCGCTGCCGGCGTTGTTTACCACCGCGGTGTTGGCCAGATCGCTGTTGCCGAAGAGTCCAAGCACACCGCCCGTATAGCTGAATGGATCGCCGATCTGGCTCCCGCTGGGCGTGGTGCTGCCACCGAGATTGGTCAGCACCGCGTTGCCGGCGGTGGCATCCGACACGATCACCATGCCGGCATTGTTGAGATGGGCGCTGCCGATGTCAGCGCCGCCGAGAGTGCCCGCCGAGCCGGCGGCCATGTTGACGACAGACGACCCCAGCGACGAACTGTTGCCGAAGCTGATCGATGCGGTGCCAGCCACGTTGATCGTGCGCGAGCCTGCACTGACGATCGTGCTGCCATGACCAATGAAGTCGAGTGCGCTGGATGCGCCGACTGTAACGTCTCCGCTGCCGAGGGCACCGGTCGCCTTGACCTCGACAACGGTTGTGCCGCCGAACACGTTGTCGATGTGCGTGCCGCCCTGGTAGCTGTTGTTGGTGTTGGTCAATATCAGGGTGCCGCCGTTGATGCCGAGAAAACTGAGGCCGCCGACGCCACCGCTGATCACGCCATCCAGTTCCAGCGTATTGGACCCGTTGACGGAGAGCAGGCCGCCGCCCGCGCCAAGCGCCACCGAGGCGGAGGTCGTAAAGTTGGTATTCGACACACCCAGCACGCCACCATTTAGATGGAAGGCCGTCGTGCTGGTCAGCGCCTGCGCCGACGCATCCGTCAAGGTGGCCCCGTTACCGATGGTGGTGATGCCGGTGTACGCATTGTTGCCGGAGAGCGTCAGGTCGCCACTGTTCAGCGTCAAGTTGCCGCTGCCGTTGATGGCGCCATTGAACGTGCCGCCGTTGGCATTCGTCAGGGTAAGCGTCTGCGCGCCCAGATTGACGTTGCCATTGCCCGTCAGCGTCGTGATCGAGGCGCCGCTGCTGCCGCTGATATCCAGCGTGCCGCCACTGTTGATCGTCACGCCACTGGAGCTGGCGATGCTGCCGTTGCCCAACAGCGCCAGCGTGCCCGAGTTGATGGTCGTGAGACCCTGATATGTGTTGGTGCCGGTGAGTGTTTCCGTGCCACTGGAAAGCGTGAGCGCGCCAAAGCCGCTGAGTACACCGTTGAACGTATCAGTCGCATTGCCAAGTGTCAGCGTTTGCGTGGAGCTGCCTACGTTGACGCTGCCGCTACCTTGCAATGAACTGATCGATGCGCCGCTGTTGGTGCTCGCGATGCTGAAGCTGCCACCGGTGAGAACGTCGACGGTGCTATTGGCAATACTGCCGTTGCCCAACAGATCGAGTTCGCCGCCGGCACCGATCGTGGTGATGCCGCTGTAGGTGTTGACGCCACTAAGCTGCGTTACACCGTTGGCAAGGGTGAGCCCGCCGGAACCATCGATAACGCCGTCGAATCGGCCTGCGCTGGTCAACGTAAGCACCTGGCTGCCCAGATTCACGTTACCGCTGCCTTGCAGCCATGGAATCGAGATGCCTTGCGCTGCGTTGCTGATGTCGAAGCTGGCGCCGCCATCCACTTCCACATAATTCGTGTTGGCAATGCTGCCGTCGCCGGCGAGTGCCAGTGTGCCTTGCTGGATGATGGTGTTGCCGGAATAAGTGTTGACACCGCCCAGAAGCAGCGTGCCGTAATCCGTCTTGACCAGGCCCGAGTTACCCGTCAGTACGTTGTTGATGGTTGCTGTCGTGCTGGCGCTGGCAGTGGTGCCATCGCCCACATTGATAATGACTGGATTGCTGCCGCTCGGTGCAATCAGGGTCAGCGCATCGCCATTCAACACATAGCCGTTGGTAAAAAATTGCATGCCGGTAGCGCTGACCGTGCCGGCACTGGCATCAACCGTTACCGTGCCCGGCGTGCCACCGAAGATGGCAAACCCCGGCTGCGGCTGCATGGCCGAGTTCGGTGCACTGCCGTCGCTATTGGTCCACATCGGCGAGGTGGCGGACCACGTGCCGCTGCCGCCACCCATCTGTGTCGCCGAAGCCTGGCTATTCGCATTCCACATGGTGAGCGTGAGGCCGGTGGTGTCGATCAGATTGATCTGCTTGCTGGCGGTGAGGTTCTGCAGTGACACCGTGTGACCGGCTGGCGTGCTGCCCAGCGAGAGGCCGCCGTTGCTTTCGCTCAAGTTGCCGCCATAGGTGAGCACGTTATAGATGCCGCCACCCATGTTGCCGGCGTTGTTGATGTTGAGCGTGACACCGTTGAGCGCGAGATCGCCGCCGACGCGCAAACTGCTGCCGCTGCCAAAGGTCCGCAAGGTTGCGCCAGGAGTGCCGTAGGTCTCGTTCAACACAGTGCCTTGCGCGGCGGTGAAGTTGCCGTTCACCGTCAGCGTGCCGCTTGAGTCACTCGGGGTGATGATAGCGCCGCTTTGCAGGCTGACGTTGCCGCCGATGCTGCCGAAACCGCCGAGCATGGCACCGCTGTTGACGACGACATTGCCGCCCAGCGTGGTATTGCTGGTCAAGCTGCCTACGAACAGGCTGCCGTTCGCCACTATGGTGGTGCCAGTGAACGCGCTGTCGTCGCCGCTCAAAGTCACGCTGCCAGAACCTTGTTGAATCAAACTTCCGTTGCCGGAAATTACATTGCCGGCATTCAACGCATCGCTGTGATTGAACACGAGCGTGCCGTTGTCGGCAATGCCATGAGCGATCGAACCGCCGTCGCCGAGTTGCAACGTACTGGCGCTGTTGATCGTGGTGGCGCCGCCGTACGTATTGGCGCCGGTAAGCACCAAGGTGCCCGCACCGGACAGAACAAGACCGCCACTGCCGGAGATCGCTTGGTTCAGCGTAAACGTGTTGGCAGCATCAGCGATGTCAAGGCCGCTACCAAGCGCGGTAAGACTGATCGCGCGGGTGGTGCTGTTGAACGTATCCCCGTTGATTTGCAGCGTGCCGCCGTTCAGTACCAAGGCACCCGTACTGGCGCCGAGATTGTTGTCGCTGGATACCGACAAAGTTCCACCGCTGATCATCGTGCCGCCGGTATACGTGTTCACGCCGGTGAGAGCCAGCGTGCCGCCGTCTATCTTCTGCAAGCTGCCGGCGCTGGTGCCATTGCCGATAACGCCGCTCAGCGTGGCGCCCTGGCCATTGGCGACGTCGATGCTTGCCGTGCCCTTTACGCTGAAGTTGTTGGCCAGCGTCAATCCGTCCGCGCCAAAGATAAGCTGGGTGCTTGCCGCCATGTTTACGCGGCCGCTACCCAATGCATTGCCGTTGCTTATCGCGATCCCTCCGTGGTTGATCTGGGTGCCGCCGCTGAAATGGTTGCTGCCGGTAAGGGTCAGTGTGCCCGCGCCCTGCTGCACCAGTACGCCGTTGCCGGACATGTTGCCGCCGAAGCTGGTGGCATCGAGACGATTAAAAATGAGACTGCCGTTATCGACCACATCGCCCGTGATCGAACCTGCGGTACCGCCACTTCCCAGTTGCAGACTGCCGCCGTTGATGGTGGTGCCGCCGGTATACGTGTTGGTACCGGTGAAGACCTCCGCGCCGCCGGTCAGTGCGAAACCACCGGTGCCGCTCATGATGCCTTTGTAGGTGTCCATGGCATCGGTGAGTGTCAGGGTTTGATTGCCGAGCACCACCTTGCCGCTGCCGGCGAGCGTGGTGATCGACGCGCCGTTGTTGGTGCCCGAGATATCCAGCGTGCCAGCGCTGCCGACCAACACGTAGCTGGACGTGGCAATGCTGCCATTGCCCGACAGCGTAAGTTTGCCGCTGTTGAGGGTGGTGGCGCCGGTGTAGGTATTGATGCCCTGGAGATCGACGTTGCCGCTGCCTTGTGCAGTCAGGTCGCCGCTACCGGAGATGATGCCAGCCAGCGACATGCTGTCGCTGTTGACGAAGGTGATGCCGCCGTTGTTGGCGATGTTGCCGAGAATCGCGCTTCCCGTTTCAACTTGCAGGCCATTGTTCGAGGTCATGGTTCCCGATGTGCTCAGCGTACCGAACAGGTCGGTAAAGCCAGCGGGAGAAAGATTGATGTTGGCGCCGGTGACCGTGGCGCCTTGGTAGACATAGATATTGCCGTTGGTGGTGGCGAGCGATACGCCACCTGCGCCGCCGTCGAGCGTGGAACCGTTGAGCACGAGCACGCTTTCGCTGTTGACCAGCGTGAAGCCGTTGGCAGTGAACGGACCGATGCTCGCGATGGCGTTAGTGCTGGTGTCCAGATGGGTTTCGTTGGTCGAACTGCCGGTCAGCAAGCTGGCGGAGAGCGCGGCACCGGGCATTTCGTCGATGCCGCCACTGCTGTTGAGCGTAGCGGTACCGTTGATGTTCCACGATTGGTAAAGCGGGATGCCGGCGCTGGTAACGGTGATGTTGTTCAACGCCTGGGTGGCACCGATGGCACCTTGGAAGCTGGTCATCCCAGCTGTCGCGATCGTCAGGTCATGGGCACCATCGATCGTCGAGTCGAAGCTGATGTTGCCGGATTGATCGTCGCTGAGCGTTATATCGTTGGTGATGCTTACCGCATTGCCGAAACCCTGGCCGCCGCCGCTCGTCGCAATGTCCGCGCCTAGGACGGTGTTGCCGCTGCTTTCCGTGACGAGGCTCTTTAGCCGGGTCTGGCTGCCCACGGCCTGATCGAACGTGGTCGTGCCGCTTGCATTGACGTCCAGTACGAATGCGCCGTCGACGGTCGATTTGAATTCAACATTGCCGGTCGACGCATGCGATGTAACGCTGCCGCTCAGCATGACGGGTCCGCCATACGACTGGTTGCCGACCGTGGAGACGTTGCCATTGAGCGTGATCTGGCTCGCGTCGTTCGCGGTCAGACTGTTCAGTGCTTGGCTGGCACCTATCTGGCTGTTGAAAAGGATGTTGCCCGTGGTGTCGACGATGAGATCGTACGGCCCATTGATCGTGTTGAAACGAATGCTGCCACCCTGCGTGTCGCTGGTCGTGATGGCTGCGCCTAACGTGACAGGTGAGTTGTAGGTCTGACCGCCACCGCTGGTGGTGACGTTGTCGTTGAGCGTGGTCGATGCGCTGCTGGTCAACCCGCCAACGCTCACCGTGCCCAATGTGATCGCGCCACCTGCGATGTTGAGCGCGCCGCTGCCGTTGATATTTCCAGAGACGGCGAAGCTTGGTGCATTGACGTTGATATTGGCGGTGCCGTTGACCAGCAACGCGTTGCTGCCGAGCGAGCCGCCGTTGAGATCCAGGCCGGCGGCATTCGCGTAGAGGGTGGCGGTACTGCCGCTGTCGATCTCCACCACGCCGTTCAACACCGATCCGCTATTGAGCGTGAGCGTGCTGGTGCCGCCGGTGAAATGCACGGCATCGCCACTGTTGCCGGGTTGGCCAGCCTTGATGCTGTTCGCAACGACGGCAGGTCCGGCCGCCCCGGCCTGGCCGCCGCTGATGCTGCCGCTGTTGGTTATCGTCAGGTTGCTGCCAAGAATGCCGTCGCCACCGTTGCCGCCGCTGCCGGAGGTTCCCCCGAGATAGGCAACGCCACCCGCACCACCGGCGCCACCGGCAATGCTGGCCGTGTTGTCGAGCATGAATCCGTCGCCGGCAACCCCCGCGCCGCCGCTGCCTCCGCGCTCGTTTCCGTGGTAGTCCATGCCGCTGGCGCCACCCGCGCCACCAACGATGCTGCCGCTATTGCTGATGTGGCTGGCGCCATGGCTGTTGATGGCAGCGCCGCCTTGCCCACCTGGGCCTGCCTCGCCCCAAAAGGTGCCAGCGCGGAAGCCGCCACGCCCACCGGTGCCGCCGGCACCGCCGGTAATGACGCCGGTGGAGAAGTTGTTGAGGATGAAGCCAGTACCACCGACCGCCGTACCTCCCGCGCCGCCTTTACCCCCATTGCCGCTGTAGGCGCCGTCACCGCCGGCAACAGACGCTTCTCCGGCGATGCCCCCGTTACCGCCGGCGCCGCCGGCGATACTGCCGTAGTTGCCCAGCTGAAAAGCTCCCGTGCCCCGGATGCCGTAGCCGCCCGCACCACCGTTGCCTCCGTTACCGCCAAAGCTCGGCCTTCCGCTAGCCGCCATGCCATCGCCGCCATAGCCGCCAGTGCCGCCGGTGCCACCAACAACCTGGTTACCGACATCGACGCAATAAAAAGTGGAGCCAACTGTTGTGGCATCGCCACCACCGGTGCCATCCCCTCCGGCATGGCCGTTGGGGGCGGCGCTTGTACCGTCGGTACCCGCCGTTCCGGCTGTCCCTGTCACCGATGCGATGACGGTAGGGGCGCAACTGGCGCTCGATACGGCTGGAATGAGCGACAACGTCAGGCCCAACGCGGCGGCGCAAGCCATTGCCAGTGCGTGGCTGCGCAGCGGCTGCGTGTCCGCCGTGCCTTGCGCGCCGCCGCGCGGTGCACAGGCAAGTTCGGAGGCCACCTGCACGGTGCCCAGGGCACGGTTCCAGACCAAACGGTAGATACGATTCACGGTGTTGCCCCTGTCATGGATGGCGACGCGGGTCGGCGCGTCGTTTGTTGATGTGTTGGAATGCCGCGCTGTCGTTTGGAATCAAACGATGCGCACGCCGCGCGGATTGAGCTGCGGATCGCGCCAGAACGGATCGTTCTCGAAGCGGCGGAACAGATCCGGCGGCAAAATGGTTTGCCGTGGCTTGGCGTCCACCTGCGAGCGCACGTGATGCAGGCCCGGCGTGCCGGCACGCTGGTCGAAGCCCTTGTCGTCGAAGCTGATGTGCTTGTAGTTGTGCGCGTAGCGGGGCTCGTCGATGAAGTCGTACACCGCGGCCAGTGCGCGCGCGGGATCGCTGACGAGCGTGTCGTACTGCAACAGCATCAGGTTGCTGCTGTCTTCACCGAAATACGCTTCTTTCAGCGCGTTGTAGGCATAGCCAACCATGCCATCGCCATTGACCAGGCCTTCGGTGCGCGAATACACCGTGCCGCCGGGCTGATAGTTGAAAATCGAAGAAGGCTGGAATGCGTTGTTGCGCACCAGCCGCTCGATGCTGTCGACGATCCACGCCGTGTCCCGCACGCAGGCGATGACGCGTGCATCGGGAAACAGGGTTTTCAGCGCGCCAAGCCTGCTGCACCACGCCCGGTTGGTGTCGAACACCACATCGGCGTGGACCTCGTCGTCGTAATAGTTGGCGAACAGGCCGCGCAAGATGCGTTGGCGCTGCGCATCGTTGATGAAAACCGAAAACTCGTTGCGCCCGCTGAGTTCGCCCAGCATGGTGGTGACCATCCCGGCCACCGGACTGCTCATGCCGGCATGGAAGCGCGGGTTCTGCTGCAACAAGGCAGACAGCAGCGTAGACCCGGACCTGGGCAGGCCCGAGATGAAGTGGATGCGGCGATCCATGTATCCCCCTGTGGATAGCAATAGAGCGTTAGTCAGTGGCGGCTACGCACCCTTGCAGCAGGCCATCTGGACCCAAGCGATCGAGGCTGCACAGACATCCGCGCGGGAGCGTTCGGCCATGGCCGGGTATCGTGAGGGCAGTGCCCATGGCTGTCTGTAGAACAAAGACGCTACAGGCGCAGCGCCGTTCCATGGCGATTCCGTGCGAGGTGCGCATGGAGGAGTGCTGTGTGGCGCATGCCGGGGCGAATGCTAAAGTTATGGCCGCATCCGGCGATCAGGGTATCGGGGCATGCGCGTAAGGCTGTCTGTAGAACAATCACGCTATATGCGCGCCGCCTTTCACGTTACACAATGACGTTCTATTGGGGATCCTGGATTTTTCATGCAATCACCGGCCACAGGCCACACTCCGCCTTTGATTCACGTGGCCATCGTGGAAGATGACCTGGGTTTCAGACACGCCTTGAGCGAGGCCATAGCGAGTGCACAGGACATCCGGCTGGCCGGCACCGCCGGCACGCGCGCCGAAGGGTTGAAGCTGTTGCAGGGTGCGCCGGCGGATGTGCTGCTGGTGGATCTTGGCCTGCCGGATGGCTCCGGCATTGACGTCATCAAGGCCGCCGTGCAGCAGTGGAGCAGCTGCAGCGTGATGGTCAGTACCAACTTCGGCGACGAAACCCATGTGATCCGTTCGATCGAGGCCGGCGCATCGGGCTATCTGTTGAAGGACAGCTCCCCCGCGAAAATCGTCGACGAAGTCCGCAGCGTGGCCAGTGGCGGTAGCCCGATCAGCCCCATCATTGCGCGACAGGTGCTGGCACGGTTTCGGCAGATCGGAGCAGGGAGCGAAAGTCAGCCGATCACGCCGGACGAAACACCGCAGCTGCTGACGCCGCGCGAGAAAGAAGTGCTGGAACTCATCACCAAGGGATTTACCGCCAACGAGATCGCCAAGTTGATGCAGCTGTCGCCCTTTACGGTGCGCAGCTTCGTGCGGCGCATCTATACCAAGCTGAAGGTGACCTCCAAGGCGCAAGCCATCTATGAAGCCAGAAGCCTGGGGCTGTTGAATGACTAGCCAACGCGATCCAGGCACGGCATGAAATACCGCCCTACCTCTTTTCTCGCCAACGCGGTGTTGGTGCTCTCCCTGCTGTTGCTGGTTATCGTGGGCCTCTTTTATTCGGGGGCCGGCAGTAAACAGTCATCGGCGGCAAGCCTGCATTTGACGCAAGTGGATTGGCAGGTTGACGAGGCACGGGGTTTCGCTGCGCCGCTGCCCACGCTGGATAGCACGTTCTTGCCGAACACCTGGCAGCGCGCTGCGTTGCCGCTGGCTCCGCCCATTGCCTTGTTGCGTCAGGCAAGCGCGAAAACAAACACCACGCTCACTACGTGGCTCAGGCTTTCCGTGCCTGCTTTGCCCGACTCATCCGGGCCGTTGGCGCTCTATGCCGCGCGCATCAAGACGGATGGCACCATCGCCGTCTATGTCAACGGCCGGCTGGTACATCGCGCACAGGAACAAGGACCGCTGTGGAACGGTACGCGCACCCCGTTGTGGTTGGTGCTGGACCGGCATGCTGGCAGCGCACCGGTGAGCGAGATCCTTATTCGTCTTGAGCACACCCAAGGCACGCGTGTCGCGGTGTCCTCGCTATGGCTGGGCCCGGTCGATACGCTGAAGGTGCGCTACCACCTGCGGCAATGGCTGCAAAAGGAATTGCCAGCGATATTGAGCATGGCGTTCTTGACCGTCGGTATCTTTGCGCTGTTTGTGTGGTTCAGGCGTCGCCACGAAACAAGCTATCTATTGTTTTTCAACCTCGCTGTTACCTCGTTCCTGCGCAGCCTGCATTTTTATATGGGCGTGCCGATCGCCAACGACTGGTTTGCGTGGCTGACGGTCAATTCGCTGTTGTGGCTGGTTGTCGTGGTGCACTTCTTTCTACGGCAGTTGCATGGCCGTCAACTCATTTGGTTCACCCGTGCGCTGGTCGGCGTTGCGGGCATGGTTGGGTTGCTGACTTTGCCAATGTTGGCGGTGCTGCCCAATACCCCCAAAGTTACGCCGCTGATTTATCCGATTGCGGCGCTCATGGGCGCTTCCGTTGCATGGGTGGGTGGCGTCAATGCGTGGCGCCGTTCCAACGAAGGAATGCTGGTGGCGATCGGTGTCGGCATATGCACCTTGCTGGGCGTATCGGATTGGTTGCTGCAGAACAATTTCGTCAGCCCGGAAGGCTGGTATTTCGGGGAGTACACCAATGCCATCACGTTCGGCATCTTCAGCAGCCTGATGTACCGGCGCTACGTCAATGCCATCGAGGAGGTGGAACAGCTCAACGCCAGCCTGGCCGAACGCCTGCGTTTGCGTGAGGCTGAGCTGGACGAAAGCCATCAACGCCTGCGCGAGATCGAGCAACGCCAGTTGTTGAGCGACGAGCGCCAGCGCCTGATGCAGGATATGCATGACGGCCTCGGTTCCACGCTGATCAGCGCCATCCGCTCGGTGGAGCAGGGGCGCATGCGCGATATCGAGGTATCGCAGCTGCTCAAAGATTGCATGGACGATCTGAAGCTGGCGATCGATTCGATGGAACCCGTCGAAGCGGATCTCTTGCTGTTGCTGGCGACCCTGCGTTTCCGCCTGGAGCCACGCATGGAAAGCGCCAACGTTGCGTTGATCTGGGACGTGAAGGAGTTGCCCGCGCTGGACTGGCTGGACCCGTCAAGCGCGTTGAACATCCTGCGCATTGTCCAGGAAAGCGTGGCGAACACCTTGCGCCATACGCGCGCCACCGTGATTCGAGTGGCTACGGCCGCCGAGGGCGCTGGCGTGCAAGTCATGATTGAAGACAACGGCCAGGGCTTCGATGTGGCAGCTACTCTTTGGCGTGGTAGCGGGCGCGGTTTGCAGAATCAGCAACGCCGCGCGCAGGCCATCGAAGGACGAGTTAACTGGGTGTCGGGAGAAACCGGCACGCGGTTTACGTTGTGGCTGCCGTTGCAGCGTGGGAATTTAGCGTCGACGTAAAGACACTCTCCAGGCGCGACGCATCACGAATCATGGACCGTTCGCAGAACTGCCGACGACGGTCACGACAGACGCATCTGGCCCCTGCCAGGCAGGGGCCCCCACATGCGTCAGCCGATGAGCCGCGTCATTCCACGTCAGCGTGGTGAGCGAATAGTTGCCGTGCTCGTAGCCGTAGGTCTTCCCGTCATCCTGGAAGAGCGCAAAGCTGCCATCGGCGCCCGGATACACCTTTACGGTGATGATTTTCTGCGTTTGTCCGGCCGTGCTGTCATCCGATCCCATCGGCACGATGCTGCCAGCTTTGACGAACAACGGCAGCGTATCGATGGGCGCATCCACCTCGATCGTCTGGCCGCCATGCAGCCGTTCGTTGGTCCAGTAGTTGTACCAATCGCAGCCTGCAGGCAGATAGACCATACGATGAGTGGCGCCTTGCTCGGTGACGGGCGCGACCAGGAACGCGGGCCCGTACATGTATTCATCGGGGATGTTCGCCACCTTCGGATCGTGGGGAAAATCCATGAACAGCGCACGCATGTACGGCGCACCAGTCTGGTAGCTGCGGTAGGCCGCCGAGTAAGTGTAGGGCAGAAGCTGATAGCGAAGCTTCAGGTATTTGGCCAGGATCGGTTCGGCCTGCTTGCCGTAGGACCACACTTCGTTGTGATTTCTTTCGCCGTGCGCGCGCATGACCGGCTGAAAGACGCCCCATTCAAACCAGCGCACGAAGAGTTCGGGGTAGTCCTCATAGTTGCCGATGGTGCCGCGCACGTCGGAGCCATCGACCAAAGGTTTATGCGCGGCGTGGTAATCGGCGGGGATGACCGGCGAAAAGAAGCCGGCGATATCGGTATCCCAGTACGGCAACCCGGTTGCCGTGAAATTGAGCCCGGCGGGAATCGAGCGCTTGAGCATGTCCCACGTCGATACGATATCGCTCGACCAGAACACAGTGCCGTTGCGTTGGGCGCCCAGGTATGCCGCGCGCGCCAGGATCATCACCCGGCGGCTGTCGCCGAAGTCGCGCCGAAATCCTTCGTATACCGAAGCGGTATGGAACAGCGGGTACACGTTATAGAAGCGCGTGCCGGAGCCGATCCAGAACACATCCTTGGCCGGATCGATATCCGGTTCTGTTTCATCCAGCCATAGATAATCGAAGCCGTACGGCTTGATGTAACGATCGCGGATTTTTTCCCAGAACCATTTCGCCGCCTCTGGATTGGTGGTGTCGATGTTTGGCCCGATGACGGCCTTGTACCATCCTGAATCCGGCTTGCCATCCGGCGTATGGACCAGCCAGCCTTTGCTCGCCAGCATGTCGTAAAACAGCGTTCCTTTCGAGAAATGCGGCCACACGCTCAGCAGCGTGTCCACACCCATTGCATGCAGCTGGTGATTCATCGCGGCGGGATCCGGCCAGCGCGCCGGATCAAGATCCAGATTGCCTTGCTCGGTCATGTTGAGAAAATCCACCACCATCACGCCCAGCGGTAGATTTTTTTGCCGGTACTCGTTGGCAACTTCCAACACCTGCGCCTGGGTCGGGTAGATCGCCTTGCTTTGGATATAGCCATAGGCCGTCTTGGGCAGCATGTGCGTCACGCCCGTCAACAGGCGGTAGCCCGCGTAAATGTCGTCGGTGCTGTCTCCGGCGATGATGAAATACGAGACGCGGTCGCCTACCTCCGACGACCACATGTTCTGGCCGTTGAAACCGAGATCGATCGTCGTTTTCGAGGGGTTGTCCCAGACAAGGCCGTAGCCGAGGCTGGATACCATGAAGGGAACGCAGACGCTCTCGCCACCCACGGCGCCGTAATCGTGCCAGCAGCGGATCTCGCGATCGCGTAAATCCATCCAACCTTTCTGCTGTTGCCCGAGTCCGTAGTAGTGCTCGTTGGCGGGCGAGTCGAAGGTGGCGGCTATGCGGTAGCTCTCTGCGCCGTCCTTCTGCGCAGCATCTGGCCGCTCCGGCATCATCGTCCACGTGCGCATGTGCAGCAGCGTCTTGCCGTCGGCCGTGCTGACCTGCAATGCGTCATCGTGAGGACCGCCTGCATGCGGGCCGCCGAAGTATTTTTCGCGCAGTTGATTGTTCAACGCGTCCAAAGGCATGCGCTGCGGCTGTTGGTCTTTCGTGAGCTCTGCGGGGGCGATGCGCACAATCATTTTCGCCGAGCGAATAATTTCCTCGCCGGTCGCATCGCGCGTGTATGACCAACCCTGCTCCGATGGCTTCGCCACAAACCCGTAGCCGGGTGCTGCCGTAGCGGCCGTGCGGTCGACGCTTATCGTTACGCGCAGAATATTGGGAGCGTAAGGTTCAAGCGAAATGGTTCTTCCATTTCGCTGCAGGACAAGCGGGGCATTCTTGGCAACTGCCGCGCTGGTCAACGACGTTGCCAGCAGTAGCGCGCCGAGTCCATAAGACACCAGCCTGCGTGTACTGTTGCGCCGCGCCTCCGTGATCCGGGCAAGACTGTGCCGAATATCCATCGTGCGCGCGATCAACATTTCCCCTCCTGCAGGCGTTCAAGCCCTAAGTCACTGCGTCGAAGATTGCATACAAGCCGGCCATGTAAGAAGTGAAAAACGGTCGCACTTTGTGCTTTAGCAAAGGCGTTTGGTGGAAAACATAATGCTTGTCTGTTTGCCACGAGGGCGAGTGCAGGCAGAGCATCGGCCATGCTTTGAATCTCAGGGCTTTCAACTGCCGGGAATGTTCCCCTCGTCATCCCGGCGAAAGCTCGTCGTTGTCCGGGGAAAGTCTTGCTTGTTTAAGCGAAATGGCTAAAAAGCTCGTCGTCCCGGCGAAAGCCGGGACCTAGCGACTTGCGGATACTCAAAGGCACTGGACCCCGGCGTTCGCCGGGGCGACGAGTCGCTAGCTTTGAATTTGCTGGGAAAAAA
>NZ_DATEJY010000106.1:0-78146 GCF_035277725.1 Dyella sp. | reverse complement strand
CATCCCAGCCTTGTATCTTGTTTTTGTGGCGGCCAGCTACCGTCACATGGCTTAGAGGAAGCTCGCTCCCAGCCTTAAGGGCCAACCTTGCGGCGTAGATAAAGCCCTCTAGCCCACTTGCACACCTCATCGACACTGGACGGTATCCAAGGGCAAAGACCCTGCATGTACAAGGCAATTGGGTGTGACGGTTGATGTCAGTAAACCAAGAGGCATTCATGGATTTCTATTTAGGAATTGATGTTTCCAAAGCCAAGCTCGACTGTTTGCTGCTGAAGACTCAAACCGGCAAACGCAAGTCCAAATCGCTTGAGAACACGCCCAGCGGCGTCAAGGCATTACTGGCCTGGTTAGCCAAGCAAGCGGTTAGCACCGCGCGGGTCCACGTGGTGATGGAGCCCACCGGCGTCTATCACGAGGCGGCAGCCTTGGCGTTGAGCGATGCGGGCATCCGGGTATCGCTAGTCAACCCGCTGCATCTGCGCCGCTACGTTCAAAGCCTGGGCGTGCTCAGCAAGAACGATGCGACGGATGCGTTGATGCTTGCGCGCTTCGGCAAAGAGCGTTGCCCTGAGCCATGGCAGCCGCCCAGTGCGGCGGTCCGCCACCTGCATGCGCTGCTGGCGCGCCGGGACGCCATCGCCCAGGATATCCAGCGCGAGCAAAACCGCCTGGATCAGGCCGTGCTGAGCAAGGCTCCTGAGCCGGTGCTCGCCTCGATCCGCTCCAGCCTTCAGCACCTCCACGAGCAGCAGCGACAACTCCAGAAGGCCACCTCTGAACACATCGACGATGATCCTGATCTGCGCGACAAGCATGCGTTGCTGCACACCATCCCCGGGGTGGGCGATCGGGTCGCGGATCGCTTTACTGCGCTTTTGGGCGACGCGCGCTTTAAGTCGGCCGAACAGTTGGCGGCCTACCTCGGATTGATTCCGGTGGAATGGAAATCGGGTACGTCCGTGCGCGCTCCCGCTCGGCTATCTAAAGCCGGGCCCGCCCACATCCGCGGCTTGCTTTACCTGCCTGCCGTGGTGGCCAAGCAGCATAATCCGCACATCAAAGCGCTCTATGAGCGCTTGCTCGCCCGTGGCAAAACCAAAATGGCCGCCATCGGCGCCGCCATGCGCAAGTTAGTGCACTTATGCTTTGGTGTTGTTCGTTCCGGCCAACCCTATGCGAAAGATTGGCCGGTTAAAGCTTGACGAGCAAGACGGTATCTACATAAGCGACCCACGCGAAAACCTGGACCTACTCCAGAGTTGCAGTCACAAACGCACCGACCCTAAGCTTGCACCCATGTCCCCAGCGTTCTCGCTACGCCGCTTCGCCAACTCGCGCCTTCTGCGCGTGACGGCCATGCTCGCGTGGTTGCTGATGGCGATATCCCTGCCTGCCGTTTCGGCGCATGCGATGAATGGCGAAAGCAACAACGCAGCAGGCATGGCGTCGATGATGATGGATCACGCCATGCATGCCGACGCCTCGGCAACGGATGGCCATCACTCCGATCACTGCTGCGGCAACACCGCGCATGTGACGTGTCATTGCGATGCGATGTGCGGCGCGGCGCTGCTTCCTGGCGTGCCTGCGCTGCATGACCCGGCGCGATTGGCTGCACTGCGGATTCCGCTGCGCGGCATCGCTGCACCCACGCTTCAACTCACTCCTCCCTTGCGACCACCGGCGGCCTGACGGCGTTGATGCCATCGCCTGGCGACGTGCCGGGCCGTTTTGTTTCGCTTGGGAGTCATCACATGAACAGGTATTACCCGCCGCCAGCGGTCGACGTGGCGCGGCGGCGATTCGTCCAGGGCCTTGCCGTGGGCGGCGCTGCGGCTGCGCTGGGCGTGCTGCGGCCTGCAGGCGCGGCCGTTGCCAACCCCCCAGTGCTTACCGGCACGGACTTCGCCTTGAGTGTCGGCGAGATGCCGGTGAACGTCACCGGCACGCGCAGCATCGCCACCACCGTCAACGGCAGCCTGCCAGGGCCGGTTCTGCGCTGGAAAGAAGGCAGCCAGGTTCGCTTGCGCGTCACCAACCGGTTGCGCGTGCCAACCTCCATCCACTGGCACGGCATCATTCTGCCGTTCGACATGGATGGCGTGCCGGGCATCAGTTTCGACGGCATCGCGCCGGGCGAAACCTTCGTCTATCACTTCAAAGTACGGCAATCCGGCACGTACTGGTATCACGCACATTCGGGCTATCAGGAACAAACCGGTTTGCTCGGCGCGCTGATCATCGATCCCGCCGGCAGCGAGCGTTTCGCCGCCGATCGCGATCACGTCATCGTGCTCAATGATTGGAGCGATGATGACCCCGCCAGCATCTATGCGCGCCTGAAGAAAAGCAGCGACTACTACAACACCGCCCAGCCCACCGTGGCGGACCTGATCCGCGACGCGCAACACATGGGCCTGCGCGAAGCGTTCGCCAAGCGCCGCATGTGGAATGCGATGCGCATGAACCCGTCCGATCTCAGCGACGTTACCGCCTACACCTATACGTACCTGATGAACGGACAGCCACCTGCCGGCAATTGGACCGGTCTGTTCCGCCCTGGCGAAAAAGTGCGGTTGCGCATCATCAACGGCTCGGGCATGACGATCTTCGACGTGCGCATTCCCGGCCTGAAAATGACTGTGGTCAGTGCCGACGGGCAGGATGTGGCGCCGGTGCCGGTCGATGAATTCCGCATCACTCCCGCCGAAACCTACGACGTGATCGTGGAGCCGCAAGAAGACCGCGCGTACACCGTCTTCGCGCAAAGCATCGATCGCAGTGGCTACGCTCGCGGCACGCTGGCGCCGCGTGCGGGCATGGAAGGCGACGTGCCGGCGATGGACGCGCGCGTGTGGCTGAGCATGCAGGACATGATGGGTGACATGTCATCGCACGGTGATCACGCACACCACGACATGCAGGGCATGGATCATATGCAAGACATGCCGGGCATGGCCATGCACGATCAGCCTCCAGCCAAGCTGAAAACCGGCTCCAGCGTTGACATGCGCGTAGCCACGCCACGTACCAGCCTGGACGATCCCGGCGTGGGCCTGCGCAACAACGGCCGGCGTGTGCTGACCTATGCCGATCTGCACACGATCGGCGGCTCGATCGACCAACGCGAGCCGGAGCGCGATATCACACTGCGCCTCACCGGCAACATGGAGCGTTACATGTGGTCGTTCGACGGCGTGAAGTTCTCGGATGCCAAGCCGATCCGCTTCAACCATGGCGAAAGGCTGCGCATCGTGCTCATCAACGACACCATGATGCATCACCCGATCCATCTGCACGGCATGTGGAGCGAGGTGGAAAATGCCGATGGCGATTTCCAGGTGCGCAAGCACACGGTTTCCGTGCAGCCCGCGCAGCAGATCAGTTATGCGGTCACGGCCGACAATCCCGGGCGCTGGGCTTATCACTGCCACATGTTGTTTCACATGGAAGCGGGCATGTTCCGCGAGGTGGCGGTGGCATGAACGCACGTAGCTATCCGAAAAAAAGAGCGGCGTGGCTGGCATGCGTGGCGCTGGTCATGCCTGGCACCGGCATGGCGCAGGATGCCTTGTCGATGTCGCATCACGACGAGCCGTCGCCGGCCATGCAGAACATGGATATGAACGACAGTGCCAGCTACGGCATGCTGCTGGTCGACCAGCTGGAATACACGCACGGTTACGGCGGTAATGGTCCGCAATGGGAAGCCGAAGCGTGGTATGGCCATGACAGCGACAAACTATGGCTGCGCAGCGAAGGGGAGGGCAATGGTGGGCGCATCGAGCAGGGTGACGTGGAAGCGTTATGGAGCCATGCGGTGTCCGCTTTCTGGAGCACGCAGCTCGGCATCCGCCACGATCTTGGCGTGGGGCCGCAACGCAATTGGGCGGCGTTTGGCGTGGAGGGGCTGGCGCCTTACTGGCTGGAACTGGAAGCCACCGGCTATGCCAGCAACGAAGGCCGCCTTGCCGCACGCCTGCGCGCGGAGTACACCTTGCGCTTCACCCAACGCCTGATGTTGCAGCCGGAGTTCGAGATCAATCTCTATAGCAAGGCCGACCCTGCGCAAAACCTCGGCAGCGGGGTGTCGGATACGCAGCTTGGGTTGCGCCTTCGCTACGAGATAACGCGGCAATTTGCACCGTATGTGGGTGTAGTGTGGTCTCGCCGCTGCGGCACCACGGCCGCGTTCGCCCGCATGGAACGCGAGCCTGTGTTCGACCGGCAATTCGTGGCCGGCATCCGTTTCTGGTTTTAGGGAATATCCCCATGAAAACAGCCATCAGCACGTTTATCGTCCTTGTGATTCTGGCCTTGCTGGCTTACGTGTATGCCTGGTCCGGTTACTACAACATAGGCGCGGATGTGCCGCATTCGCCGGCGACGTACCGCCTTTTGAGCATGGCAAGAGAACGCTCGATAGCGCAGCACGCGCAATCCATCAACGTGCCTAACCTGGACGACCAGGTGTTGATCCTGAAAGGCGCCGGCCAGTACGCCGCCATGTGCACCGAGTGCCATCTGGCGCCGGGCATGAGCCATTCGGAATTGCGTGCGGGCCTGTACCCGCAACCGCCGGTGCTCGGCAAGGAGCCCATCGATCCGCGCGAGGCGTTCTGGATCATCAAGCACGGCATCAAGCTGACCGCGATGCCAGCGTGGGGCGCCACGCATGACGATCAAACCATCTGGAGCATCGTGGCCTTCGTGCGCAAGCTGCATGGCATGACGCCGGCGCAGTACAAGGAGATCGTCGCCAAGGCGCCGCCGGATGAAGACATGGACATGGATCACGACAAGGGCGATATGCAGGACATGCACGCGCATTGATGCATGCGCTTGCCAAAATGCTCGATACCTCGCGGCGGGTGATGGCGAGTGGGAAATCCGTGTAGGTTGGGGTGCGAACCTCAACATCCCGATCTTGCACGCATGCTGATGTTGGGGTTCGCACCCCAACCTACCCATGCGAGATTTCGTACCAGCCCCCAAAACCTCCACGCGTTACGCTAGCCACGGCCATCCATCGCGAGGTTCGCCTTGTTTCTTTCGCACGACCTACTTGCCGTGGCATGCGGATCGCTGGTCGGCTTTTCGCTCGCCTTGATCGGCGGTGGCGGTTCGATCCTCGCCATGCCGCTGCTGCTTTACGTGGTAGGCCTCAAGGATCCGCATCTGGCGATCGGTACCAGTGCGCTGGCGGTATCGCTCAACGCTTTCGCCAACGTGGTTCCGCATGCGCGTGCGGGCCATGTGCGTTGGCGTGCTGCTTTCGTGTTTGCGGTGGCGGGTGTGCTCGGTGCTTATCTCGGTTCGAGCCTGGGCAAGATCATCGACGGTCGGCGCCTGCTGATGCTGTTTGCCTTGCTGATGCTGGTGATCGCCGCGTTGATGATGCGCGGCAGGCATCGCTACGACAGCGCAAGCCAGCCGCGTCGCGACATGTTCCAGCGTCTTGGCGTGATCGGTTTCGGTGCCGGTGGATTGGCCGGTTTCTTCGGCATTGGCGGCGGTTTTCTGATCGTGCCGGGACTGCTGTTAGCCAGTGGCATGTCCATGATCGAGGCGGTCGGCACGTCGCTGTTCTGCGTGGGTGCGTTCGGCATGACGGCTGCTTTGAACTACGCCTTGTCCGGATGGGTGGCCTGGCCGGTCGCTTGGGAATTCGTTGCCGGTGGCATCGTCGGCGGATGGCTTGGCTCGTGGGGTGCGCATAAATTGGCCAACATGCGCGGCGTTCTTAGCATGCTTTTTGCCCTTGTGATCCTGGCGGTTGGTCTATTCATGCTGGCAAAAAGCTTGCTTCTCTAGGCGTTTTGAGCTGGATAGCCTGGCCGGAAGCATCTTTTTGGGCTTTTTTTGCGGTTGCTAGTTGGCGAGAGCGAAAATTTCGCCTACATTTCGCTCGCCGAGAGGCAAACATTTCAACAACTCAATAAACGATGGGGTAGTCCATGGCAAAGAAGGCAGCAAAAGGCAAGTCGGCGTCCAAGGCCGCCGCCGCTCCGAAGCCGATCAAGGATGCACTGAGCAAGTCGGGTCTGGTTGCTCACCTGGCAGAAACCACCGGCCTCGCTTCGAAGGACGTGCGTGGCGTTCTGTCCGCACTGGAAGGTGTGGTGCACGCGTCGGTCCACAAGAAGGGCGCCGGCATGTTCACTCTGCCTGGCCTGCTGAAGATCACCGCTGTCAATGTGCCGGCCAAGCCGAAGCGCAAGGGCATCAACCCCTTCACGAAGGAAGAGCAGTGGTTCGCTGCTAAGCCCGCCACCGTGAAGGTGAAGATCCGTCCGCTGAAGAAGCTCAAGGACGCGGCGCTCTGATCCACGCCAAAAAGCCGTTGTGCCAAGCAGCGGCTTTGTAAACCAGACGGGATGCGTCACTGCAAGGTGGCGCATCCCGTTTTACGTTCGGCCTTCCAAAACGCCGTGGCGTTCGGCGATGAAAACCACGGAGGCCGGGCGCCCGGTTTGCGGGTGCACGGGCTCGCGCAGTTCGCGCACATACCACCCGGTAGCGGTGAACAAGGCCATCCAGCTGGCCAGCGTGCGGAAATACCACGGCGCGGGAGCCGGGAACGTGGCGTCGAAACCCTTCCAGTTTTCCAGCCGCCAGCCATCCGCGTAAGGCTGCTCGCCGCATGCCGCCAGCGGATGCACGGTCTGCACCATCAACCGCCCGTTCGCCTCCAACAGCGATGGCAGTGCGGCAAGCAGTTGTTCCACAGATGCCTTGCCAAGCAGCGAAAAATTGCAGACCAGCGCTTCCGCGCGTTGCTTCAGTTTTCCCGCGATGATGTCCTCGTAACGGGCCACGGCGAACTGTCCACCTGCTTCGCACGCGCGCTCGATCAGCGCCGGTACCGCGTCGACACCCATCGCCCGAATGCCGCGCGCAGCGAGGGCGCGCACCAGCCAGCCTTCACCGCAACCGATGTCCAGCACCGAGGCAGGCCGGCTCTCCAGCACAGCATCGATGATGGCCTGGTCGGTAACCAGCCGCCGGCTTTCAAGCAATGCATCGCGCACCACCTGCGTCCAGGCCGCGGCATTGCGATGCCAGCTGTGCAGGAGCTGTGCTTCGTCGGATTCATGCATGTTCGGTGGACTCTTGGGAAATACGATGCGCCGGAGATGCCGCCCCAGAGTGGATATCAACGGCGTCTTTCATTCAACCGGTGGGCGTGGTATTTACGCGCTGTCCACGTCGGAAGCTAAGGATGCGCTCGCGGGGAATCAGGGGACGTAAGGCGTCGAAAAACGCTGGCGGCAATCTTGCTGCCGTTTCATTCATGGGAGACGACGATTATGTTCAAACGACTTTGCGCGGAATTTTTCGGCACGTTCTGGCTGGTGTTCGGGGGATGTGGCAGCGCGGTACTGGCTGCGGCTTTTCCGAATCTGGGTATTGGTTTTGCTGGCGTGGCGCTGGCATTCGGTCTTACCGTGGTCACCATGGCTTATGCCGTGGGCGGTATTTCCGGTGGGCATTTCAATCCGGCCATCACCGTGGGCTTGTTCTTCGGCGGACGCTTCAGCGGCAAGGATGTAGTGCCTTACATCGTTTCGCAGGTGATCGGCGCCATTGCCGCCGCCGCGGTGCTATACGTGATCGCCAGCGGCAAGCCGGGGTTCGATGCCACGGCCAGCGGTTTTGCTTCCAATGGCTACGGCGAGCATTCGCCGGGCGGCTATTCGTTGCAGGCCTGCATCATGAGCGAGTTTGTGCTCACCGCGATGTTCCTGATCGTGATCCACGGCGCTACCGACCGCCGCGCACCGGCCGGCTTCGGCCCGCTCGCGATCGGCCTGGCGCTGACCTTGATCCACCTGATCAGCATCCCCGTCACCAATACCTCGGTGAACCCTGCGCGTAGCACGGGCGTGGCGATTTTCCAGGGCACCTGGGCGCTGCAGCAGCTGTGGATGTTCTGGGTAGTGCCGTTGCTCGGCGGCGCAGCAGGCGGTCTGATCTTCCGCTTCCTGCTGGGCGAGGAAGCCGCCAAGCCAAGCCTCACGGCGGGTGCGCAACCGGGTGTGAGTAACGCCTGACCTTCGGGCTGGGATGAAATTGTAGGCTGGGATGACAATCCCAGCATGTATGGGCATGGCGATGCTGGGATTTCATCCCAGCCTACGCGTGCTCCATATCCAGCCCATTTTTGGCCGCAATACCCCCGCTAATCAGCTTGCATTTCCCCCCGCCAACCCCAACGATGCGTGCATCCGACCCGAGGTGATTTCCGGTGACGCACGCAATCATCGAACTGATTGCCGAATACGGCTTATTGCTGGTTTTCATCAACGTTTTGGTGGAGCAGGCGGGGTTGCCGTTGCCGGCCGTACCGACCCTGGTCGTGGCCGGCGCTTTGTCTTCGCTGGGCAGGCTTCCGCTCACCGCCGTGGTCCTGGTTGCCTTGCTCGCCTGCCTGATCAGCGACTTTGCCTGGTACCTGGCCGGCCGCCGGTACGGTGCATCCGTCATGCGCACGCTCTGCCGCATTTCGCTGTCGCCGGATTCGTGCGTCAAGCAATCGGAATTGCGCTTTCAGCGCTGGCGCGGGCAAATCCTGTTGATTGCCAAATTCGTGCCCGGCCTTTCCACCATCGCCCCGCCCTTGATGGGCGCGATGCGGCTGCGGCCGCAGATCTTCATGCTGCTCGACGCCCTCGGCTCGCTGCTCTGGATCGGCCTGATCGTTGGCCTGGGTTATGCGTTTTCGCAGCAGATCGACCGTGTGCTGTTTGCGCTGGCCAGCGCTGGCACGGTTGCGGTGGAAGTGCTGTTCGCGCTGCTGATCGCCTACGTGATCGTGAAATGGTGGCAACGCAAGCGGTTGTTGTTGTCGCTGCGGCTGGCGCGCATCACCGTGGATGAGCTGCATCAATTGATGGAAGACGGCAAGCAGCCGGTAGTGGTCGACGTACGCTCGCAAGCAGCACGCCTGGTCGACAACCGCATCATTCCCGGTTCGTTGATGGCCAATCTCAGCGGCATCGACCAGGACCTCGACCAGGTGCCGATCGATCAGGAAGTGGTGATCTATTGCAGCTGCCCCAACGAAATCTCTGCGGCCAAGGCGGCGAAGGGGCTGATGATGCAGGGCTATCGCAAAGTGCGTCCCTTGCTGGGCGGACTTGATGCGTGGGCGGATGCGGGATATGAGATCGAGCTGCTGACGGTGCAGCCTGTGGCCGTGGCAGATACGGTTGTCGCGTCAGGCCATGCGCATTGAGAGTGTTCTGCGTGATCGCATAGGCTGGGATGTCGATCGTAGGCTGGGATGAAGTCCCAGCTTTCTTTCGAATCCTGATGCTGGGATTTCATCCCAGCCTACGCCTTACACATTAACCGCCAAAATCATCATCACCATGCACAATGGCAATGCCATTCGTCGCCGTGTTGTTGATCGTCACGCTGCTCTTCAAATTGAAATTGCCATCGCCATCCACGTTGAAGATGGAAACGTGCGATACCGTGCCGTTCGCATCCACCACGGCCGCAAGACCATCGCCATAGGTGATGTCGGTGGGATTGCCGTTGAAGCTTGCCACCACCGCGGCATCCTGCACGATCTTCTGGCCATACACCGCATAGCGCGATACGGAGCGGCTAGGCGAATTGGCCGAGAACAGGAACGGACCATCCAGCGTCACCCAGCATGGCGCCATCTGTGTACCCGATCCGGTCACCGTCAGCACGGCATTGTTGCGCACCAGGCTGATCTCGTTGGCGTGCGCAATCGTCACGTACGCATCGTTGCCGCGCGTGGCGAGCCCGAACGGCGCATTCACGTTGGCGGGAATATTCGCCACTAGCCTCGTCGCACCGGTCACGACACCATCGTGAGACAAGCCGATCGTCTCGATCGCATTGCTCTTTTCCGTGATGACCAGCTGGCCATCCAGCACACCCACTTGCGCCGCCGAACCGTCGGCAATCGCCAGCTGCGCTTCGCCATCGGCGTTGGACGCCACGCCGTAGCGATCGATGCGGTGCGATTCGATATGCGTGGCGGTGAGGATGTACAAATGATCACGCCCGAACGCGACGCTGACCGGATTGGTGATGGCTGGCACCAGCTTTTCCAGTTGCAGGCCTTCGCGTGATTTCTTGAAGACCGAAACATTGCCCGAACCGAAATTCACCACCGCAAGCAATCGGCGGTTTTGGGCAATGCCGCCGGCATTACCGCTGACGCCGCCCGCTCCGTTCGTATGAATTTGCTCAACCAGCGCGCCTTGCGTGTTGTAGACCAATAATTGATTGCTGGCCGTATTGGATGCCGTGACGATCAGGTCGTCGTCATGCCAGCCAGCATTGCCTTGCGCCTGGACCGCACCTGCCACCATCAGCGCCAGCAGCGCTGAACCATAGACTGCCTTTTTCATGCGTATGCCTCGAAGGGTAGGTAAGGAATCACGGCACCCCTGCATGCCGGACAGTCGTCGACGACCCGGGCACATTACGAGCGTGGAAGCGGCATCACTATGTCTGGCGATCCGGCATTTGTTGCCGTGCGTCGTCGGGCAAAAAACAAGCGTTAAGCCGCGTTATACAAATGTGCGAGAGGCAATTCCCTCCCCTGCGTTAGTAGGGGAGAGCTAGGGTCAATGCTCCGAACTTAAGCGCAATCCCCATGTTCGTCATCCCAGCGAAAGCTGGGATCCAGCGACTTTTGAGCTCAAAGGCACTGGATTCCAGCTTTCGCTGGAATGACGTTGATGGGGTCCTCGGCGATGAGCGACCTTAAGTTCGGAACACTGGGGCTAGGCTGGGGTGCGGGCGAGGCGAGCGGCGGAGCCGAACAACCTCGAAAAAAACATCCATGCCGGCTGACGGCTGGACAGCGCCAAACATGCCAACGGTGCTATTGTTGGCCCATCCCAACCCTCCGATACTCGCCATCTCGGGCGCGCTGCGCCCACATCGGGGAGCGAACCATGAAGCGAATGCTGGGTGTGGCATTGACCGGCCTGCTCGTTGCCGGCTCAGGTACCGCGATGGCGGACGAAGGCATGTGGACGCTGGATCATCTGCCGGTCAAGCAAATGCAGCAGCGCTACGGCTTCACGCCAAGCCCGCAATGGACGGACCTGGTGCAGCACGCCGCGTTGCGCCTGGCCGAAGGGTGCACCGGCTCGTTCGTATCGGCCAATGGCCTGGTGATGACCAATCACCATTGCGCCAATAGCTGCCTGTCACAGCTCTCCAAGGGCCACGAAGACTACATGTCCAACGGCTACATCGCGCTCAAACAGGAAGACGAGCCGAAATGCCCCGACGTCGAACTCAACCAACTGGAAACCATCACCGACGTCACCGCGCAAGTGAATGCGGCGACCGCCGGCAAGACCGGCGCAGACCGTGTGAAAGCCGAGCGCGCCATCGACAGCAAGCTGGAACAGGCTTGCGTCAACGGCGACGCCAAAACCTGGCGCTGCGACGTGGTCACGCTCTATAACGGCGGTCGCTACGCGCTCTACAAATACCGCCGCTATCAGGATGTGCGTCTGGTGTTCGCACCCGAGCAGAGCATCGCTTTCTTCGGCGGCGATCCGGACAACTTCAATTTCCCGCGCTACGACCTGGACGTTACGTTCTTCCGCGCTTATGTCAACGACAAGGCGGCGAGCACACCGCAGTTCTTCAAGTTCTCGCCGACGGGCCCCAAGGCCGGCGAGATGACTTTCGTCATCGGCAATCCCGGTTCTACGCAACGCGGCATTCCATGGGTGCAATTGGCAGCCATGCGCGATGCGCGCCTGGTGCCGTTCTTCGGCCTTCTCTCCGAACTGCGCGGCGTGCTGTGGCAATACGGCCGCGCCGGCGCCGAGGAAACGAAAGAAGCACAGGAGCCGCGCTTCTACATCGAAAACAGCATCAAGGTTTTCAATGGCTGGCTGCAGACCTTGGCCGATGAAACCTTCATCGAGCAAAAGAAGAAACAGGATGAAGCCCTGCGCGACTGGATGGCTGCCACGCCGGAGCGCCGCGCGAAATACGGTAATCCATGGACAGATTTGGATCGCGCCCAAACCCGCAGCAAGGAATTGAGAGCGCGCTACGACATGCTCGAAGGCGGCGATGGCTTTGCCGAGCGCACCGGCGAATTGTTCGGCTATGCCCGCACACTGGTGCGCGCCGCAGCCGAGCGCAGCAAACCCGATGGCGAGCGCCTGCCGCCATACCGCGATGCAAATCTGCCGGCCGTGCAGCAGACCGTGGAATCGAACGCACCGATCTACCCGCACTACGAGCAGACCATGCTGTCATGGTCACTGGAAAAACTGCGGCAAGTATTGGGAGCGGACGATCCCACCGTGCACGAAGTACTTGGTAAGCAATCGCCCGATCAGCTCGCGCAACAACTGGTGAGCGGCAGCAAGCTCGCCGATCCCGCCGTGCGCAAGCAATTGTGGGATGGCGGCGAAAAGGCGATCGAAGCATCGAACGATCCCTTGATCAAACTCGCCATCCAGATCGATCCGGAATCGCGCCAGATACGCAAAGCCTACGAAGACGACGTTACCGCACCCACCCAGAAAGCCGACGAAACCATCGCCAAGGCACGCTTCGACCGCGATGGCATGTCCAGCTATCCCGATGCGACGTTCACCCTGCGCCTTTCCTACGGCAAAGTGACCGGCTGGAACGAGAACGGCAAACCCGTGCCGCCCTTCACCTATATCGGCGGCTTGTATGAACGCGCCACCGGCGCCGACCCATTCAAGCTCCCCGACAGCTGGGCCAATGCGCAAAACAAGCTCGATGCAAACACTCCGATGAATTTCGTCACCGACAACGACATCATCGGCGGCAACTCCGGCAGCGCCGTGATCGATCGCGAAGGCCACGCCGTAGGCTTGATCTTCGACGGCAACATCCATTCACTCGGCGGCGATTTCGTCTACGACGGCAGCAACAACCGCGCCGTCGCCGTGGACACCGCCGTACTGCTGGAATCCGTTCGCAAGGTCTACAACCTGCCGCGGCTTGCGGATGAATTGACGCAAGGTCACCTGTAAGCACATTCCTTGCAGCAAACTTTATCTTCGCGACACTTACTCCCTCCCCTGCGAGAGTAGGGGAGGGGTGGGTTGCTTGTGCTTTAGCGCGCGGTTGAATACAAGAGTTCGTAGGCTGGGATGACAATCCCAGCATCGACTGCGCAACGAATGCTGGGATTGTCATCCCAGCCGACGAATCTCCCGGCAGAGTACGGTCTTGTGCGGCAGGCTCCTATAACGTCCGCATACGCACTCGCGTACCAGAATTTCACGCTCCGCCAGCTACTTTTTAATTTCAGCGCACCGTGACGCATGCCCAACCGGCGTGCGAAACACGCTTGGGGCTAGCCCGGCTCCGGCGGAGGTCGTGACCGAGCCGGACGGGAGCGATGTACAAGACCAGCCCATCCACGTTGTTGCAGGCGGCACTTCATACCCATTCGGCGGCGCAGTACGCCGAATCGCTGGCGGCGGGCGGGTCGTCGACAGAGCCGGCGCTGCGGGCGGAGTTGTTCAGTGCCGAGCAGATGGAGCAGCACGGCATGGCGCTGGCCAGGCAGCACAAGCTCAGTCCGCGCTCGTCGTCGGATCGGTTGCTGAAGCGGCTGGATGAAAACGCGGCCCTGTTGTTGCAAGCGTGTGAAGCGCTGACGGCGGTAGCCAAGAGCAACCGGCGCATTTCGCCGGCAGCGGAATGGTTGCTGGACAACTATTACCTGATCGAAGAGCAGATCCGCATTGCGCGCAAGCACTTGCCGCGGCAGTACAACCGCGAGTTGCCGTGCCTGGTGCAGGAAGGCGAGGGCAATGGTCTGCCGCGGGTGTACGTGCTGGCGCTGGAAACCATTTCGCATGGCGATGGCCGCGTGGATGATGAAAGCCTGAGCCGCTTCATTACCGCCTACCAGAACGTGCAGCCGTTGAAGCTGGGCGAGCTGTGGGCGATTCCGATCATGCTGCGCCTGGCGCTGATCGAAAATCTGCGCCGCGCGGCGGTGCGTGTGCTGTCGGATTGGCGTTATCGCGAGCAGGCCGGCAAATGGGCTGATCTGATGGTAGAGATCGCCGAACGCGATCCGAAGAGCGTGGTGATCGGCGTGGCCGACATGGCGCGTTCCGATCCGCCGATGACCAGCGCCTTCGTGGCGGAGCTCGCGCGCCGCCTGCAGGGGCAGAGCCCGGTGCTGGCGATGCCGTTGACCTGGGTGGAGCAGCGCCTGGCCGAAACCGGCTCCAGCATCGAGCACGAGTTGCAGCGCGAAGCGCAGGAGCAGGCGGCCAACCAGGTTTCCGTCGGCAACAGCATCGGCAGCCTGCGCCATCTTTCGGCGATCGACTGGCATGCGTTCGTGGAGCGTCTGAGCACCGTCGAACAGACGCTGCAGAAAGATCCGGCCGGCGTGCATCCGCATATGGATTTCGCCACGCGCGATCAATATCGCCACGTCATCGAACGGCTGGCGCGTTCCAGCCGTTTGACCGAAGGCGAGATCGCCCAGCATGCCATCGAACTGGCGACGACCCATGCGACGGAACATGCGGTCACCGGCATCGGCGCACACGTGGGTTATTACCTGATTGATGAGGGCCTCCCGGCGCTGGAGAAGAAGGCCGGCTATCGCTATCACGCGTGGGCGAACCTGCGGCGCGCCTTGTTGCGTCATGCGCTGCTGTTGTACCTGGGGATGATGGTGTTGCTGACGCTGTTGTTGGCCGCGCCCATCGTGCGTGCCGCCGGCATCAGTCGGTTTCCGGATTGGGCGTTGGCGCTGGTCGCCATCCCGGCGGTGCTTGCTGCCAGCCAATTTGCGCTGGGATTGGTGAACTGGATCGTCACCGTCACCACCTCGCCGAGCATGTTGCCGCGCATGGATTACACGCTCGGCGTGCCGCCTGCCGCGCGCACGCTGGTGGCGGTGCCGGCCTTGCTGGGCAGCGCGCAGGATGTGGAAGACATGATCGAGGCGCTGGAAGTGCACTTCCTCGCCAACCGCGACCAGAACGTGCACTTCGCCTTGCTCAGCGATTTCAAGGATGCCGAAGAGGAATGGCTGGAAAACGACCAGTCCATCCTGCGTCTTGCGCGGCAACATGTCCAAGCATTGAACGCCAAGTACGCGCCCGGTTCCGGCGATCGTTTCTTTTTGCTGCATCGTCCGCGCCGTTTCAATGCCGCAGACAACGTGTGGATGGGTTACGAACGCAAGCGCGGCAAGCTCAACGATCTCAATCATCTGTTGCGTACCGGCAACGCCGAAGCGTTTTTGCTTACCGTGGGACCGCTGGAATCGCTGCGTGGCATTCGCTACGTGATCACGCTGGATGCGGATACGCAGCTGCCACGCGATGCCGCGCAGGCGTTGTCCAGCGTGATGGCGCACCCGCTCAACCAGCCGGTTTACGACGCAGCCACGGGCCGCATGCTGCGTGGCCACGGCATTCTGCAGCCGCGGCTTGGCATCAGCCTGCCCAGCAGCGGACGGTCGCGCTACGCCATGCTGTTTGGCAGCGACGTCGGCATTGATCCGTACACGCGCATGGTGTCGGATGTCTATCAGGACTTGTTCGGGGAAGGTTCTTTCATCGGCAAGGGCATCTACGATGTGCAAGCCATTGCGCAGTCGCTGGACAACCGTTTTCCCGATAACACCATTCTCAGCCACGACCTGATCGAAGGCTGCTATGCGCGTTCGGGCTTGCTCAGCGACGTGCCGCTGTATGAGGAATATCCCGCCAGTTACGTCGGCGATTACCAGCGCCGCCATCGCTGGGTGCGCGGCGACTGGCAGGTGCTGCCATGGATCTTGCCGCGCGTACCCAATGCACAAGGCGTGCGCGTGAAAAACACGCTGGATGGCCTGTCGCGCTGGAAGATTTTCGACAATCTTCGGCGCAACCTGGTGCCGCCTTCGTTCGTCGCCTTGCTGCTGATCGCCTGGATCGGTTTGGCGCAGCCGATCATCTGGACCATCGCGGTGCTGGCCTTGCTGTTCACCTTGCCGCTGTTGTCCTCGTTGCTGGCGCTCGTGCAGAAGCAGGAAGACATTGCGCTGACGTCGCACCTGAAGTCCGCGCTGAGTCCGGCCGGCCAGCATCTTGCGCGTGCGCTGTTCAACCTGGCCACCTTGCCGCATGAGGCGTATTACACGCTGGACGCGATTGCGCGCACGCGTTGGCGCATGCTGGTGAGCCGGCGCAACCTGCTGCAATGGCGCACCTCGCGCGACGTGGCGCAGGAAGGCACGCAATCGACCGCGCGCACCTATCGGATGATGTGGATCAACCCGGTACTGGCCGTGGCAGGCGCGGCGGCAGTGTGGTCGCGACAGCCGCTGGCGCTTGCGCCGGCCGTGCCGATTCTGTTGCTGTGGTTCATTGGCCCGGTAGTAGTGCGTTGGTCGAGCGAACGGCGCAAGGAAGTGGCGTTCGCACCATCACGGCGGCAGAGGCGTTTCTTGCGTGCGCTATCGCGCCGCATCTGGGCCTTCTTCGAAACCTACGTCGGTGCGGAAGACAACTGGCTGCCGCCCGACAACGTGCAGGAGGTGCCGGCCACGGTGGTGGCGCATCGCACCTCGCCGACCAATATCGGCTTGTCGTTGCTGTCCTGCCTGGCTGCCTACGATTTTGGCTATGTCACGGCCGGTCGAATGCTGGAGCGTGTGGCGAAAACCGTGCAGACCCTGCAGGGCATGTCGCGCTATCGCGGCCATCTGTACAACTGGTACGACACCGTCACGCTGCAACCGCTGGCGCCAAATTATGTGTCTTCGGTGGATAGCGGCAACCTCGCGGCGCATCTGCTGGTGTTGCGCCCCGGCTTGCTCGCCTTGTTCGACGAACCCGTATTCCATCCTCGCTTGCTGGAAGGCTTGCGCGATACGCTCACGCTGATGCGCGATGCCATGCCGGACGGCCATGCCGACGCTGCCGTTTCCAGTTTGCGCCAATTGCTGCGCGATCACGTGCAGCAACCGTCCGCCTCCCTGGACCGCGTACTGGTCCATCTGGTAGATCTGCAGATGCGTTTCGACAATCTCGGCACCGCGGTTCCGCGCGACGATGCTGGCGAAGCGCCGTTCTGGTACCAGCGCCTGCGCGAGCAGCTTGCCGATATCCGCCGCGAAGTGGATCAGGTGTCCGCATGGATCGCGCATCTTCCGGAGCAGGAAGGCATTCCCAGCTTGCGTCAGGTCTTGCTCGCATCGGGCACCAATGGCGATAGCGATGCAGCAAGCCCGAAGGCGCGCCGCGATGAAATCCTGCGCCTGGCTTCGACGATCTCGGAGCTGGCGACGATGGATTTCCGCTTCCTGTTCGATCCACGCAAGAAGCTCCTCTCCATCGGCTACAACGTCGACGAGCGCCGGCTGGACGCCAGTTGCTACGACCTGCTTGCTTCCGAAGCGCGCCTGGCGAGTTATCTCGCCATCGCGCAAGGCCAATTGCCGCAGGACAGCTGGTTCGCGCTCGGCCGCCTGCTGACCAGCGCGGGCGGCAAGCCGGTGCTGTTGTCGTGGTCCGGCTCGATGTTCGAATACCTGATGCCGATGCTGGTGATGCCCACCTACGAAGGCACATTGCTTGACCAAACTTGCCGCGCCGCCGTGCAGCGGCAGATCGAATACGGCCAGCAGACCGGCGTGCCGTGGGGTGTTTCCGAATCCGGCTACAACACCGTCGACGTGCATATGAATTACCAGTACCGCGCGTTCGGCGTGCCGGGTCTGGGGTTGAAGCGCGGGCTGGGCGAAGATGTGGTGATCGCGCCGTATGCCAGCGTGATGGCCTTGATGGTGGCGCCATCCGAGGCCTACACCAACCTGGAACGATTGGCGGCAGAAGGCAGGCGAGGGCGCTTCGGTTTTTACGAAGCCGTCGATTACACGCCTGCTCGCGTGCCGCATGGGCAAAGCGCCGTGACGGTATCCTCGTTCATGGCGCATCACCAAGGTATGAGCCTGCTGTCGCTGGCCTATCTGCTGCTCGATCAACCGATGCAGAAGCGCTTCGACAACGATCCGCAATTCCGCGCGGTGTCGCTGCTGCTGCAGGAGCGCGTGCCGAAGAATGCCACCGAGTATCTGCAAAGCATCGGCTTCGAGACCTGGCAGACCGGCATGGCCACCGCCGACCATCCGCTGCGCGTGTTCACCGATCCGAACATGCCGCGCCCCGCGGTGCAGCTGCTGTCGAACGGCCGTTATCACGTGATGATGAGCAGCGCGGGCGGCGGTTACAGCCGTTGTCGTGATCTGTCGGTGCATCGCTGGCACGAAGACATCACGCGCGACAACTGGGGACAGTTCTGCTATCTGCGCGACGTGGAAACCGGCGAATACTGGTCTACCACCTACCAACCCACGCTGGCCAAACCCGATCATTACGAAGCGATTTTCTCCGACGCACGCGCGGAATTCCGCGTGCGCAAGCACCACTACGATGCGCATACCGAGATCGTGGTGTCGCCGGAGGACGATATCGAACTGCGCCGCGTGCGCCTGACCAATCGCGGCCGACGTCCGCGCACCATCGAGATCACCACCTTCGCCGAACTGGTCATCGCGCCGCCGATGGCCGACGCCTCGCATCCGGCTTTCAGCAATTTGTTCGTGCAGACCGAATGGGTGGCCACGACGCAAGCCTTGATCGGCACGCGCCGCCCGCGCGCGAATGACGAACGCGTGCCGTGGATGTGCCATGTGATGGCCGTGCACGATGCGACGATCGACGCCATTTCCTACGAGACGGATCGCGCGAAATTTATCGGCCGCGGCCGCAACATCATGCGGCCGCAGGCGTTGAGCAAGCTGATATCGAATACGCAGCTTTCCAACACGGTGGGGTCGGTGCTTGATCCGATCGTGTCGATTCGCGTGCGTATCACCCTGCCGCCGGAAGCGTCTGCGACTGTCGACGTGGTGACGGGCGTGGCGGAAAACCGTGATGCCTGTTTGCATCTGGCTGACAAGTACCGCGACCGCCATTTGGCCGATCGCGTCTTCGACCTGGCATGGACGCATAGCCAGGTGTTGCTGCAGCAACTCAACGCCACGCATGCGGATGCACGGCTATACGAGCGCATGGCCGCATCCATCCTGTACGCCAATACCTTGTTGCGTGCCGAGACGAGCGTGCTGCTGGCCAACCGGCGCGGGCAATCGGGCTTGTGGGGGCAGGCGATTTCCGGCGATCTGCCGATCGTGTTGTTGCGCATTGGTGATATCGCCAATATCGAACTGGTGCGCCAGCTGGTGCAGGCGCATGCGTATTGGCGCATGAAGGGCCTGACGGTGGATCTGGTGATCTGGAACGAAGACCAGGCCGGCTATCGGCAGGAATTGCAGGATCTGATCCTGGGGCTGATCGCCTCCAGCGTGGAAGCGAGCCTGATCGATCGTCCGGGCGGCATTTTTTTGCGTCCTTCGCAGCAGTTGTCAGTGGAAGATCGCGTACTGGTGCAATCCGTGGCGCGCATCGTGCTCCACGACAGCCGCGGTACGCTGGTCGAGCAGATCGAGCGCCGGCGCGTGGAGTCGCAATTGCCGGCGCTGGTGGTCAGCAGGCCGGGCGGCGCGGAACCAGGGGCGATCGAAGACAGCACGCAAGCGCTGTTCGACACGCTGCAGTTGAGCAACCGTTATGGTGGCTTTTCGCCCGATCTCAGCGAGTACGTCATCATCCAGCGTCCGGGGCGGCACACGCCGGCGCCTTGGGCCAACGTGCTGGCCAATCCCGATTTCGGTTGCGTGGTGTCCGAGGCAGGGAGTGCCTATACCTGGGCCGAAAACTCGCACGAATATCGCCTGACGCCCTGGCACAACGACCCGGTCAGCGACAGCTGCGGTGAAGCGCTGTACGTGCGCGACGAGGAAACCGGCCGCTATTGGTCACCCACGCCGCTGCCGCACCGTGGCAAGGGTGCGTACGTCACGCGGCATGGTTTTGGTTATTCGGTGTTCGAACACGTCGAGGATGGCATCCATACCGAGCTGTGGATGTACGTGGCCCTGCATGCGTCGGTGAAGTTCTGGGTGCTGCGCGTGCACAACCTTTCAGGCCGCACACGGCGCTTGTCCGCCACGGGCTACGTGGAATGGGTGCTGGGCGATATGCGCAACAAATACGCCATGCACACCGTCTCCGAGTCCGATCCCGTCACCGGCGCCTTGCTTGCGCGCAATGCATACAACACCGAGTTTCCAGGCCGCGTGGCGTTCTTCGACACCGACGCCTTCACGCGCAGCGTGACCTGCGATCGCATGGAATTCATGGGCCGCAATGGACATCCGCGCGCGCCATCGGCGATGAGCCGCGTTGGTTTGTCCGGACGTATCGGCGCCGGCCTTGATCCGTGTGCGGCGATCCAGGTGCCGTTCGAACTGGGCAAGGATGAAACGCGCGAGGTGATCTTCCGGCTCGGCGCCGCGCACGATGCCAAGAGTGCGAGCGATCTGGCGCATCGCCATCGCGGTTCGAATGCGGCGATGTCGGCACTGGAAGAAGTACGCATGCATTGGCGCTGGACGCTGGGCCGCGTGCAAGTGAAAACGCCGGATGTGGCCGTGAACGCGCTCGCCAACGGCTGGCTGATGTATCAAGTGATTGCCGCGCGTTTCTGGGGGCGCAGCGGCTATTACCAATCCGGCGGCGCATTCGGTTTTCGCGACCAGCTGCAGGATTCCATGGCGATGGTGCACGCCAGCGGCTACAGCGCACGGCAGCACCTGTTGCTGTGCGCCGCGCACCAGTTCGTGGAAGGCGACGTGCAGCACTGGTGGCACCCACCTTCCGACCGCGGCGTGCGTACGCATTGCTCGGATGATTACCTCTGGTTGCCGCTGGCGGTGAGCCGCTACGTACACACCACGCACGACACCGGCGTGATGGATGAGCGGATCGGCTTTATCGAAGGCCGCCCGGTGCGGCCGGAGGAGGAATCCTATTACGACCTGCCGCTGCGTTCGCAGCAGAGCGCCACGCTGTACGAGCACTGCGTGCAGGCGATCGAACGCGGCATCAAGGCGCGCGGCCCGCATGGTTTGCCCTTGATCGGCACTGGCGACTGGAACGACGGCATGAACAAGGTCGGCGAGAAGGGCACCGGCGAAAGCGTGTGGCTGGGCTTTTTCATGTACCAGGTGCTGACGTCGTTCGCCGAAACCGCGCGGCGTCACGACGACGAAGCCTATGCCAGGCGCTGCGAAGAAGAAGCGCGCAAGCTGGCCGATGCACTCAACGAACACGCATGGGATGGCGAGTGGTACCGTCGCGCGTATTTCGACGATGGCACGCCGCTGGGTTCCAAGCAGAACGAGGAATGCCGCATCGATTCCATCGCGCAGAGCTGGTCGGTGCTGTCGGGCGCCGCGCCGATGGAGCGCCGCCGGCAGGCGCTGGAATCGCTGGACAAGCATCTGGTGAAGCGCGATGCCGGCATTATCCAGTTGCTCGATCCACCGTTCGATCGTTCGCCGCTCGACCCCGGCTACATCAAGGGCTATGTGCCCGGCGTGCGTGAAAACGGCGGCCAGTACACGCATGCGGCGATCTGGGCGACGATGGCTTTTGCCGCCATGGGCGATGCGCGCCGCGCGTGGGACATGCTGCACATGATCAGCCCGATCAGCCACGGCAGCGGCGAGCGCATCGACGTGTACAAGGTGGAACCCTATGTGGTTGCCGCCGACGTGTATTACGGCGGCGTGCACGACGGCCGCGGCGGCTGGACCTGGTATACCGGCTCGGCCGGCTGGATGTACCGCCTGATCGTGGAATCCCTGCTGGGCCTGCGCGTGGAGGGGGAAAGCCTGTACATCGACCCCGTGCTTCCGCCAGACTGGCCGGACTATCGCCTGAGCTACCGGCACCGCGAGACCGACTACCAGATCGTGGTGCACGCGGCGCAGGGCAGGGCAGAACCGCGCCGCATCCTGTTCAACGGCAAGCCGGTCGAAGGCGACCGGTTGACGTTGATCGATGATGGCGGCGAGCACCAAGTGGACGTCTATTTGTGAACCAAGCCAACGCTTCGCACGTATTTTTGCTGGATGTCGACAACACCTTGCTCGACAACGACCGCTTCGGCGCCGACCTGCGCGCGCATCTCACACGTGAATTCGGTCAGGCGGAATGTGATCGCTACTGGGCGATCTACGAACAACTGCGCGATTCGCTCGGCTACGTCGATTACCTCGGGGCATTGCAGCACTTCCGCCTGGAAAACGACACGCGCCCGGGCATTTTTACTCTGTCGTACTGGATACTCGATTACCCGTTCGAGCAGCGGCTGTATCCCGGTGCGCTGGAAACCATCGACCAGCTCAACCAGCTGGGACGCGCGGCGATTCTTTCCGATGGCGACGTCGTGTTCCAGCCGCACAAGATCGAGCGCGCCGGCATCCGCGGGGCGGTGCGCGGCGAGGTGTTGATCTTCGTGCACAAGGAACTGGCGCTGGACGAAATGCTGGCGCGCTATCCCGCCGCGCATTACGTGATGACGGACGACAAGCCTAACCTCCTGACCAAGATGAAGCGCAAGCTCGGCGAGCGCCTTACCACCGTGTTCGTGCGCCAGGGCCACTACGCCTCCATCGCGAACCTGGACGAGCTCGATCCCGCGCCGGACTACATCATCGGCTCCATCAGCGAGCTGCCAGCGCTGGCGGCCGAGTTGGTGGGGGCAGCCGCGGCCTGAATGGACCGCGACCGCTAACGCGGCGCAGACGAAGGATTGATGCTTCGTCACCGATAATTTGCCGCTGCCTGATTTGCTCCCTCCCCTACGTGTAGTAGGGGAGGGCTGGGGCGGGGTGAAGCGAATCTCGCGGTGAATTCAAACTGTGCCGCAAGCCTATGCAACCCCACCCCAACCCTCCCCTGCAAGCAGGGAAGGGAGTGGATGCCATTCGACGAGGAACCTAGACACGTGAGCCCCAACATCGACGCGCTTGCCGGAAAACCCGCCCCGGAATCCATGCTGGTAGACGTAACCAAGCTGCTGGACGCCTATACGGCGCTGCGCCCCGATCCCTCCGAACCCACTCAGCGCGTGAGCTTCGGCACTTCCGGCCACCGTGGCTCTTCGCTCGACCGCAGCTTCAACGAATGGCACGTACTGGCCATCACCCAGGCCATCTGCGATTACCGCCGCCAGAAGAACATTACCGGCCCGCTGTATATCGGCATCGACACGCACGCGCTGTCCCAGCCGGCGTTCCAGAGCGCGGTCGAAGTGCTGGTCGCCAACGATGTGGCCGTGGCGATTTCCGCTGGCGGCGAATTCACGCCGACGCCCGCGGTGTCGCACGCCATCCTCACCTACAACCGCCAGCGCGTGGATGGGCTGGCCGACGGCATCGTGGTCACGCCGTCGCACAATCCGCCCGCCGACGGCGGCTTCAAGTACAACCCGCCCAACGGCGGCCCGGCCGATACCGACGTCACCAGCTGGATCCAGCAGCGCGCCAACGCCTTGCTCGAAAGCCGCCTGGATGGCGTCAAGCGCATCGGCTACCCCACGGCGCGGCGTTCCAGCCTGGTGCAGGAATACGATTATCTTGGCCACTATGTCGATGACCTGAAAAACATCATCGACTTCGACGTGATCCGCCATGCCGGCGTGCGCATGGCGGTCGATCCGCTGGGCGGCGCAGGCGTGCACTACTGGCAGCCGATCGCGCAGCGCTATGGCATTGACCTCACCATCGTCAGCGACACGGTCGACCCCACCTTCCGCTTCATGACGGTGGATTGGGACGGCAAGATCCGCATGGATCCCTCCTCGCAGTACGCCATGCAGCGCCTGATCGGCTTGAAGGATCGCTACGACGTAGCGTTTGGCTGCGATACCGATCATGACCGCCACGGCGTCGTTGCGCGCAGCGCGGGTTTGATGCCGTCGAATCACTACCTGTCGGTGATGGTGGATTACCTGTTCCGCCATCGCCCGCAATGGACCGACAAGGCCAGCGTCGGCAAGACGGTCGTGAGCAGCTCGCTGATCGACCGCGTGACGGAGCGCCTGGGCCGTCGGCTTTATGAAGTACCGGTCGGCTTCAAATGGTTCGCCGACGGCCTGTTCAATGGCGTACTCGGTTTCGGCTGCGAGGAAAGCGCGGGCGCGTCCATGCTGCGTCATGACGGCAAGGTATGGACCACTGACAAGGATGGCATCGTCCCCTCGCTGCTCGCCGCGGAAATGACCGCGCGCATGGGCAAGGACCCCGGCGAGTTGTATGTCGATCTCACCGAAGCACTGGGCAAGCCGTATTCCAGCCGCGTCGACGCCGCCGCCAACGCGCAGCAGAAGGCCCGGCTCGCCAAGCTCTCGCCGGAGCAATTGCAGAGCAAGGAGCTTGCCGGCGAAAAGATCACCGACGTGCTCGACCGCGCCCCCGGCAACAACGCGCCGATCGGCGGCATCAAGGTGATGTCGGAAAGCGGCTGGTTCGCGGCACGCCCGTCCGGTACCGAGGAGATCTACAAGATCTACGGCGAGAGCTTCCGCAGCGAGGAACACCTCAAGGCGATTTTGCGCGAGGCGCAAGGCATCGTGGATGCCGCGCTGGCTGATTAACGCATTTCACGTGTAGGTTGAGGTGAGCGAACGCGAACCCCAACGGTTCCGGATGTTTGCGGTGGTGGCGGGACTAGGTTTTTCGCGCTCTGGTCCGGGCGGCTTTCTTTGCCGCGGCTGACCGCTTGCTCGCGCCTTTGGTGCGCGCCGTTTTTTTGGCGGCAGCCGAACGTGCGCCGCTGCTGCGCTTTGCCGCCGCCTTCTTCGCTTGTTTCGACAGCGCGCTCTTCGACACCGGCTCCCGGCTTTCGCGCTTCAAGGCATTTTCGGTCGCGCGTGCGCGGCGTGGCGATTTCCGGCGGTGGCTCGCGCCGGCCTCCAGATCCTGCTCGGCCTTTTTCTGCACGCGCTTGCTGACGTTCTTCTTGGGCGCCGGCAACTCGACACCGGCGCGGCGGGCCTTGGACAAGCCGATGGCGATGGCCTGCTTGGTCGAGCGCACGCCATGCCTGCCTTCGCGGACGTGCTCGATTTCCTCTTTCACGAATTCGCCGGCTTGCGTGCTGGGTGATTTGCCTTCGCGCCGATCCTCTTCAGCCGCGCGCAGGGTGCGTTGTTCGGGCATGGCGATGCTCCTGGCTGGGAATGGACCTGCGCCATGTTCCACCTATCGGGTCGACCGGGCGTCAAAAGGGCTAGACATCGTTGTCATTTCGTCGACACAATCGCATTGCTGCAGGCGGGCCTGCGCTAGGCTCGCTTTCCAATGGCCGCTGCCACGTAACGCGTGAGGGGATGTCATGGCGAACGTCGAGTTGAGGCCGGTGGTCCACGTCGATAACGAGTGGCGCCGGTGGATAGCCGAAAACCTGTTGCTGGATGGTCCACCGCAAAGCATCTACGAACAGATGCTGCATGCCGGCATTGCGCACGACGAAGCCGTGCAGGAAATCCAACAGGCCATGACCAGCCCCTACATCGCCGGCGCGCAACGTCTGCGCAATCGCCTGGCGAAACATGATTGGGTGCTGGAAACGCAGCGTCACATGAATCGTCTGCGCGCTACGGAAGTGCCGCGCCGGCACAAGCTGTCGCGCGAGGAATTCCTTGATGCGTACTACAGCGCCGGCCGTCCGGTGATCATCACCGGCATGATGGACGACTGGCCCGCGATGGCGAAGTGGAATCTTGACTATTTCAAGCAACGCTGCGGCGAGCGCGAAGTGGAAATCCAGTTCGGCCGCGATGCGGATGCGCAATACGAACTGCGCAAGACCGCACACCGCAAGACGATGCTGTTTGGCGATTACGTCGAGATGGTGCGCCACGCCGAACGCAGCAACGACTTCTACATGACCGCCTACAACGAGGGCAAGAATCGCGCGGCGCTCGATGTATTGTGGCAGGACATCGTGCAGATTCCCGAGTACCTGGACGGCAGCGGATCAACGCAAGGTTTTCTATGGTTCGGGCCGCCCGGCACGATCACGCCGTTCCATCACGACCTCACCAACAACTTCATGGCGCAGGTGCTCGGCCGCAAGCGCATCCTGCTGATGCCGGCTTGCGAGATTGCGCACGTCTACAACCACGAACACTGCTTCACCCACGTGGATGGCCGCAACATCGATCTGCACCGCTATCCGCGCATGGCAGGCGTGCAGGTGCTGTCGTGCACGTTGAATCCGGGCGAAGTGCTGTTCCTGCCGGTGGGTTGCTGGCATTTCGTGGAAGGCCTGGATATCTCGGTAACGGTGTCGTTTACCAACTTCCTGTGGGATAACGATTTCACGGCGGAGTATCCGCAGCAGCAGACGTTCTGATCACCGTGGGCTGGGATGCCAATCCCAGCATGACCAAGCATGGTGGTGCTGGGATGGTCATCCCAGCCTACAGGGAGCCCCTTCCCCCGAAGGGAAAGGGGCTCTTCATGCCGGGGTCTGCAGGGTGGCCGCCGGCGATGAACCGTCAGCCCTGCTTGACCACGCTTGCGGGCACGAAGGTGTAACCCATCGCCTGCAGACCTTGCACAATCTGCTGGAGGTAGCTGATGTTCAAGTACGGATGGAAGAAGAAACTCTGCACCGCATCCTTGATCACCGTATTGCAGTTGGCGCTATAGAGAATATCGGCCGGAAAGCGCGGCGGATTGTTGTTGAACTCGATCAGTTCCACGTTGCCGAGCTGTTCGGGTATCACTACGGTGCCGAAGATGTCGCGCACCAGATACGGATAGAACTGGCCGTAGATCTTGGTGTAGTCCGGCGTGCCGGTTCCACACGCGCCGTTCGGACACCAGCCGGAAGCGAACAGGCCGCGTTGGTACAAGGCGGCGAACTGCGTGTGAAAGACCTGATAGTCGATCGCCGACGCGGCGTAGTGCGGCGGTTCGAAGATGGTCGGCGAGAGCAGGCCCGCCTTGCTCAATTCCTGGAAGCCGCTGGTGATGCGTCCCTGCGCCCACGACATGGAATCGACCGGAGGCGGTGTATCGAACACGACATAGTTGTTGGAATCGATGTGCGCGAGATAGAACTCGAAATCATCGGCGCTGACGCCACTGTAGGGATTGTCGATGTTCGAGTACTGATGCGTATAGCCATGCATGATCAAGGTGCCGCCCTTCGATTGCATGTATTTCAGTGCACTGACAACGCCCTTGGATTGGTACATGTGGATGAACTGCGGCACGCCGTTGTTGTAGTAGCCGTTGGGGTCCACGTAGTACGGAATCACTGCCACGCTGAAAGGCACATTCTTGCTGTACAGATAATCGGCGATCGCACGCAGCTCGGTGGGATCCGCATCGGGCCCGACGTCCTCGATGCGTACCAAGGCGCGCTTGCGTGCAAGCATGCCGGGATTGGATACCTGGCCGATCAGATCGATGGCGGCAAGGTAGCGATCGTTTGGCCCGGTGTAGGCGAACGGGATTTCGCCGATGTAGGTGAGGTTGGCCCCGCGCGTGGCCCAATTGATGGTGCCGCCGGTGTCGTTGGTAGCGATGGCGAGTACCTGCGCCTTGGTGGCATCGTTGATCACCGTCTGCAGCAAGCCGGAAGGCACTGCCAGCGCATTGCGCTGCAAGGCAACGTTCTTGTAAGTCACCGTCAAGGTGTTGGAGAAGTCGAAATACATCGGCGTGAAGCCGTATTGCCCGGCGAAATTCGAGGCGCGTGCGGACAACTGCCAGATGTTGTCGTTCATCCACAACACCGGCTTGGTGGTCGCCAGCACGTCGTCCAGTAGTGCGGTGGGCAGGGGTTCGCCATAGGTCGAGCCGATGTAGATCAATCCCGTATAGCTGTTGATCTCGCCGGCGGCGTAGTTCACGGCGGCATGCATGCTGTACTTGCTGCCATGCGTGACCAGGTTGGCGGCCATCACGGCATAGGCTTCGCCCAGCCAACCCCATTGGCCAGTCGTGTCGTACAGCACGAGCGTGTTCTGGTTGGCATTTGCACCAGGCGCACCAGCGAACGCATTCGGTGCGGACACTGCTGCGGCAGCGAGGGAGAGCGTGAGCGTTTTTGACGTGGTCGACAGCGATGAGGTCGGTACCTGTTTGCTTGTCGTCTTCACTTTCGGCAGCGCCGCGCCGGGTGGCGGCGGCGGTGCAGGCAAGGCGACGCTATTGAAGCTCGGCGTTAACGTGACTTGCGCTGCAACGGGTATCGAGCCGGACGCAGCCACCAATGTCACGGCGATGCCGATCAGGAACGATTGAAAACGCGATGGCCCACAGAGTGATGGTCTGAGCATGGGATTCTCCTCGCACAAAGACGAAGACAACGCGCAACAGCCGCTCTACCGCCCTGCGCGCATGGCTGTGAATGCGATTCAATCCCGAAAGCCCAGGCCCCTGTCCCGTGATAGGAACGCCTCGCCGTGAGAGAGAGTACGTCGATGCGGGTCGGTTGTCGACTAGCAAATAATTTTGATCGAGTCAATATGCTATTAATAAAAATATAATGAAATAAATGTGTATCTTTAACCTGTAGTTGGCAATATGGCGCACAGCGCAGCTTCTTGCGTCGAACTACCAGCGCAGCAACCGATTCCGTCCAATCGGAAGATGCGCGGTCCGCTGCTCGCGATTGGGCATTAGGGGGCGAGGACAGGACGTTCGAGCAGCAGGGTGGCGGCGCCATCCTGCCGATGAGGGGGATGTATGCAGGACATCCTGATCGTGTCGGGCACGCGCCCGGAGATCATCAAGCTGGCACCGTTGTATCACTGCTTGCTGGCCAGCAGTTGGGCGCGACCGCATTGGCTGCATACCGGACAACATGGCGAGATGGCGCAGCAGATGCTGGCCTGTTTCGACATCGTCCCTGACATGGCGCTTGAGCGCGGCGGTGATGGCTTGTGCGAATTCAGCACCTACTGCCGCCAACTGCTCGACAGCATGCTGGCGGACCGTACATGGTCGCTGGTGCTGGTGCAGGGCGATACCGAAAGCACGTTCCTCGGCGCGCTGTGCGCGTTCTATCGGCACATTCCTGTTGCGCATGTCGAAGCAGGATTGCGCACCTACGACCTGGCGCGGCCATTTCCGGAAGAAGGATTGCGGCAGATGGTCAGCCGCATCGCCAGTTTTCACTTTGCGCCGACCGAACGCGCGGCGCTGGCATTGCGCCGCGAAGCCATTCCCGAGGAGCGCATCAGCGTTACCGGCAACACCGTGATCGATGCGCAGCACTGGGTGGTCCGGCGCCATCGCCTGCAGCGCCGCCTGGATGGGCGCGGGCATCTGCTGGTGACCGCGCATCGCCGCGAAAACTGGGGCAGCGATCTGCGCGATATCTGTTATGCGATCGCGGATGTGGCGAGCCATCACCCGGAGTTGCAGGTGCTGTTTCCGGTGCATCTCAATCCGGTGGTGAGCAAGCCGGTGCACGCGATCCTGGGCGGTTTGCCCAACGTGCAACTGAGCCCGCCACTGGATTACCTGCAGATGCAACAAGCCTTGCTCGATGCCTGGCTGGTACTGACCGATTCCGGCGGCTTGCAGGAAGAAGCGCCCACCTTCGGCATTCCGCTGCTGGTGCTGCGCACGGAAACCGAGCGGCCGGAGGCGATCGATGCCGGCTGCGCACGCCTGGCAGGCACGCGACGGGCATCGATCGTGCAGGAGATCGAAGCGTTATGGGCGGACAGCGATGCCTATCGCGCGATGGCGCATGCGGGCAATCCATTCGGCAACGGCACGGCCAGTGCGCGTGTGGTGGATGTGCTCAGGGGAGCTCTGGCAGCGGGTAACGAGCGCAGGCGCGAAGCAAGCTGAGCCAGCGAGGTGCCACATGTGGTGGCTGGACGCATTCTCGACTTATCTCTACGCGCTGGGCGCGCTGGTCGTCATTATTGCCGTGCTGATTCTGGTCAGCGGCCTGGATGATTTCTTTATCGATGCGGTGTATTGGGCGCGGCGGTTGTGGCGGTCGCTGTTCGTCTACAACACCTGCGAGCACACGCTGTACCACCAGTTGTATCGTCCCGCGGAAAAACCGCTGGCGATCATGGTGCCGGCATGGCAGGAAACCGGCGTGATCGGCAACATGGCCGAGCTGGTGGCCACCACGCTGGATTACGAGAACTACCACATCTTCGTCGGCACCTATCCGAACGATCCGGATACGCAGCGCGACGTGGACGAGGTGTGCGCGCGCTTTCCCAACGTGCACAAGGTGGTGTGCGCGCGGCCAGGCCCGACCAGCAAGGCCGACTGCCTCAACAACGTGCTCGATGCGATTCTGCAATTCGAGCAGCGTGCGCGCATGACCTTCGAAGGCTTCATCCTGCACGATTCCGAAGACGTGGTGTGCGAACACGAGTTGCGCCTGTTCAACTATCTGGTGCACCGCAAGGACCTGATCCAGGTGCCGGTTTATCCGTTCGAACGGCAGTGGAACAATTTCACCAGCCTGCATTACCTGGATGAATTCGCCGAATTGCACGGCAAGGACGTGCCGGTGCGCGAAGCGCTGGCCGGGCAGGTGCCCAGCGCGGGCGTGGGTACGTGTTTCAGCCGGCGCGCCGTGCTCGCCTTGATCGAAGAGGGCAACGGCATTGCGTTCGACGTGCAGAGCCTTACCGAGGATTACGACATCGGCTTGCGCCTGAAAGCGCGCGGCATGGAAGAGATCTTCGTGCGCTTCCCGGTGCTTCGTTACCAGCGCCATCCGCGGCAGCCCGAAAAATTCGGGCAGAGCCGATACGAAGCCAACGTGGTGTGCGTGCGCGAATATTTCCCCGATCGCCTGGCGACGGCCGTGCGGCAGAAGTCGCGCTGGATCATCGGCATCGTGTACCAGGGCTATCGCACGCATGGCTGGAAGCGCAGCCTGGTGCTCAATTATTTCCTGTGGCGCGACCGTAAAGGCGCCATCAGCAATTTCGTGAGTTTCGCGGCGATGCTGATCATGCTGCAGCTCAGCATGATCGGCATGTTGCAACTGGTATGGCCAAGCGCGCCGCGCTTCGTGTCGATCTTCGAAGGGCAAGGCTGGTTCGACATCGTGCTGGTCGCGAACATCGCGCTGATGGGCAATCGCATGCTGCAGCGGATCATCTTCGTGTCCGGCTATTACGGCGTGAAGCAGGGGCTGTTGTCGATTCCGCGCTTGCTGTGGGGCAACCTGATCAATTTCATGGCGAACTGGCGTGCGATCCGCCAGATCATCCGCTGCGGCGATCCGCGACGCGTGGCCTGGGACAAGACTACGCACGATTTTCCCAGCATCGGTGGCAACAACCAGGCCAAGCGCTCGCTGGACGAGTTGCTGGTGGCCAATGGCGTGATCTCGGCGACGGAGTTGCACGACGCGCAACGGCATCGCATCGACGGCCTGCAACTGGGCAGTTCGATGATTCACGAGGGCCGCATCACGGCGGAGCAATTGGCGATGCCGATGGCGCAGCAGATCGGCGTGAGTTGCGAATCGGTGGATGCGATCAGCTTGCCGCGTGAATTGATGCGGATGGTGCCGCGGCCTATCGCACTGCATTACGCGGTGCTGCCGCTGCGCATCGACGCTGGCGTGCTGGTGTTGGCCAGCGAGTCGTATATCGATCCGGTGTCGCTCGCCGCCATCGCGCGCCAGCTTGGCCGGCGCGTGCGCTACGTGCTCGCGTACAAGGGCCAGGTCACGGTTGGCCTGCGCCGCTGGTACGCGCAGGCGCCCAAGGGCGAGCGCGATCCGCATCATTTGCTGGACATGGCCGCCGATCGCGGCTTGATCGCGCGCGAGCGCGTGGCGCCGTTGTGGAACGACTACGTGTCGCGCCAGGTGATGCTCGGCGAAATCCTGGTGGCGCAAGGCCATGTGGACGAAGTGGCTTTTCGGGCCTTGCTGCTCAACCACGCGCGCAGCGAGCAGCGACTCGGCGATTTCCTGATCGGGCAGGGCGTGATCAGTGCGGACACCTTGCATCGTCTGTTGCGATTGCAGGCCACCTTGCAGCCCAGCGTGACGAGTCTGCTTGAGCAGGAATGCGAAGGCTTCGAGCAACTGGAGCGTGCCTCATGAAACAGCCTGGGCCGAGCCGCTGTGCGCTGGCGCTGTGCATCATGGTGGCGGTATGGCCGCTGCGTGCGGAAAGCCAGGCGTCGTCCGGCGATGGCAGCCGCTACCGGCATTTCATGGTCTATCCGCACCGGCAGGCGGGCTATGCGGCGTTGCGCGTGGGCGATGAGCGTACGGCCATCGCCGAATTCACGCGTGCACGCGAGCTGGCGCCGCAGAGCGTCGATACCGCGCTGGATCTGGCTGAAGCGTATCGGCATTTTGGCCTGGCAGCGCAAGCACAGGCGGTGCTGGATGAGCAGATGCGCTATACGCCGAACGATGCCCACCTGCGCGCCGCGATGACACCGCCGGCGCCGCCAGCCGTCGACTGCAGCCGCGATAACCTGCCTGTGTGTCGCGCCAAGCGTGGCTTCGGCGATCTGCAGGCGGGCGATCTTGCACGTGCGCAAGCCGAACTCGATGCGCCCGATTTTGCCGCCAGCCCGCAAGGCCGCGACTTGCGTCATGCGCTTGCGCAACGTGCGATTTATCTGGGTGACGACCAGCGCGCCATCGCGCAGCTGTCTGAGTTGGATGCACACGACAAGCTCAGCCAGCAGGAACGCGATCAATGGTTTGCACTGTTGCTGAAGCACGGCGAGTTCGATATGGCCGAACAACTGCAATCACGCGAGGGATGGAGCACACCGACGCAGCAATTGGCCTTGGCGCAGGCGATGGACGGCAGCGGTCAACGCAAGGCGCTTGCCTCGTACATGGCGATGCATCAGCCGGCATTCGCCAACGTGAAGGACGAGCGGCAATGGATCAACCTGCTGGCGCAGGCGGCGCGCACGCAGCCAGCGCTGCTCGATCATTACAGGGTGCGTTTTCCCGCCAATGCGGCGTGGTTGGCGCGCGTGGCGCTGCCCATGGCTATGACGCGCGGCGACCGCGCCACCGCGGCCAACATGCTGTCGCGCCTGCCGCCCGACAGCTTCCGCGAGGAGCGCTTCAATCTCGACCTGCAGCAAGGCCGCTACGCCGACGCACAACAGCAGGCCAGCGCGCTGATCGCACAAGCGGATGGTTATCGTCTGCTCGATCCACTCAGCTATCGCCTGATGGCGGCCGGCGCGACGAACGAAGCAAAGCAATTGCTGCTCGATGCGTATCCCTTTGCAGGTCATGCGCATGCGGCGGCATTGCTGGCCCGCCTGGCCGTGCTGGCGGGTGAGCAGCCTGCGCTTTTCACTGTCGATGACCGCGCACGCTTGAGTCGACCGCTGGATAGCGTGACGTTGCGGATTGCGCAGTTGCAAATCCTGAGCGCGTTGCGCGATTGCGAAGGCATCCATCACGTGATGGCGGATTTGTCGCCGGACTATCCCGCCGAGTTGTGGCGGCAACTGGGCGACTGCTATGGCGAGGCTCATCCGGGCCTGGCCGAATACGCCTATGCGCAAGCCGGCAAGCGCAAGCCGAGCACCGATACCACGCGTGCCTTGGCCTATCAAGCCTATAGCGCGCAGGACTACAAAACCGCCTTGCTGGCCTGGCGTTCCGTGCCTGCCGCGCACATGCAGCAGGCTGACCTGATCGCCGCCGCAACCACCGCGCTCACCATCCACGAAACCGCCGTGGCGAGCGCGTGGCTCGACACGTATGCCGCGCAGGGCGGAAAGCAGGATGGCAACTACTGGTGGCTGCGCGCGCAAGCCGATGAACCGCGCGATCCCGTGCTGGCGACGACGGATCTGGAAAACGCCGTGGATGTGCAGCCCGATCCGCGCTATTACGCACGCCTCGCCACCCTGGAAACCCAGGCGGGTGATTCACAGCGCGCGTTGCTTTCATGGCAGCACGCCAGCGCGCTTGCTCCGGATGACAGCCGCATGGCGACGTCGCTGGGTTATGCCTATCTGCAAGCCGGTCAGCCGCAAAACGCGCTGACGCAATTCGAGCGCGCGCACCAGGCCGATCCGGACAATGCTGCCGTGACGCGCCAGTTGCTGTACGTCAATCAGCAATTGGGCGACAACACCCAGGCGCGGCACTATGCCGAGCAGGCCATCGATCAATTCGATGCGGTAGATCCTGGCGGTACCAGCGTTGACAGCAAGCAAGACCAGGACGATCTCTACAGCCTGCGCCGACTGCACGAAAACCTTGGCCGTACATGGAGCTTCAATGCCGACATGTCGCTAGGTGACACCGTATCTTCCGCCGCCAACTCCGTGGCGCCGGGTGTTTCCTACCGAAGCTACGCGCAACTGGAAGCGCAATACCATCTCGATCCGCAGTTGACCGGTGGGGATCTCAATACGTTGACCGCCTATGCGCGGCTGTTTGCCGGCAGCGGCGCCAGCGGTGCGGTATGGCCGGTGCACGGTGCGATGCTGGGCATCGGCGTGCATTGGAAACCGCTGATCTCGCAAAACATCCTGCTGTCGATCGAACAGCAGACACCGGCGGACAACAGCCGCGATACCCGCAACGACACTCTGTTGCGCGCCAGCGGCTCGTGGTCGTTTGGTCCCAAGCTCGGCGACGACTGGCATGCCAGCGGGTGGGGTTGGCCGACGCAGAATTTCTATGTCGATGTGGCGCATTACCTGCGCGCCAAGGAAAGCGTCATCACGCTCGATTATCGGTTCGGGCTGCACGACAAGATTGCCAACGGGCAAACCATCGAGCCCTATGTCCACGTGCAATACACCGGTATCAGTCGCACGCAGGGCCTGACCTACCTGCGTGATGGACGCGCCGGACTCGGCGTGCAATGGAACGTGTGGTACGGCCAAACGCATTACGATGCCTATCCGCACCGCTTCAGTGTCGCGGTGGAAGGGCAGCACGCTTTCACCACTTATCTGCGCGACAAAAACGCCGTATTCCTGATCATGAGGACGCAATGGTGACGCGCGCATGGCTCCGTATCACGATGCTGCTGTGGCTGCTTATGCCATGCCTGGCGTGCGCGTCGACGGCCATCATCTATCAGCCGCAATGGCGCGACCGGTCTGTCACTGAAGCGCAATGGTCGATACTTCTCGCCCAAGTGCGCGCGCAAGGTTTCGACACGCTGGTGGTGCAATGGACGGTATACGGCGATGCGTTCAGCGACCCCGCCGGCCATGCATGGTTGTTGCAGCGAGTGCGCATGGCGCGTGCTTCCGGGCTGCACATCGTGCTGGGTTTGAACAGCGACCCGGCCTTCTTTCAGCGCCAGGAGGCATCAACGGCTGCCTTGAGCGACTACCTGCACGCGCTCTCGCGCCGTAATGACACCGTGGCGCACCAATGGGCGGACGATCTGGGCGTGGACGCCATTGAAGGCTGGTACTTGCCGTTGGAGATCGACGACAGGCGCTGGCGCGATCCCAAGGCGCGCGAACAGTTGCAAAGTTACCTGTCCACCGAGTACCGGCAACTCGATCGGATTGCGCAGCGGCCGGTGTACGTCAGCTCTTTTTTCGCCGGCAACATGACGCCGGAGCGCTACGCGGAACTGCTCGACGATGTGCAGCACACCGGCGTGCTGGTGTGGGTGCAGGACGGCGCCGGCACGGCACGCCTGGGCGGTGGGGAGCGCAAGCTGTATCTCGATGCCGTCAGCCAATGCACGTCCGCGCATGCAAGCGGCATCGTGTTTGAAATCTTTCATCAGACCGGCGCAGACAAGGCGTTCAGTGCCACCCCTCTTGCCACTGCCCAAGCGAGTGCCGCATTGACACAGCGCGCCCCCTGCAACGGCGACAGCGTGTTCTTCGAGTTGCGTTACCTGCCGGAGGCGGCAGGCATCATGAAGCGTTAGGGCACGGCGCCCGAAGCGCTTGCTTCACGCGGGGCAGCATCGCGGACGAAGGCTCGGGGCGAGCCTCCGTCCGCCTGCTTGTCGCTAAGTCTTACTGCGGCACCTTCAATGGCGCGATCGTCTGATCGAGCGTGCTCCAGTACGTCTTGGTGTAGGGCACCATTTCTTCGGCGTAGTACCACCAGAAGAAGCCACCGACGAACTTCGGATCCTTGAAGCTGTTGACCATCGGGTAGTACGTCTTGATCAGGCCTGTCTGCACGGACGCGGGTGCGCCGGTGCTGGAGGTGCCGATCTCGCCGAAGCCGACTTTCGCGTTCGGGAAGATGCCTTCCAAGGCCGTGAAGTCGTTGCTCCACGACGGCGACAGTCCCGGGCAATCCTGGTACGGGTAGTAGCTGAAGAGTGCATAGTCAACGCTCTGCCGCACGGAGGCCGGCAGGAAGGTGGTGGGCCAGGTCTTCCAGTAATCCTGGGGTTTCTCCCAGCAATTGTTGCCCTTGCTGTCGTCGTTGTAATACAGCGTCACGGCCGTCTTGCCGCCCGCGGCCTTTACGATGGAACTGGCGGCAGCGACCATCTGGCCGATCTGGGTTTCTTCCGAGTTGACCACGCTATTGGTGCCATTCGGATTCTGGCGCAGCCATTCGCCGTTGATCTCGTTGGCGATCTCCCAGACGTCGACGGTGCCGTTCAAGCCGTTGACCAATTCCTTGGTGCGTGCGGTGTAGGTGTTGATGTCGGTCGGGAAGTAATACGAGTCCATGATTTCGCCCATCACGTTGGCGACAGCATGCAGCTTCACTAGTGAAGGGTAATACTCGGCGGCGCTGGTGCCCGGATCGAACACCACGCGAACGGTGGGGCGGTACGGCAGCTTGCTCAACGAGGTGATGATGGCGCTGAGGTTGGAAAGATCATCCAGGGTGACGCCGTAGATCGGCGCTTTGAGCGTGGTGGCAGCCTGCGCGTCGACATTCGACGAAAAAGGTGCGGAGGCGGCGAAGAGGGCAATGGAAGCAGCGAGTGGTGCAAGCAGTTTTTTCGTTACAGGTGCAAGTTTTCTCATCGATTCGAGTTCGCATACGTTGGCGTTCCTTCGCCTGATTAGAGTGGTGGCTGACCGCAACGGTTTGGCCACAACATGACGGCGGCGCCGCAAATAAAAGATGCGGAACCGGGCTTGGTCGTGCTGATCCGAGCACCATGAAGGTCGTCCGTAGAGCGGCTTGATCGTCTTCCCCTGAGTGCCGAAGCACAAAAGACGATGGGCAGCAGCCGCTTTGGAGTGCCTGCGAAACATCGAGTACTGCGCGAATGATCGACATGCCGACCACCATTCGCTATGCCGCGCGGCGATTCCGGGGGGAACCCTTTGCGGTACCTATCCTGGGAGTAGTGCACCGGGATAACGCTGGCGCTTGGGAGTCTAGCGATCGAGCCTGGTTGGAAATCAAAATTTGGTTAGGCGGAGCCATGCGCCTGATTTTTTGTGATGCGTATCACAGGCGCGTCCCTTGAAAAGCCTTCTCCGTTTCGGAAGCAGACAGCCACGCGGTCGAGGCACGCGCCCCTGGCAATGCGCATAACCGTCCCCACCTTGTGGGCTTCCTTGCATGGGACTTACGCATGATCCCGTTTTCTGTACTTGATCTCGCTCCCGTTACTGAAGGCCATACGCCTGCACACGCCTTCGCCAACACGCTGGATCTCGCGCGCTGGGCCGAGCAGCTTGGCTACACGCGTTACTGGCTGGCCGAACACCACAACATGCCCGGCATCGCCAGCGCGGCCACCGCGGTGCTGATTGGCCACGTGGCGGGCGGCACGTCCACTATCCGCGTCGGCGCGGGCGGCATCATGCTGCCCAATCACGCACCGCTGCAGGTGGCCGAACAATTCGGCACGCTGGCTTCGCTGTATCCGGGGCGCATCGATCTGGGGTTGGGGCGCGCGCCCGGTACGGATCAGCCGACCGCGCGCGCACTGCGTCGTTATTACGAAGCGGCGGAAACCTTTCCCACGGACGTGCAGGAATTGCTCGCCTATTTCGAACCTGCCGTGTCTGGTCAAGCGGTGCGTGCCGTGCCGGGCGCCGGCATCGAGGTGCCGGTGTGGCTGTTGGGATCAAGCCTGTTCAGCGCGCAACTCGCTGCCGCGCTAGGCCTTCCGTTCGCGTTTGCCTCGCACTTTTCGCCGGATGCGATGGACGAAGCGCTGATGCTCTATCGCCGTGATTTCAAGCCTTCTGCGCGCCTGGACAAGCCATACGCGATGCTTGGCGTCAACGTGGTGGCAGCGGAAACGGATGGTGAGGCGCGTCGTCTGTTCACCTCGCAGCAGCAGAGCTTCGTCAACTTGCGCCGTGGGCGTCCTGGGCTGATCCCGCCCCCGATCGATGATATGGATGCGTATTGGGCGCCACACGAGAAGGCGATGGTGGAGCGTGCGCTGGCATGCGCCGTGGTGGGTGATCCGCAGTCGGTGCGAGAAGGTTTGGCGGCGTTTATCGCGCGGCACCGGCCGGATGAGCTGATGATCACCGCGAACATTTTTGATCACGACGCGCGCAAGCGTTCATTTGAATGGGCGATGCGGGCGCACGACGCGCTCTCGTAGGTTGGGGTGCGAACCACGACATCGCCATGCCCGCATGCATCACGATGTTGGGGTTCGCACCCCAACCTACAAAAGCCAATGACATCGGCATGCATGGAGCTAGGCTCAATGACTGATCCGCTCCAACGCTACCTTCGTCGATGGCCCGAAAACACCAAGCACGAGAAGGCGATGGTGGGGCGCACCGGCCGGATGAGCTGATGATCACCGCGAACATTTTTGATCACGACGCGCGCAAGCGTTCATTTGAATGGGCGATGCGGGCGCACGACGCGCTCTCGTAGGTTGGGGTGCAAACCCCAACATCGCCATGCCCGCATGCATCACGCTGTTGGGGTTCGCACCCCAACCTACAAAAGCCAATGACATCGGCATGCATGGAGCTATGCTCAATGACTGATCCGCTCCAACGCTACCCCCTTCGTCGACGGCCCAAAAACACCAATCACCGCAATTCCCACCACCATCGCAATCGCAATAAAGGTAGCAACAGCAAGCGCACCGCCCAGGTTGAGGAAATACCCAATCGCAAGCCCCGCAAACGCGGCAGCAAAACGACTCCACGAATAAACGAAGCCAACGGCGCGTGCGCGAATGCGTGTGGGATACAGCTCGGCCTGATAGTTGTGGTACGCGTAGGACATGATGTTCGCGGCCAGCGTAAACACGACACCGAGCGCAATCAGCACCACCGGCGAGGTGGCATGTGCGAAGCCGAGCATCGCCACGCCCATCACGCTCAACCCAAGGATGATCTGCGTTTTCCGTTCCAGGTGATCGGCGAAATAGGTGCCGACCAAGGGGCCGAACGGATTGGCGATGGCGATGATGAAGGAATACTGCAGGCTGTGCGTGATGTTGATGCCGCGCGCAATCAATAGCGTCGGCACCCATGCGGCAAAGCCGTAGAAGCCGATCACCTGCGCCATGTTGAACACCGACAGCATCACCGTGCGGCGCCAATAACGCGAAGCAAAGATTTCCCGGAACTGGCCGGTGCTTTCTTCCTCCGGCGCTTCCACGTGCAACGCTGGCAGCGCTTTGCCGGTTTCCGCCTCGACCCGGCGTTCGATAGCGGTTGTGATGGCGTCGGCTTCCGCGGCGCGTCCATGCAAGGCGAGCCAGCGCGGACTTTCTGGCACCTGCCGAATCAGAAACCAGGCGACAGCAGCGCCGGCAGAGCCGATCAGTACCACCCAGCGCCAGCCATCGAGTCCGAACGGCGCGGTCGGTACCAGCAGCCACGCGAACAGGGCGACGACCGGCACAATGCAAAACGATACGAACTGGTTGACCGAAAACGCCCGCCCGCGCAAAGCCAGCGGCGTGAGTTCGGAGATGTAGGCGTCGATGGTGACCAGTTGCACACCGAAGCCAACGCCAGCGACGAAACGCCACACGTTGACCATTTCCCCCGTGTGCTGGAAGGCCATGATGGTGGTGCTGCAGGCGTACCAGACCAGTGAACCGGTAAACACGGGACGGCGGCCGTAGCGGTCGGCAAGCTGGCCAAGCAGCACCACGCCCAGCCAAAGCCCGGCGAAGGTGCTGAACACGAAGGTGCCGAAGCCCGCCACCTTGATGCCGGCGAGGCTGGCGAAAAAGCCGAGGGAATCGGGTGAAAACAAACCGGATTTGGCCATGCCCGGCGCTACGTAGCCGGTAAAGAACAAATCGTAATACTCGAACAATCCACCCAGCGAAATCAGCGCGATGATTTTCCACAGCGTACGCGATGCCGGCAGTCGATCCAGGCGCGCGGCGATCGCGGCCGATGCGCTGGCGGCGGGCAGGGCGTCCACGCCAGTGGCAGGATCGGTGTGCGTGGATGTGCCTGCCGATAACTTCATGAGGGCCTCGATGCGGTGGTTGGAGGTATCACTGTGCATTAAAAAGCATTCCGGGTGGGCGTGGAATTTCAGCATCGTCGAGGGTCGTGGCTCACCGGGATAAACGCGTGCTGCGTCAAGTTACGGTATGACCATAGAACTGCTTCCTGTCGTGCTCATGAAAGCTTCCTTAAAAATTTTTCAGGTAAGCGCAGCCATCCAAACAAGCTTGTGCGTCGCATCAAGCAAGCCTTGTCGTTTGGCGTAGACTCGATCGCGGCACGGGGTGGCGGGTCTTGTCCATGAAAGTCCTGATCGTCGAAGACCAGTACAAACTTGGTCAATTTTTGAAGCGGGGTTTCAGCGAGCGTTCCTACACGGCAGAGTGGGCGCAGAGTTGTCATGCGGCGCGAGACGCGCTGGCGGACGATAACTTCGACGTCATCATTCTCGATCTGGGTTTGCCGGATGGCGATGGCCTGGAACTCTTGTGCGAATGGCGCCGGTGCGGATTCAACGAGCCGGTATTGATCTTGAGCGCACGCGATACGGTGGACGACCGCATCACCGGCTTGAACCTGGGTGCCGACGACTATCTGCCCAAGCCTTTCAGCTTCGAGGAGCTGCTCGCGCACGTGCGTTCGCTGATGCGCAGGCAAAGCGCGGTCAAGCAGACCATGCTCGAGCACAAAAGCATCAAGCTCGATCTGTTGAGCCGCACCGTGCGCTTGCGCGGCCAGCCGGTGGAGTTGACCAGCCGGGAATTCGCCTTGCTGGAAATCTTCATGCAGAACGCTGGGCGCACCTTGACCCGTTCCTACATCTCCGAGCGCATCTGGCCGGGGCTGGTCGAAGACAATCTTTTGGACGTCTATATGAGTCGGCTGCGCACCAAGCTCGAGGATGGCGCCGGCACGTCGCTTTTCAAGACGCTGCGCGGAATAGGTTATCAACTGGTATGAAATCCCTGCGGGCACGCATCAGCCTGTGGTTTGCGCTGAGTGCCACGATCACGCTGGCCGTGCTCTTCGGGGTGGGCTACGTGCTGCTGGAAAGCCATATGCAGGGCGATCTGGATCTTCTCAATAAAAGCGAATTCGAGCAGATCCGGGCGCGCCTGGGTACCAACTACGCGGCACTGACGCCGCAGATTGTCGACCAGCGCATTCACGAAACCGCCGACTACGCCTCGGTGCTGTTCTACATCAACATCGACGAGCCACCCCACGACATGTTGTTCTATTCGAACAACCTGGACGGCAAGCCGATTCCCGACGTGCCGGGCAAGCATGTCTACAACACCTTCGTACCGGGCGTGGGGGAGTTGCGTGTCGGCGAATTCATCATGCGGCCATTCGACGTGACGATCGGCACGCCGATGCGGCAGATGCGGCAGGATCTGACCGCGTACGTCGAAGTGTGTATCGCCTTGCTGGCGATCATGCTGTTGGCCAGTGGCATGATCGGCATCGTCACCAGTCGCTTGATCCTTCGTCCGGTGCGGCTGATCGGCGAAACCGCAAACCGCATACGCTCGGATAATCTGGCCGAGCGCATCGCCGTTCCCGCCGGCGAGGACGAACTCTTCGATCTGGTGCGGTTGCTCAACCAGATGTTCGATCGCCTGGAAGTCTCATTCAAGCAAGCACGCCAGTTTTCCGAAGAGGTATCGCATGAATTGAAGACGCCGCTCTCGCTGGTGCGTCTGCACGCCGAGCGGTTGCTCGTCGAAGGCAAGCTCGAACGGCGGCAGGAAGACGCCGTGCTGGTGCAACTGGATGAACTGGCCCGCATCAACCAGCTGATCGACGAGCTGTTGTTCATATCGCGTGCGGAAGTGAACGGGGTGAGGCTCAATCTCGTCAACCAGCATCCGGACCATTTCGTGCGCGGCGTCGAACCGGACGTGCATGCCCTGGTCGAGCATCGCGGACGGCGCTTGCGCTGCGTGCAGCAAGGCGATGGCTTGGTGGCGATGGAGGAGAAATGGCTGCGCCAGGTGGTCTTCAACCTGCTGACCAATGCGCTGCGCGTCTCGCCACCGAACGGCTTGATCACCATGGCGTCCTTCGTCGCGGATGGCCATTGGTGTCTCAGCATTGAAGACGAAGGCCCAGGCCTGACAGAAGAACAGTGCGAGCGCATGTTCGACCGTTTCGTGCGTTTCAACGTGCGGGAAGGGGAGGATCAGGGCAGCGGGTTGGGCTTGACCATCTGCCGCAGCATCATCGAGCTGCACGGCGGCAGCATTCGTGCGCAACCGCGGGAAGGCGGGCAGGGCTTGCGGGTGAGTTTCACGCTCCCGGTGCCGCCGACAGTAGCAGAGCCTTTGCATGCCATGGTGCAGCCCTTACTCGGAACGTAGGTCGGGGTAAGCGGAACGCGAACCCCAACGTATTCGGATATCCGCGGGTCACGTTGGGGTTCGGCGACGCCTTACCCCAACCTACGACGCAAGGCACAGGTGTGCACGAGTCATCCAGATGGGTTTGCAAATGCGTAGCAGGGGGCGTCAAGACGGGCGATTCATAGAGGCGCTTGGGGTAAGGAAGTGAATCGCCCGCCTTGACGCGGTCAAACGCTAGAACTTGATCGATGCCGTGCCATAGATCAGCCGTCCAATCGGCGAATAGGTCGCCACGTCTGCGTTGTTGTCGGTGAATGCCTGCGGTGCAAGCGGTGGCATGCGATTGGCGATGTTGTTGATGCCCAATGCGAACGACCATCCCTTGACAATGTCGTGCGATGCCGAGTGGTCGACCGAATACGCAATCCGCAGATCCCAGGTGAGATAACTGCTGACGGGAAGGCGCTTCAGCGTGGTGCTTTGCGCGTAGACGATGCCGCCGGGGCCAATATCCGTAACCGCCGACATGTAATTGTTGCCGACCGTGAGATCCCAGTTGCCGTATTGCCAATCGGCCGTGGTGTAGAAGCTGAAGCGCGGGATGGTTCCTTGCACGCCAGTGCCCCCGTTGGTCGCGAATCCGGCGTAGTTGTAATACTGCTGGCCGGGCAGCGCCTGGAACTGATACTTGAAGAACATCGCCCCGTTGGTGGAGAACGTGAACGTGCCGGCGTGATCGCTGACGAAATAATATTCCGCCGTCATGTTCGCGGAACGCACGTGCAAGCCGCCCAGGTTGGTGAAGCGGTCGATCGCATACAGGTTCAACGGATCGCCGCCGGAGCGCAGATAGGCTTCGACTTGCCCGGGTGCGGTGAATGCCGTCGCACCGGGCTGGCCGGGGAAATTCCCCAGCGCCAGGTTGGACGCGAACGGCGATGCCGCACCCAGCTGGTTCACGCTTTGCAGGATGTTGGTAAAACCGATGCCACCGGGGTAGCCACGCTGGTCCACCGAGGAGTAATCGAGCGATGCCGTCAATCCGGGCAGTGCTTGCGGCGTAAAGGTAATGCCCATCGAGCGGGTGACGGCGGTGCTCGGTTTGAGGTGCGGATTGTTGCCGTCTTCACCATTGAAGCCGAGGCCGGGAAGATTGAAAACGGATTGAATCACGCTGCTGCCTACCAGCCGCGTATCGGTGGGTCCGTACATCGCATACAGCGTGGGTGCGGTATAGGCCCGCGAGAACGATCCGCGCAACGTGACCTGGTTGTCGAACGGTTGCCAGCGGAATCCGAACTTGGGGACCAATGAATTGCCGGCATCGCTGTAATGCTCGTAGCGTGCGGCAGCGATCAGGTCGAAGTCGTGGAAGCCTGGTGCTGACCAGCCGGAGCTGGTAATCGGCACGCGTACTTCACTGTACGCACTATCGATGTCGCGCCCGCGCGAGAACGGGTCGGCTGCGGTGCCGCCGATCCAATCGTGCGCGGTGGGGCCGGTGTTGCGGCCATTGGGATCGGTATACGCGGAGAGCGATTCGCGCCGCATTTCCACCCCAAAGGCAAAGCCCACCTTGCCGGCCGGCAATTCGAACGGCTTGCCCACTACCTTGGCGTCGAAAGCATCCAGCTTGCTTTCGGCATGGATGGATTCCGTGCCATACAGGTTGGCCAGCGACGCGGGATTGATGCCGGATGTCACCGCCAAAGGATTGAGCGCAGGCTGGATGACGAACGATCCCGTGCTGGAAAAGCCCGTCTGTACGCGGCTGTAAGCATCACCGGCAACGGCATTGCCTTGCGCGTCGTAGCCGCCGGCGATGGCACGGGTGACGTTGGGCGCATAGATCAGGTTGAACTGGTCCTGCTCGAGCGTGTTGTCGCTGTGGTCGACCGAGGCTTCCCAATTCCAGTCGTGAGTTATGTCGCCACGCAAGCCGGCCACGATCCGGAAACCTTCCGCGTTGTTGACGAACTGCTGCGGCCTGGGCAGGTAACCGAACACCGCCTGATTGAACGTGGTGGTCAGCGGGTTGTAGGGCGAACCCGCCGGCAGCGAGACCGTGGTTCGAATCGGCAACCATTGCGTAAAGCTCTTGGTGCGCGAATAAAGAATGTTGCCGAACGCCGTGAGTTTGTTGTCGTCCAACAAATCGGCGGAAAGGTTGAGGCTCAGGCCTTTTTGATCCTGGCGCTCCAGCAAGGTCTGATAGCGCGAGACGTCGAAGCCGTCTGCCACGGCAGTAGGCGTGGTGGGCAGATAGGTGCCGTTGGCGATCAGGCTATTGATGTTCGGCGCGGTGGCCAGCGTACCGGTCGGATTGTCTTGCGCGGGCGAACTGAGTCCAGGGGCCAGCATGGCACCCGGAAAACGGCCATTGGCGCCGACGGTGCCGGGCAGGTTGGAGATGCGTCCGTAAAGCGGGCTGGTGAAGCTGCGGGCGTCCTGATACAGCGGGTCGGTCTTCGCTTCGCTGCCGGTCAGGGTGATGTGCACGCCATGCAGTGTCGTGCCCGCCACGAAATAACCCGACTTCTCGCGGTAGTTTCCGCTGGCGGCACCGTAGCGCACACCGACTTCTGCGCCTTGGTAGTCCTTTTTCAAGATGATGTTGACCACGCCGCCGATCGCGTCGGAGCCATAGATGGCCGACGCGCCATCGGTCAATACCTCGATATGGTCGATTGCCGAGATCGGGATCTGGTTTACGTCGACGAAGTTCTTGCCGCCGATGCCATTGATGCCGCTGGTGGCGACACGCAGGCCGTCCACCAGCACCAGCGTATCGAGATTGCGCAACTGCAATTGGGAACCGCCGGCGGTGTTCTGGTTGTTGTTGTTCGCGTTGCTGGTGCCGGTGTTGCTGCGCCCGGCAAACGAGGGCACCACTTTGCGCAAGAGATCGAGCGCATTGGAGTTGACGCCGGCCCCTTTGATCTCGTCGTTGTCGACCGAGGTCACGGGCACCATGACCTCATCGGGCGCTACCGGTAGGTTGGAACCGGTGACCACCACGGTTGCCAGGGTGGCCGGCTTTTGTGCCTTGTCCGGCTGATCCGCTTTGGGTTTCGTGCCCGCGGACGCGTCCGGTTTTTGCTGCTGGGGCGGTTCGTCCGCATGCAGATTGGTGGAAACCGCGGTTGCGCAGGTGGTACCCATTGCCATCAGCAATGCGCCGAGCAATGGTTTTACGGTCAAACTCTGCATAGCGTCTATCCCTCCCCGGACGACACGTTAGCGACTGGTTTTCAAATGGCAGTCATGTAGTTCCGCTTCGATTTGCTTGCATGGTCGTACACCGTTGTCGTTGGTATGGAGCGTGAGTGTTGTCGGGGTGCGCCTATGGATGGAGCGCATACCACAGGATTTCTCCTCCTTTGCCCTTTTCGCCGGGCGATGCTGCGAGGTAAATGCGGTCGAGCGCCTTCCACAACATGCCGGACTTGGCGCCTTTGGCGCTGGGCACGCGTGCCAGTTCGGCATAGTGATCGGCATCGTTCTGCTGGAATACGCCAAGGTAGCCATCGCCGCCGGGCACATAGATGCGCTTGTGCACGCTGTCGTAGAACAAGCCATCCGATGTGGCCGGTGCATCCAGGCTTGCGACCTGCTTGCCGGTCTCCGTATCGAGCACGATCAGCTTGCTGGGATTGCGCGTGCCGATGAACAGCCGATGGTCCGCTTCGTCCAGCGCCATGCTCAGGTTCGTCTGCGCACCCGTTAACGGCCAACGCGCGATCACCTGCAGGGTTTTCTTGTCCACCACGTCGACCTCGTTCTTGTCGGCCACGTTCACGAACAGGCGATGGCCATGTTCTTCCGCACGTACTGCCTCGACGTGATCGGAATCGAAGCGAAGTTTTCGATAAACCTTGCCGGAATAAGGGTCGATCTCGTTGAGGTAGCACTCCTTCATGTCCACGTCCTTGCCGCCGCTCACGATGTAGAGCAGGTGCGTGGATGCGTCGTAGGCCATCGAATCCGCGCCCGGCGCGGTGTTGATATAGCCGAGCACCTTGTAGGTGCCGGCATCCAGCACGCGCGTGCCACCCTTGCCGCTGTCGGTCACGATCAACCGGTCTTTCTCCGGCAGGTAAAGGATCGCGTGAGGGGTGCTGAAGGTGGTGAGCGTCTTCTCGTGCGCGCCGCTATCGAGATCGAATACTTCCAGCGTGCCGTGGTCTTCGGCGGCAAGCAGCAATTTATGACGCTTGGTATCCACGCCGAAGTGATCGAAATCGCCGGAGTATTCCGGCTTCCACGCGGTACTGCGCCCGATCAGGGTAGCGGGGGCTGCCGCTGATGCCGCGCCAGCCGGCGGCGCCGTCAGCTTGGCGAGCGAGGGAATCTTGGTGGCCAGTTCGTTGCGAATCGCGTAGGCGCGTTGCTCCAGTGCTTTCTTGTCGTCGCCGGGCTTGTAGCGAAACACGATGCCGATGGCACCGATGGTCTGCTTGCCCGCATCCAGCAAACGGGTTTCCACTTCAAAGCGATTGCCGTTCACCTCGAGATTCGGGATGCCGGTACGGATGGCGCGCATGTCGTCATCGTCTGCCGCCTTGCCGATGCGCCCGATGCTTGAGCCGACGATTACGTTGGTGTGCTGACCAGGCGGTGTGGCATGCATGGCAAGGATGATGACGTCCGGATACGCCGCCATGGCCTGGTCGACCAGCTGCTGTGCGAGCGTGTTGGTGGGGGTGGCGGTGTCGTAACGGTAAGGCTGGGTCAAATTGCCAGGATTGGAAATGCGCCGCGCCAGTTGATCGCGGATCTGCTCGGCACGCTGTTGCAGGGCCTGCTTGTCATCGCCGTTGTGATACGGGTACACGATGCTGAGCGCGCCGAGCGTGTCGCCGGTGGTGTCCAACAGCGGTACCTCCACTTCCAGCCTGTCGCCGGCCTTGTTGACTTCCACCAGCGGCTTGCCGGTATTGACCACGCCCATGTCGTCGTCATCGGCCTTCTTGCCGATGCGGCCGATGTTGGAGGCGATGATGACGTTGTCCTTCTGCTTGGGCGGCGTGGCATGGATCGCCATCACGACGATGTCAGGATGGGCGGCGATGGTCTGGTCGACCAATTCCTGCGCATAGATCTTGGACGGCGTCTGGGCGTACAGCGGTAGTGCCGAGAGGGTAATCGCAGCAGCAAGCACGCGACGAATCATGGTGTCGGATTCCAGGTGGCGGGTGGTAGTGGCTGTTGGATGTTCGCGGTGGCGAGCCCGGATGGCATAGAGATAAACCTTCAACCTGACGTGTTCCTGTAGCGCGTCTTAAAAAGGATTAAGGCCAATGGCACTCACTTAGGCGGTGTTCGCTTGACTGCCGTAAAAAAACCTTGAACCCGTCGTCCTGGCTTTCGCCTGTCTCTAGATCACAAATCCGATGTTGCCCCAGCGTCCCGCCTTGCGATGATCGCCCTCTCCCTGCGGGAGTAAGGGAGGGTTGGGGTGGGGGTGCTTGGGCTTTAGCGTGCCGCCGAGCGTCGCAATGAGTGCCGCGGTGTGAATCATGTGGCGAACATCAACCTGCGGCGGCGGGTAACTCCCGCCGCTCGCTGCGCTCGCACCCCACCCTAACCCTCCCCTGCAAGCAGGGGAGGGAACTGGTCTGTGGCGTTTTGCGGTTATCGGGCATGATCACAAGCTGGAAAAGATGTGATCAAGAGACGTGGCTTTCGCCGGGACGACGATGCCTGAGTGAGTACCATGGGCCTTGAGGTTGCGACGCAGGACGATGTCGTTTGCAACTAAATAGTACATTTATGTACTATATATATCTGTACTATAAGTCCATGCCTTATCAACCCAGGGGTCGCAACACCATGGCCGACTTCGCCCTTACCGAACAGCGCCTCGCCGTCACCTGCCGCCGCTACCCGGCTTTCCCGCGCCGGCCGGCCACCCTGGTGCGGCTGATCAAGCATATCCACAAGATGTTGCACGACGAAGCAAACGCCAGCCTCAAGCCTTACGGCATCAATCATCCGGAATACAACCTGCTGATGATGCTGTACGGCTCGGGCAGCGGTACGATGTCGCCGTCGGAGCTGGCGGATGCCGCGGGCGAGAAGTCTGCCAATATCACGCGCTTGACCAACGAGCTGTGTGACAAGGGCCTGATCGACCGCAACAGCAGCGCCGATGATCGTCGCAAGATCGAACTGAGCCTGACGCCGCAAGGACAGGCTTTGCTCGACAGTCTTCTTCCGGATATCTGTACGTTGCTGGCGAAGCAGGGGCGTCACCTCAAGGTTTCCGAGCAGGTTCAGCTCGAAAAGCTGTTGAAGAAGTTTCTGAGCGGATTGGCGGACTGAGGCGATTCCCGATGTCTGTAACCGAAATCCCGACGGCAGTCCCCACCACGCGCGATGTTTTCGTGACGACCCTGCGCGAGGAGAGCACCACCTGGCTGTTCGTGGCGAAATCGCTGCTCGCCTTCTACATCACCGGCTGGCTGGCGATGCGGCTGGATCTGCCGCAGCCGTCGACGGCGATGCTCACCACCATCATCGTGGCCAACCGCCAGAGCGGCATGGTGCTGGCCAAGAGTTTCTACCGCGCCATCGGCACCGTGGTGGGGGCGTTGGCGGGCTTCCTGATCGTGGCCTTGTTTCCGCAGCAGCGCGTGTTGTTTCTTACCGCGTTGTCGCTGTGGATCGGTGCGTGCGCGGGCGGCGCCACGTTGTATCGCAATTTCAAATCCTATGCGTTCGTGCTGGCCGGTTACACTGCGGCGATCGTGGCATTGCCGGTGATCAACAACCCGCTGGAAGTGTTCCACTCCGTGGTGTGGCGCCTGAGCGAGGTATTGCTGGGCATCGGCGTTTCCGCCGCCGTGAGCGACGTGGTGTTTCCCAGCCGTATCCGCGACGATCTGCGCCGCATCTGTCGCGCCCAGTTCGCCAACTTCATCGATTTCGTGCAGCGTGCGATGTGCGGCAAGGTGGCGCGTGCCGATCTGGAGAACGCGCATCTGCGCTTCGTGCGCGATGCGGTTGCGGTGGAAGACTTGCGCAGTTCGGTGATTTTCGAAGATCCGGAAGCGCGTGCGCGCAGCGGCCACATGCTGCTGCTGAACCAGCGCTTCATGGCGACGTCCACCACGCTGCAGACCCTGCATCACCTGATCAATCGCCTGAAGCGCAAAGGGCATGAAATAGCAGCCGATGCACTGATCCAGCTGTACCGGCCATTGGCCGACGCGCTCGATGCACCGATCGAGGCTGGCGCCGCGGCGCGCGTGTTGTTGCCGCGTATGGACAGTGCGCGGCAAGTGATCCGGGAACGCCGGGCGATGCTGCGCGCGAAAATGAGTTCCGCCTATGACATGCTCGATTTCGATACCGGCGCCACGCTGGTTGATCGCTTCGTCGATGAACTCTATGCATACGTCGAAACGGCATCGCAATTGCAGGCACCCAGGCTGTTCGGCGCCGTGGCGGAACGCGTGCGCTTTGAGCGTGGCAATGACTATCTCGGTTCGGCGTTGGCGATGGTGCGCACGTCGCTCGTCATGGGCGCCTTGAGCTTCTATTGGATTGTTTCCGCATGGCCGTCCGGTGCATCGGCGATGCTGCTGGCAACGGTGTTTGCCGGCCTGTTTGCTGCCGCGCCCAATCCTACCCAGTGGGTGCTGCACACCTCGCTGGGCTTCGTACTGGGTACGTGCGCGAGCTTTGTCTGCCAGTTCTTCGTGCTGCCGCTGATGGACGGTTTCGGCCTGCTGGTAGCGACCTCCGCGCCCTTCCTGATGATCGGCATGGCGATGATGGCGTGGCCCATGACGGCTCGCGAGGGCGTGGGTTATTGCATGGGTTTCACGCTGACGCTGGTCGTGCACAACCAGATGAATTACGACGTGGTGTTTTTCTGGAACGATACCTTGGCGCAGTTCATCGGCCTGGGCGTGACGGGTTTGGCCTTCACTCTTATTCCGCCGGCCATCGGCAGCCTGTGGCTCCGCCGCCGCCAGCTGGAGCAATTGCGCCGCCAGGTGCGTCTTGCTGCCACAGCGCCGCTGCCGGGGTTGCGCGCACGCTTCGAAAGCGTCAATCACGATTTGTTCGGGCAGATCGTGGCGCAGACCGAACGCGGCAGCCAGGCGTCGCGCAACCAGGTGGCATGGATGCTGTCCATCAACGAAGTCGGGCGGACCTTGATCGAGTTGCGCAACGACATGGCCGGCCGCCCGCTGCCCGAAGACGTGCACGAAGCGATCGAGCGGACCATCGATGCGATCGCCCAGCTTTACGAGCATCCGGATACCGCTACCTACGCCTATGCGCGCGATGCGCTGGCCGCGACCACCGCGATGATCGGCAGCGACGATGCCATGTGGCCGCTACTCAATCACTTGAACGTGCTGCGCCTGGCCATGCTGGACGAACAATCCGTGCTCGGCGCTTACATGCCCGCACGCCCCAACGCACAAGGAGTTGCCCATGCCGCGTGAAATCGCCCTCGGTGGCGTGCTGGTGCCTGGACTTTTGATCTGGTTCCTGCTCGCCGTGGTGTTGTTGCTGCTGTTCGACTGGGTGGTCGGCCGTTATGGCCTGTACCGCTACGTGTGGCATCCGGCGCTGTTGCGCCTGGCCTTCCTGATTTGCGTATTCGGCGGCCTTGCGCTGCTGACCTTTTGACGCTGAATGATTCATCGCTGATCCCATGAAAAACACTCTCTATATCCGCATCGCCATCACTGCCGTCATCGTGCTGATCGCCGCGTTCATCGGTTATGGCATGTGGCGGCACTACATGTATTCGCCCTGGACACGTGACGGCCGCATCCGTGCCAACGTGGTGCGCATCGCACCGGATGTCTCCGGGCTGGTCACCGCGGTGAACGTGGTGGACAACCAGCAGGTGAAGAAAGGCGATGTACTGTTCGTGATCGATCGCCCCCGTTATGAAGATGCCGCCGAGCAGGCCAGGGCGAATCTCGCCGCTGCACAAGCCGCCGTGGTGGCGTCGCAGGCGAACATCGACGCGGCCAAAGCCACCACCACGCAAAGCAAGGCCAACTTCGCCATGTACGAGGCGCAGTCCAGGCGCCGCCAGAGCCTGAGGGATGTCGTATCCAGCGAAGACATCGCCAACGCCAGCGCGACGGCCGACGCGGCGCGCGCCACCTGGGAAAAAGCGCGCGCGGGCATCGAGCAGGCGACGGCCGCCCAACAGCAGGCACAGGCTGCGGTGAAGCAGGCGCAGGCAGCGTTGGCGACGGCAGAGCTCAATCTGCAGCGCACCGAAGTGCGCGCGCCGGTGGATGGCTACGTCACCAACCTGCTGGTGCGCGTGGGTGACTACGCCAGCGCTGGCGCGCCGCGTCTTGCGGTGATCGACAGCCGCTCGTTCTGGGTGGACGGCTATTTCGAAGAAACCAAGCTGCCGCACCTGCACGTGGGCGATCCGGTCGACATCCGCCTGATGAGCGGCGGCCTGCATCTGCGCGGCACCGTGGAAGGCGTGGCGCGCGGCATTGCAGGCGCGGTAGATCCCACTGGCAATGATCTGCTCGCCAACATCAATCCCACCTTCAACTGGGTGCGCCTGGCGCAGCGTGTACCGGTGCGCGTGCGCATCGACACTGATCACATGCCGGCCGGCACGGTGCTGGTGGCAGGGCAGACCGCCACCCTGATCGTGCACCCTGGCGGGCATGGCGATGCGCTGGCGGAGTCACGGTGAAGCGGCCATGCGTAACGTGAATCCCGTTTTCCGTTTATCCATTGCCGCCACGCTGGCGTTATGCGGCGCGCTCGCCGGTTGCGCCACACCGGGCGGTTTGCATCCCACCGGCAAGACGCTCGACGCGCGCAGTCTCAAGAGCGAACAAAGTTTCGCCAACGTCCCGCTCAGCCCGACCGCATGGCCGGCGCAGGATTGGTGGACCCGCTTCGGCGATCCGCAGCTGAGCACGCTGATCGAGGAAGCGCTCAAGAACAATCCCAGCCTGGACGAAGCCCAAGCGCGTGCACGGCAGGCGCAGGCGGTGACGGATGAAGCCTATGCCGCGCGGTTGCCGGGCGCCGATCTCGAAGCGGGTGCGGAGGGCAGCCGTTTGTCCCTGAAGGACCCGATCTACCCGCCGTATGTGCTGGGCCATTTCGCCTGGGGCAAATCCGTGACCGCGAATTTCTCCTGGGATATCGATCTATGGGGCGGGAAGCGCGATGCATGGGAAGCCGCACTCGGCCGTACGCGTGCGGCGGAGATTGAAGCGCGCGCGGCGCGCATCCAGCTCTCGGTGAACGTGGCGCGCGCGTACGTGCAATTGGGTTATGCCTTCGCCGAGCAGGATGTCGCCGAAGGCGAACTGCAACGCACCTCGCAGACCTTGAGGCTGACGCGTCGGCTGGTAGCCGGCGGCCTCGGCACGACACAGCAGGAAGCCTTCGCCGATTCGCAGGCGGCGAGCGCCGAACAGCAGAAGGCACAGGCCGATCGCGCCATCGATGCCGCGCGCAGCGCTCTTTCTGTATTGCTGGGGCAGGGGCCGGATCGCGGCTTGAGCATTGCGCGTCCACATATGCTTGATGCAGGCCTGGTGGCGATACCGGATCAGCTGCAAGTGGATTTGATCGGCCGCCGTGCCGACCTGGTTGCTGCACGTTGGCAAGTCGAGGCCGCCTCGCAGGACATCAAGGCCGCCAAGACGCAGTTCCTGCCCAACATCAGCCTGAGCGCGATGGCCGGTTTTCTTGCCGTGGGTGGCAGCACCAACGTGTTTCAATTGCCGGCGCGCACGTATTCGGTCGGTCCGGCCTTGAGCTTGCCGATCTTCGATGGCGGCCGTTTGCGCGCTAATCTTGCCGGCGCGGATGCGCGTTACGACGCGGCGGTAGCGCACTACAACAGCCAGTTGATCGGTGCGGTGAACGAAGTGTCGGATCTGGTTTCCGCACTGGCATCCGTGCGTACGCAGATCACCTTGGAACAGCGTGCGAAACAGGACGCCGAGAAGAGCTGGCGCGATGCGTTGGCGGCATACAAGGGCGGCGTAAGCGGTCCGCTGACGCCGTTGACCAGCCGCCAGCAATTGCTGCTGACCGACCAGCGTTTGGCGCTGTTGCAGAGCCAGCAGGCGGATCTTTCGATCCGGTTGATTGATGCGCTGGGTGGTGGTTACAGCGAGAAGTAACGTAGATGTGCACTTGGTATTCGCCCCCAGCCCTCCCCTTGCAAACAGGGGAGGGAGCTGTTTTTGGCGTGATTGAGATGCGTGCTTCGTCCCCGTGACATCGGCCTAGGTCGCGTACACTTTGCGATAATCCCCCAACAATGTTGCGATATGTATCACGCAACAAAACCATCCCGCCGTTTGGCTATCCAACGCGCAGGTCAGGTGCCCTTCAACGACAAGGTCCGCGCATGGGGAAGCGAGTCTATTACTTTGGCGACTTTTGCCTTGACCCCGTTGCACGGGAGCTGACGCGCAACGGCGAGGCGGTCACCATCGCGGCCAACGCTTTCGGTTGCCTGACGTATCTGATCGAGCATCGCGAACGCGCCGTCGGCAAGGACGAGCTGGTGTCCGCAGTGTGGGGGCGCGTGGACGTCAGTGACAACCTGCTGGCGCAAACCATTGTCCGGCTGCGGCGCGCGCTGGGCGATGCCGGTGCCGGGCAACGCTGCATCCGCACCATTCCGCGCGTGGGTTATCGTTGGATGCTCGACACGGTCGTTGCGGACATGCCCGGCGAAACTGCCGAGCAGGTGCCGGCGTCCTCTCCAGATGTGCTGGTCGAACCGTTGCCTGCGCCAGGTTTACAGCCATCGCCGTGGCGAGGTCGTGCGCTGTGGATCGCAGCGCTATGCATGCTTGCCGCCGCGGTGGGATATTGGCGCTGGTCGGCCGTGCGCCAACCCTTGCGTCTTGGGCAAGGCGTGGCGATCGTGCTGCCGGCCGAGGTGAATGCGCCGGCGGACTGGAAATGGTTGCGCTTCGGGCTGATGGGCCTGCTCTCCAACGAATTGCACGACGCACGGATTCCCGTCGAAAGCAGCCAGACCGTGCTGAGCCTGCTCGACCAGCCCGGCGGCAATCCGCACTTGGACACCTTCGCCCTGGTGATCCATCCACGGGTCACCCTGGTCGACAAACAGTGGCATGTGCACCTGGATGCCCGCACGGCCGACGGCCGCACATGGCAGGCGGAATCGTCGACCGACAACGTGCTGAACGCTGCGCGCTGGGCCAATACCCGGCTGTTGGCGCAGATGGGCGTGGCGGTAAGACCCGCCGCGCCGACGACGGATGATGCCAAGGAGGAATACCTGATGCGCATCGACGTGGCGACCAATGCCGGTTCCAGCGACGTCGCGCGCGAGCTGATCGACAAGGCGCCGGCCAATATTCGCGAGATGCCTGAGTTCGACTATGCCAAAGCTGTATTTCATTGCAGCGAGGACGAACTCGCTCCTTGCAAGCAGGGGCTGGCCGATCTGTTGCAACGTCTGCCAGCCGACGAACAACCCACGTTGCGCGGCAGGGTACTGGCGCAGCAGTACTACGTCTATTATCGCGAACACAAATATGCCGAAGGCGTCGTCGCCTTGAGCGAAGCGGTAGCGCTCCTGCAAAAGCAGTCCAACAAAACCTATCTGGCCTTTGCTTACGCCCAGCGCGGTGAACTGGAAAAAGTCCAGGGCAAGCTCGACCAGGCACAGGCGGATTTCGGTCTTGCTCGCGCCAACTATGCACTGGACTCCTATGACGTGGCAGCGCTCGATATGGATGGGGCCATAGCAGAAGTGGCGATGAGGCGAGGACAGTTTGCGCAGGCCATTCCAGTGTTGCAGCGTGCCTATGATGAATATCAACGCATGGGCATGCGCCGGCAGATGCCCGACATACTGATGCAACTGGCCATCGCGCGGCGGATGCTGCTGCAGTATGCCGAGGAGCTGGCCGCCACGGATATTTATTGGCCATTGCAGCAGAAGCATTGGGGTATCGAGGATCGGATTTCCCGTCACCTCCTCGCCTACGAGCGGGCGCAGGCATTGGCCAACAACGGCCGCACCGCCGAAGCGAACGACCTGCTCGAAAGCGTGCTCACGCAGATTGCAAGCGATCCCCAGGGCGAGCCGGGTTTGCAGGATACGGTCTACGTCCTGTTGGCCAAGCTCGCCTTGCAACGCAACGATATCCAGGCCGCCCAGTCCTGGATCGGCAAGGCGATGGACAAGCCACTGCTGGAAAGAAACAACGACAACCACGATTACGCCTCTGCGTGGCTTACCAACGCGCTGGTGATGCAGCGCGCCGGCAAGACGAAGGAATTCAAAGATGCCGTCGATGCCTTGCAGACCTGGGCAGCCGGGCTACCAGCGCGGGACGAATGGATCGATATCCTGCTGTTGCGCGCGCAAGCGGCTGAGGCGTGGAGCGAAGGCCGGCACGATCAAGCGCTGGATCAGTTGAAGCTAGCCATGAGCAAGGCCGATGCATACGGCGTGCCGGAACTCATCGTCGACGTCGCCCAGGTTTACACGCAGGCGTTGATCGCCGCCGGCAAAGTGGAAGACGCCGCCTCCATCAGCGGCAAGCTGTCGACCTGGAGCCAGGTGGATTGGCGCGCGGCGTGGGCGCAAGCCTGCGTGTATCGCGCGCTGGGCCAGATGCCATATGCGGAGCAATATCAGAGCAAGGCGCGCCAGCTTGCGGGTGATCGCGTGTTGCCGTCGGAGGCGTCGGTGTTTTTGTATTAGTAGTGTAGGTTGGGGTGCAAACCCCAACATCGCCATGCCGATGAGGATGGCAATGTTGGGGTTTGCCCCCCAACCTACGGGCGTCGTCCTGGCTAATCCTCAGAACTTGTAATACGCACTCACATTCACCTGATTTCCGCTCGTCTGCGCGCGATTCTTTCCATTGGTGGTGGCATTGAGAATCGCGTGAATCCACTCCAGCGCAAACGAATAATCGCCCACGCTGTACATCAGGTTCGCCGCCGTCTGGCGGTTCTTCAGCAAGCCGGTGGCGCCGTTGTTCAACCAGCGGATCACGTCGTTCGAATCGGGCTTGCTCATCGAATAGAACAGGTTGGCGCTCCAGTTCGGGGTGAACTTGTAGCCGCCCATCACGTAGCCGCCGGTGTCCTTGATGTCGCCGAATTGCGAGAGATCGCCAAAGATCTGCCCGATGCCGCGGCCTGTATAACCCACCCCTTTGAACGTCCACGCGCCGGGTGTCCATTGCCCGCCGACTTCGAACGCCGTGCTGGCAAACTCGCGCTTGATCGGTGTCGGCGAGCTGCCGCCGACACCGGCCAGGTTGATCTGGCTCCAATGCGCCGCCGCGAACAGCAGCCACTCCTTCGGTTGCTCCACGTGCAGCTTCGCTTCAAGTTGCGGACGGAAGTTGGCATTGCCGGCACTGATGTAATTGATCGGGCTGCCTGGGCCATTCCAGGTACCCGAGAACGCGGCCAGATCCAGGCGCCAAAGCGGGCCGGCGGTACCGTGATTGAGATCCTGCGAGAAGATGATGCCGGGGAAGCGCCAGCCGATGATGCCGGTGCCATAGCCGAGCGGGAAGGCGATATGGCTGATGGATATCGGCAAGTCATCCAGCGGGAAGATCAGGTCCCACATCTGACCGATCTTGAAGCTGCTGCCGGTCACCGGGTTTTCCAGCGTCATGTAGGCTTGGCGCAGGCGCGGCAGGGGCTGCTCCATCGAATAACCGCCGGTGCCGTTGTTGCCGCCGAAGAAATCCATTTCCAGATGCCCGCCGCCGATCCAGTCGCCGGCGATCTTTCCGCCGGTCAAATCCAGCCAGAAACGTGTATTGCGCACGTCGACGCCGCTGAGCTGCCCCTTCGATCCGGGGATCGGATATTCGGCATTCTGGCCATTGCCGTAGGTGAAGCTCTTGCTTTGTGTAAACGCAGTGGCGTTGATAAAACCATGCAGCGCCACGGATACGCCCGGCGAACTGGTAAAGGTTGGCTTGGCAGGCACGGCCGCAATGGTTTTTGCCTGCGCTGCCTGTACCTGCTGTGTTTGCTGGATCTGGGTCTGCTGTTGCGTCTGCTGGTTCTGCAATTGGGTCAGCGCATCGTGCAGTTGCTGCAGGTCCTGTTGCTGTTGATTGAGTTGTTGCTGCTGCTTTTCGACCAGCGCTTTCAGCGCTTTGATTTCCGCATCCCGCTTGTCGTTCTTCTGTGCGAAAGCGGGCGCGGTGGCAGTAAGTCCCAGCGTGGCAAGAGCAAGAAACAAGGCATGTCGTTTCATGGTGTGCTCCTTATCGTTATCGCTGTGTTTTATGTGGCGCGTGGTGTCCCCACCGGCAGCACTTCCCGCTTGTGCGACTCGTTGATGATTTCCGCCGCCGATACGTAAAACGCCAGCAGCGCCGTGATCAGACCCGTGTACCCGCCGGCCACGTGCAGACTCTTCATGCCGGTCCACTCGCTGGCGGCGAGCAGGAAGAAGGTGATCCACAGCGCCAGAAAAATCAGCTGCACCGCGCGTACGCCACGCAGCGTGCCAAGCCACATGTAGAACGTGAAAACGCCCCACATGAAGAGGTACCAGCCCACGAAAGCGGCCGGCACCTTGTCATGCAGAAACAGAGCAAACAGCGCGAACGACCACCAGAAGGCGCCGTAACTCACGAACGCCGTCGCGCCAAACGTATTGCCACGCGGCAACTCCATCACGCCTGCGATCATCTGTGCCGTGCCGCCATACGCCATGGCGACCGCCAACACCATGTTCATCGCGTCGCCGCTGAACCAGCCAGCGTTGATCATGCTCAACAACCACGTAGTCAACGCGAAACCCGCCAGGCCCAACGGCGCCGGATTCGAGAATCGCGCCATGCTTTGCTCGCTGCTCATTGCCGGAACTCCCCAAAGAAATGGATGGAGTGCGTGCTCCGATTCGTCCCTCGCGTGTGGCTCCGCAAAACAACCTGTTCCTCAAGGGCTCACACCGCGATCGTGCGCCGCCCTGCGTGGATTATTGCGATGCAGCAATTATGGCAAGCGAAACGTCTAGCTACTCAAGACTTTACTCAGATGCGGCAAAAAGAACAGATGTCCCGGCAGACTGCTTGTCGTCAGCCAAGACTGCCTCCGGATTTGGCCAGGATGGCTCGTATCCGCTGCAGGTCTTCCGGTGTATCGACGTCCACCCATGCCGGTGGGCTGAAAAGCTCGACGCGTGCTGCTTCCTGTCGCAGCAGTTGGCGCGCGCCATGCGTACCGGAAAGCGACGCCAAGGCCTCGAAACAATCGCGAGGGAACAGGGCAGGCGGGCCCTGCACGCCGTTGTGTTCGCTGGCCAGAATTTGCCGGGGCGCGGCCTGGTGTCGTTGCAGCATGGCTTGAAGCGCCACGCTGTCGAGCAAGGGTTGGTCGGCCAGGCACACCAGCACCGCCGATGCCTGTGGAAAGGTATGCGCCATGGCGCGCACGCCCGCGGCGAGCGAATGGCCCATGCCCAGCTGCCACGCTTCGCAGCGAACCATGCTCAGCGGCAGATCGTCGAGCACGGCCTCGACGTCATCGGCATAAGCACCGGTTACCACCAGCACCGGCATGTCCGTTTCCATCAGTACACGCGCGCTGCGCCGAACCATCGGCTCGCCGGCAATCTCCGCCAACTGTTTGGCGCCGCCGAAGCGGCTGCCTTCACCGGCGGCGAGCAGGAGGATGACGGGCGAGTCGTAGTGCATGTGGCAACGCATCGTAGCTGGGTTGGCGCAGCGTACCCCAACGCCATCCATCTGCCATCGCCGTCACAACTTCACCGCATGCCGCATATAGTCCGTAGGCGTCACGCCAAGCACGCGATGAAACATGCTGCTGAAGGCGCTGCAATTGGCATAACCCGCGTCGCGCGCAACGGCCTTGATGGAGAATCCGCGGCTCATCTGGCTAAGCGCCCTGGCCAACCGCACATGCTGCCGCCAGCGCACGAACGACATGTGCAGTTCGCTTTCGAACAAGCGCGCCAGCGTACGGCTACTTGCTCCTGCGCGTAGCGCCAATTGTTCCAATGTTTCGGCATGCGACGTGCCGTTGAGCAAGCGCTGGCATACGCTCTTCAAGCGGGGATCCGAAGGCATCGGAATATGGAAGGCGACTTCGTCTGCCGTTTGCAATTCATGCAGCAGCAGCGGTGCGAGCATGCCTATGCGCTGCCGATGTTTTTCCGCATGCGCCTGCACCGCCGCCAGGATCAGTTCGCGCAGCAAGTTCGACACTGTCAGCACCTTGCAATGCGTGCCGAACGATGCGCTCGTGGCGCGATCGAGGTAGAGCATGCGTACGGCCACCTGTCCTTCCATATGGATTTCATGCGGCATCCCGACCGGTATCCATAGCGAACGCTGCGGCGGCACGATCCAGATACCTTCCCGGGTGGTCACGTGCATCACGCCCGATGTGGCGTAGATCAGCTGGCCACGTCGATGCCGATGCACCGCCACGTGCCAGCCCTGCGGGTATTCCTTGGCAAGCGCGGTGATCGGCCAGGCCGAAGAGTAGCGAAGAGGTTGTCCGAAACGCGACACAGGATGACCACCTTTCGAAAAACGGACGGCCTAGGCTAAGCCCGGACTGGCAGTGCGGGCAATAACGCGGCGATCACTGCGTACTGACCCGCTTGCTTGAACTCCCCACCTACGCCGAACAGAAACGAGGCACCCCATGGCTGCGTATTCGATGACACGCCGCGATCTGCTCAAAGCCGGCATGGCCGCGGCCGGCGCACTGGCACTCGGTGACGCCAGGCTGCTGGCAAAAGGTCGCGATGGCAGCGAACGGCCAACGCTGGTGGTGTTCTGGTTGAACGGCGGCCCTGCCGGCCTTTTCAACAGCGCGGATGCTTTCCTTGCCAACGGTGCCTTCGGCGTCACGGCGGACAACATCCGATCCGTGGGTAACGGGCTTTATGTCGATGCCGGTTCATTGGGCGCGTTGCCCGCCGTGGCCTTGCAGCACATGGCATCGGTGCATTTCAGGCATGGTCTTTATTCGCACAATGATTCGCGCGCCGCGGTGCTGCAGGCCGGTTCACGCAGCCAGCTGTTGCGCATGGCCGCGGCGATGCCACCCAGCGCCGTGCGTTGCGCCATCGTCAACAATCTGGGTTTGCCGGTGGGCGTCCCCGCTCGTCCCGAGCCGGAACACGGCATCGATTTCGAGCACATCGTGAAACTGGACGACGCACGCCGCGCCCTCTCCATCGCGCAATTCAATGACATCCGCGAGGCGTATGGCGCGTTCGGCGCCAACGCGATGATCGACAACCAGCGCAACACGTTCGCGGCCGTCGAAGCGCTGGTACGCGAAGGCGCCGGGGTTGTTTTCGCACAGCCTGCGTATACCGGCAGGCAAGACCGGCAATTCGATACGCACCACGATGATGCGGGCGATGCCGCGCGTCAGATCATGGCGCCCATCACCCCCGCGCTGCATACATTTCTTCGCCGCGTGATGGCCTTGCCTGGACAAAACGTTGTCACGCTGCTCACGGGTGAATTCAGCCGTACGTTGCCCGGCGCGGATCACGCCAAAGGCGGTACGGCTACTGTTATCGGCAAATACGTGAAAACGGGTGCGGCAGGCCGCCAGCGTCCCGATGGCTCGCCGCCCGACGACGCGCCGCCTCCCGAGGCGCTATGGGCATATGTCGCCGCTGCGTTGAGGTTGGGAGCGGCGGCGCCGTTTGGAACGCATCCGCATGATGATCTGTTGACGTTGCAGGTTGCAGTGAAATGGCACGCGAACCCCAACATCTCCGCATGTGATGGAATTGCCTGATACTCGTCGCCCCGGCGAACGCCGGGGCCTAGCGACTTTGTTTGGCTATCAAGACACTGGGCCCCGGCGTTCGCCGGGGCGACGGATCAGAGGAAACGCGCACTTCATGGAGACCTACGAGGGATGAATCGCACCGTCGTTGTCGCGCAAATGGCCGCCGCTGCGATCGTTGATCACCGCCATGATCTCCGCCGCAATCGCCAAGGCGATTTCCTCCGGCGTTTCCGAGCCGATATCCAGGCCGGCCGGTGCATGCACGTGCAAACCTTCAAGCGCGGCACTGCTTCGCATGCGTGCGACTCGTTCACGCGAGCCGAGCGCGCCGATGTACGCGACCGGCGCATGATGCAACGCGCCGAGGTACGCAATGTCCTGTTCAAGGTTATGCGTCATCACTACGACGGAGCTATGCGCATCCAGCGCAATGGTATCCGTCAGTTGCTGCGGCGTGGCACAAGCCGTATGCAAGCCCGCCGGAAGATCGCTGGCACGTAGCCGGGCGGGATCGTAATCCACCAGCGTGGTACGCCATCCCAACGCACTCGCCAGCGGCAGGAGTGCACGCGCTGCGGCGCTGCTGCCGATCACCACCAAGGCATGCGGTGGCGCGATGGCTTCCAGCAACACGTCGACCGTACCTTGCGCAGAAGGCAAGTTCACCGTGCGGGCGCGCCGCCCTGCGCAAGCCGGTGCGTGCATCATCATGGCTTGCACCAGCGCTGCATCGCCGATGCCATCGTATGCCACCCCGTTGCCATTCCACGCCAGCCGGCGCGGCAATACGGTTTTGCCATTCACGACAAACAGCGTGGCCATGTGCAGCGTGCGGCGCTCGTCGAGGCAGCGTGCAAGCGTGTCGATGAAGTCCATGTCGTGAATCGCCAGCAGCGGTTCGATCAGTACTTCCAGTTCGCCGCCGCAACCCATTTCGATCAGGACATCCAGGCCTGATTCCGCGTTGTAGCTGACCAGTTTCGGCTCGCCGCTGTCGATGACTTCCAAGGCGCGCGCCACGATATCGCGCTGCGGGCAGCCGCCGGAAAGTTCGCACACGACGTGGCCATCGCCCAATACCAGCATGCGCGTACCGGGGCGCCGAAAGGTGGAACCGCGCGTTCGCGTGAGCGTGGCAAGGGCTGCTTTCGGCGTAGCTTCGCCGTGCAGATCGCGCAATGCCGCAATCAAGGTGGTTAGCTCGTGGGCTGAATTCATCTTTGCTGTCGACAAACAAAAGGAGCAGAATCGATGGCCGTGATGGTGTCACGCCTTTACCGTTCGATGCCATCCTGTCGTGGGGTTGCCGGCAACCGTTATCACGTCGGCGGTGTTGAATAGGTCATTTTGGATCATGTTCGGTTGCGTGCTTTTGAAAGCGTGCGCGTTTTAGGCAAACGCTGCAGTTTTAGACAATACACGCCACTCCTGATGCAGTACGGAGGCTTTCATGCTGTCCTTATCCGTCAACGGTCAGTCTTACCCGGTCGATGTACCCGATGACATGCCGCTCTTGTGGGTGTTGCGCGACGTCATCGGCCTGACTGGCACCAAGTTCGGTTGCGGTATCGCGCAATGCGGGGCCTGCACGGTGCATCTGGATGGCCAGGCGGTGCGCTCGTGCGTGCTGCCGGTGGGCGCCATCGGCAATCGCGCCATCACCACCGTCGAAGCGGTGGGCAACACGCCCGCCGGGCAGAAAATCCAGCAGGCGTGGCTGGATGTCGATGTGGTGCAATGCGGTTATTGCCAATCCGGCCAGATCATGTCGGCGGCGGCGCTGCTGGCGCACACGCCCAATCCTTCCGACGACGACATTGATGCCGCCATGTCCGGCAACCTTTGCCGTTGCGCCACTTATGTGCGCATTCGCGCGGCGGTCAAGCAGGCCGCCACCGGCAAGATCGAGATCCTGCAGACGATCGGCAGCGCGCCGGAAGGAGCTGCGTCATGAGCACCGAATCCTTCACGCCGGAACCCACGGAAAGCATCGATCTGCAACGCCGCAGCGTGCTGAAACACGGCGGGTTGGCGATCGCCTTCCTGTGGCTGGGCGGCACCGGCGCGGCGTCCGCCATGATGAGTGCGCGCCGGCAACCGGCCGATACCGCCGCGGCCATGGCCGACGGCAATCCGCCGTTCGCGCCCAATGCCTTTATCCGCATCGACAGCGAGGGCCCGGTGCGCCTGGTGATGCCCAGCGTGGAAATGGGGCAGGGCATCTATACCGGTTGCAGCATGCTGCTGGCCGAGGAACTTGGCGTCGGCCTGGACCAGATCAAGGTGGAACACTCGCCGCCGAGCGACGATCTGTACGGCATTCCCGCGCTGGGCGGACAGATCACCGGCGGCTCCACCAGCACGCGCGCCACCTGGTCGGTATTGCGCGAAGCGGGCGCCGTGGCGCGCAGCATGCTGGTCAGCGCGGCGGCGGTGAAATGGCACGTGGACCCGGCTACCTGCACGGTGGATCGCGGCGTGGTGCATCACGCGCCGTCCGGACGCAGCGCCACTTTCAACGAATTGGCGGACGTCGCCGGACGCCTGCCGATGCCCGACAAGGTGCAACTCACCGACCCCAAGGATTTCAAGCTGATCGGCAAACCGATCCGGCGCGTGGATGCCGCTGACAAGATCAAAGGCGCCACGCAATTCGGGCTCGACGTGCGTGTGCCGGGCATGAAGGTGGCTACGGTCAAGGCATGCCCGACCTTCGCCGGCAAGTTGGCTTCCGTCGATGACAAGGCTGCACGCAAGTTGCCTGGCGTGGTGGATGTGTTGCGCCTGGATAACGCCGTCGCGGCGGTGGGCGAGCATTTCTGGGCGGCGAAGAAAGGCATGGAGGCGCTCGTGATCGAGTGGGATCGCGGCGTGAACGCCAACCTCACCACGCAGCAATTGCAGGACGCCATCGCCGACAGCGCGCGCAACGGCAAAGGCATCGTGGCGCGCGACGATGGCGAGCGTCCGCAAGGTACGCTGGTGCAATCGGAATACAGCTCGCCGATGCTCGCGCACGCCACGATGGAACCGATGAACTGCACCGTGCATGTCACGCACGATCAATGCGAGATCTGGACCGGTACGCAAGTACCGATGCGTGCGGCGCAGGAGGCGGCGAAGATCACCGGCCTGCCGATCGAGAAAATCGTGCTGCACAACCAGTATCTGGGCGGCGGCTTCGGGCGCCGGCTGGAAACCGATTGGGTGGAACAAGCGGTCGCGTTGGCCAAGCAGGTGCCGTATCCGCTGAAAGTGGTATGGACGCGCGAAGAAGACATTGGCCAGGACCACATGCGGCCGATGTATCACGACGTGATCTCGGCCGTGCTCGATGCCAGCGGCAAACCCATCTGGTACGGCTACCGCACCAGCGGCGGCTCGGTGCTGGCGCGGTTCGCGCCGGGCGCGATGGGCAAGGATGGCCTGGACAGCGATGCGGTGGAATGCGTGGTGGAAACGCCTTACGACATTCCCAAGGCGCATGTGGAATGGATCCGCCACGACATGCCGCCTGGTTTTATCGTCGGCTGGTGGCGCGGCGTGGGGCCGACACACAATCTGTTCGTGGTGGAAAGTTTCATCGACGAATTGGCGAACCATGCCAAGAAGGATCCGCTCGAATTCCGCCGCGCGCTGCTGCAGAAAAACCCGCGCGCGCTGGGTGTGTTGAATCTTGCCGCCGAGAAAATCGGCTGGGGCGGTCAACCGCTGCCGGCACGCGTCGGGCGCGGCATCGCGCTGGGCGATCCGTTCGGCAGTCATGTGTGCGTGATCGTGGAAGCGGAAGTCACGCCGCAAGGCGAAGTGCGCTTGCGCAAAGTCGTCGCGGCGATTGACGTGGGCATTGCCGTCAACACCAGTTCGATCGAGGCGCAGGTGCAGGGTGGCGTGCTGTTCGGGCTCAGCGCGGCGTTGTACAGCGGGCTCACCATTAAGAACGGTGCGGTCGAGCAAAGCAACTTCAATAACTACCGCGTGCTGCGCATCAATGAAACGCCGGTGGTGGAAGTGCACCGCGTGGTCAATACGCAAGCACCGGGCGGCATGGGCGAAGTCGGCACCGCCATTGCCGCGCCCGCGCTGGCCAACGCCATCTTCGCCGCTACCGGCGTGCGGCTGTACCAGCTGCCGGTGGATCGCAACCTGCTGGTGCAAAGCCCGGATGCACTCAAGTCCGTCGCATCCGCTGCCGCGCCTGAGAGGAGGGAGACCGCATGAAACGCTTCCTGCTCGTTATCGTGATCCTGCTGTTGATCGGCACGGGCGTGTATCTGTACTTGAACCGCTCCGACAGCTCGGAGGGCACCTCGCCTGCCATGGCCGGCACACCGCCGTCGGCCGACGTGCTGGCGCGTGGCGAATATCTCGCCAAGGCGGCCGATTGCACGGCCTGCCATACCGTGCCGGGTTCCGGCAAAGCGTTTGCCGGCGGTGTGGCGTTCCGCTTGCCATTCGGCACCATTTATTCATCCAACATCACGGCGGATGAAGCGACCGGCATCGGCGGCTGGAGCGACGATGAGTTCGTGCGCGCCCTGCACGATGGCATCGGGAAGCACGGCGAGCATCTTTATCCCGCGTTTCCCTATACCTCCTATACATTGCTGAGCCGCAGCGACGTGCTGGCGATCAAGGCGTATCTATTCAGCCTGCCGAAGATCTCGCAGCCGAACCGGATCAACGATCTTTCCTTCCCGTACAACCAGCGTTGGGTGATGGGCTTCTGGAACGCCGGGTTCTTCAAGAGCCAGCGCTTCCAGCCGGATGCTTCGCAATCGGCGCAGTGGAACAGCGGCAAGTACCTCGCCACGGCGCTCGGCCATTGTGCGGAATGCCACACGCCGCGGAATGTCGCGTTTGCGTTGGACCGCAAGAATGATCTGGCCGGCAGCGTGCTGCAAGGCTGGCGCGCTTACAACATCACCTCCGATCCGGTGCATGGCATTGGTGCGTGGAGCGATAGCGATCTTGTCAGCTACATCACCACCGGTCATGCCGATGGCCATGGTTCCGCGTCCGGCCCGATGGCCGAGGCGGTGGAAAACAGCCTGCGTTTCCTGCAGCCGGCGGACGCGAGTGCGTTGGTTGCCTATTTGCGCAGCGTGCCGGCGCGTGCGGGCACCGATCCGATTGCGATCGACGCCAAGCCTGCGCCTGCGCTTGCCTCCAGCGACTACGCACCTGGCGGCGATGCACACGCCGATGCGCAAGGCTTGAAGGTGTTCGAAGGTGCCTGCGCCAGCTGCCATCAATGGAACGGCAAGGGGCAGCAGACGCCGTATGCATCATTGCTTGGCTCGCGTGGCGTGAACGATGTGCGCGGCAACAATGTCACGCAAATTTTGCTGCACGGCTCCAGCTTGAGCGGCATGAACGCTGACGTGTTCATGCCGAGTTTCGGCGATGCGTATTCGAATACGGAAATTGCCGAGCTGAGCAATTATGTGATCGGTCATTTCGGCAACAAGCAAGGCACCGTTACGCCGGATGACGTGGCACAGCGACGAGCCCAATAGGTTGCCGTGAAGGTCGGGTGACAATGATCCCATAGGCCTGAGGTATTCCCACGTTTTTGCCGTCGTTGTGATCGCTGGATTTACGCGGGCTGGCGGAAAGAAAACGTGGGGATACCTCAGCCCCTCTGCTGAGATGACAATCCCAGCACCGCCATCCTCAAGCTGGGATTGTCATCCCAGCCTATGAATGATCAGCGTTTCACAAGCTTGGTTTTCACTCCGGCATGCGCTGCCATGTCGGACCATGCAGAGGCCTCGCACACGGCGGATGCCATAGCCAAGCCTCATGCAGATCAGCGTCGTTTCACAGCAACAAGGCCTGGTATCGACACAGGAAGGCGCGCGGTCGGACCTGGCATGGTTGCTCTTATGCGCAGGCATCGTCGCGCTCGTTCACTTGTTCACCAATGTGCGCTTCGGTTTTCATCGCGATGAATGGCAGGTATTGAGCGACGCGTTGCATCTGGATTGGGGATTCGTGCCGTATCCGCCCTTTACGCCTTTCATCGAGCGTATCGGGCTGATGCTGTTCGGTCTATGGCTGCCTGGCCTGCGTCTATTTTCCGTGATCGCGCAGGCCATCGTGGTGGTGGTCTCGGGCCTGATGGCGCGCGAACTCGGCGGTGGACGCAAGGGGCAGTTGATGGCGGCGATGACCGTGGCGCTTTCGCCGCTGCCCTTGTTCGAAGGCACGGAATTCCAATACACCAGTTTTGATTATTTGTGGTGGGTGCTGACCGCGTATTTCGTGATTCGCCTGCTGACGACGGAAAACCCGCGCTGGTGGCTGGCAATCGGTGCAGCCATGGGTGCGGGCACGCAGACCAAGTACACCATTTTCTTTCTTGCGGCCGGGATATTTGCCGGGCTGCTGTTCACGCCGTCGCGTCGCTATTTTCGCAGCGTTTGGCTTTGGGCGGGTATCGCGCTTGCACTGCTGATCTTCCTGCCCAATCTGATCTGGCAGGCGCGGCATGATTTTGTTTACTGGCGTTTTCTCCAGGCCATTCACGCGCGCGACGTGAGTGAAGGGCGCGCCGACCATTTCTTCTTCAATCAAGTGACGAGGTGCACGAATCCGTTCACGCTGCCGCTGTGGCTGGCCGGTTTGTATGGCTACCTGCAGGAACGACGCTATCGCCTGCTGGCATGGATGTACCTCATGCCGCTCGCATTGTTGGTGGCTGGGCAGGGAAGAGGGTATTACCTGGGCGCGGCGTATCCGATGCTGTTTGCCATGGGCGCGGTGCTGGTGCTGCGCTGGCTGGCGTCGCGGCCGCAACGTTTGCGACGGGTGCTTGCCGGTGTTTTCTTCGTCGGGTTTTCGGCGTACGGGCTTGGCGCCGCGGCGGCGATTCTTCCACTCTCGGCCACCGGCCCGTTGATGCGTTTTGCGCTCCATTACAACGGCGATCTGCGCGAAGAACTCGGTTGGGGCGATATCGTGCAGACCGTTGCGAGCATTCGCGATAAGTTGCCGCCCGCACAACAAGCGCATGCCGGCATACTGGTGGGCAATTATGGCGAGCAGGGCGCGGTCGAAATGCTCGGATCGCGTTACCACCTGCCCGCCCCGATCAGTCGCACCAATTCAGCGTGGTTGCGCGGTTATCCCGTACCACCGCCGACGACGTTGATCGTGCTGGGTTCATCGCGTGAATGGGCGGAGCATTACCTCACCGATTGCCATTTGGCCGGCCATATCAGCCATCCGTATGGCATGCAGAACGAAGAGAGCCGGGATCATCCGGATATTTTTGTCTGTGGCGCGCCGCGCATGCCGTGGCCTGAGTTTTGGCAGAAAGATCGACGCTTTGGATGAGCCGCATGCTTCGCTAACCCAACCTACGCATCAACTCTTCGCTGCTGCCTTCTGCCCCAGCTTCTTCGCATCCGCCGACATCTCCGGCTGCACCGGCTGCGGTGTTTTCTTGCCGGTGCCAGGCTTGGTCCACACGGCGACGTAATCCACCACCATCGAATGCCCCGGTTCCGTCTCCGGCGTCGGTGTGGGTTTCCAGCCGGCCATCACGAACGAGAACCCACCACCCATCGCGACGTCCAGCAACATGAAATAACCGTGTTCGCCGGTGAGTTCGCGCCAGGTATCGGCGGAAAGCTGGTTCTCCGCGACCTGGTTGATTTGCTGGCCATCGACGAACCAGCGCAACCGTTCCGGCGTGACGCTGCGATCCCACTCGAAGGTAAAGGTGTGCGGGCCGGCCGTGCAGGCTTCGTGCGGGCAGGGCAGGCGCGCGCCGATGCCGATCGGCTCGCCGCACGGGCCACCGGGATTCACGCCGCAATGCAAAATGCCCCACACCGCGTCCAGTCCATTGACGCTTTCCATGATGTCGAACTCGCCGGACTTGGGCCACACCATGGTGGTGCGGTAATCGCTGCCTAGCGCCCAGAAAGCGGGCCAGTAGCCGAGCGCGCGCGGGCCGGTCACGTCCGGCATCTGGATGCGTGCTTCCATGCGCAGCTCGCCGCCGTCGGGTGCGGCGAAATCACCGCGCACGGTTTCCACGCGGCCGGAGGTCCACTGTCCGGCGGCATCACGCTGCGGCGTGATGATCAGATGGCCTTGGCCGTCCAAATGGATGTTGGCCGGATCGTTGGTGAAATTCTCGATTTCCGATGTGCCCCAGTTGATCGGTCCGTTCGGATAACCGTGCCCGGTATCGATGCGCCAGTTGGTGGACGAAGGCAGGGACCCTGTGGCGCCGGCGAAATTGTCGCCCCACTGCAACTGCCAACCGGCCGGAGCAGGAATGTCGATGGCTTGCGCGGTATTGGCAAAGCCCGTGAGCCCCACGCTGAGGGCGCAAATCGCAGCGATGGTGCGGGAGAAAAAAAGTTTGATCTGCATAGACTACCGAGGATGAGGAACAATGCTCCGAACTTAAGATTTTTCCAGTCGCCTCAGAACCCAAATCCGTCATTCCAGCTTTCGCTGGAATGACGAATGGGGGTTTCCCGTGACTGAAATATCCCGCGTTCTGCGAAAAAAACACGGGAATGATACGCCCCTGCACGGTTTTTAATGTGTCCGCCTTTCACAGGCAAATCTGCAGCACAGGTCTCACGGCAAGCTATTCACTGCAATATGTCGGTGAGAGGCGCCTGCCTGGCTGCCGGCAATGACACGTCAAGCAGCTTTGCAATCGTCGGCGCGACGCGCAGGTTGCTGATGGCACCCAGCCTCACGCCGTGTTTTATATGCGCCCCGGACGCCACGAACAGCGCCTGCATGTCCGGGTTGGTGTTGAGGTAGCCGTGCGCGCCGCGTGCATTTTCGAAATCCGTCACCAGCGGCTCGTCCGTGCCATCGGTGAAGGAGTAGCCGGCTTTGGCGATGAGATACAAATCAGGTGCCTGGTCGGTGGAACCTGGCGCCGGAAGGCCGAGCTGATTCGCCTCGCTGGCGGTGTAGATCGCGGCAACGCCCGGTACCTTCGCGAAATCGGCTTTCAGTTTCGGCAACAGCTCCGCACGCTTGGCGCTGTCGCGGATATACAGCGATGCTTCGCCGCCTTCCGGTTGAATCCACACATCGCCGCGATAACTGCCTTTTTCCTGATGCAGATAACCGGCGCGCACCAGTTCGACGTTCGGATGCACGGCGTGGGTGTAATCGGTAAAGCCGTGATCGGACGCGATGACGAAGGTGATGCGATCCAGCAGGCCGGCCTTGCGCGCCGCGTCGATCAACTTCGCGATGCGCGTATCCGCATACGCATACGCCGCATAGGCCGCCGGCGAGAGCGCGCCGTATTCGTGTTGCAGCGTATCGGTTTGCAGCAGATGGAACAGCAACAGATTAGGCGTGTGATGGACGAGGATGTCGATCGCGGCATCCGTCCATATTTCATCGCGCCATGCCGGCGTGCTGTCGTCGCCAAAACTTGCGACCTGTTCTTTCGTAACCAGACCTTGTGCGATCAGATCCTGCGCAATGGGGCTGTCGACCTCAGGCTGTTCGGCAAACGCCCACTGCACGTTTTTCGCACCGTAGATCGCCACCCAATCCACCTGGCCGGTACTCATGCCTTTTTCCGCCAGCACGTCGTACAGCGTGCGGGCATGCACGAGCTGATCCTTCGGCGTCCACGGTTTCACTTCGGGCACGCTGCCGTCCTGCGGAAAGGTGATCAGGCCATTGGCCATCACGTGATGCTCGCTGGCGTTGACGCCGGTGATCAGCGTGGTGTGGTTGGGCCAGGTCACCGAAGGGTTGATCGGCTGCATGCCCTGCGCATACGCGCCATCGTGCATCAGCTTGCGTAGCGCGGGCATCGGCAAGCGTGGGTCCTGCAGGGCGCGGGCGGGAAAGCCGTCGATGGTGATCAGCACGACGATCGGGCCATGCGTGGCAGCGGTGCCGTCGTTATGGGATGTCTGGGCGTGGGCAGGCTGGATGGAAGCCATCGCAAGGGCGAAGGCCAGGGCGAGCAGGTTGCGCATGATTCACCGGAGGCTGGGCAAAAACAGGCCGATTCTAGCGGACGAGTTTTGCAGAACAGCTCACGGGTGCCTGCGCGCCCTGTGCTGCATCGCTCAGGGCTGGGGCGGCACGGTGATGGTGTCCTTGTGCAGCACTTTCTCCCCGCCCACGATGAAACTGATCTGATAGCTGCCCGGCCGTAGATACAACACGCCCGATGGCACCCCTTGCGTGCTGCTGTATGCCTCCACGCCGGAAATGGAAACCGTCATCGGCGTCTGCTGCAGCAGCATGCGGTCGGCGGGAATCGCATCCGGCCCCTCGTTGCTGTAGCGCGCTTCCACCAGGCAGGCGTAATGGCCGCGGCAACCGTCGCCGCTTACCCAATGCGGTTGCCGCAAGCCCCACAAGGTGAGCCACGTCGGCCGTCCGCGTTCCAGTTTTTCCGGTGGGAAGAACACGTTGGCGTCGTACGCGGAGCGCAGCGACCATGGTTTGTCCTTCGCATCGACGAAGACGATGGGCGCGTCCGGATGCAGCTGCTTCATCACCGCCGTGTAATACGGATGATTGTTCTGGCTGGAAGGGCGCGGGTACATGGCCGTCTGGTCGATGGCCAGGATCGGTGCATCGGTCAGCCTGTGCAGATGCTCGGCCATCGATTCGCCGCCAAGATAGACGCCGGCTTTCACGATGTGCTCGTAACCGGCATTGATCACCAGCCGCGCGTGCGGGTCCTCTTTGAACACTTGCTCGTAGATATGACGCGCCTGCTCGGCCTCGCGCTGGTCAGGGCGGGTAATGGTGGATGTCGCTTCATAGGCAATGACCTTGTAGCCGAGCTTGAGCGCCGTGCGTACCATTTCCGCGTACACCGGCTCCTGCGTGTAGAAACCGCTGTCGTCGATGGGATAGCCGCGCGTCTGCAGCTGGGCATCTTTTTGCGACAAGGTCTCGGCGGCGAAATAACGGAAGCCTTGCGCATACAGGCGGCTGAGCAGCGCCACGGTAAGGCTGCGCGTCATCGCGACGTTGTGCGCCTCGTTGAGCATCACGATCTGGTAGTTGCTGGCGAGCGCGGGAATCTCATCCAGCGCCGGGCGCGCGGCATAGCCGCCATCGAGCGGCGAAGCGTTGTCGCCGGGCCGCGCCGGTTCCGCGATGGAGAAGCTTTGCACCGCCAGCGGGTAGTCGCCGAGAAAGCTCAGATACCAGCCGATGTACTGCCCGAAGATCATCCGGAACGCCGGCGAGTCGTCGCCGGCATAGGCCTGGCGCATCGTCATGTATTGGCTGAGCAAGCCTTTCTGCTGGTTGGCTTCCACCATGATCCGGTCCGCCTTGGCTTCGGCGGCCACCTGCTGTGCCTGCCATTCGGCCGTCGATTGCGCATGTGCGGCCGGCGCGGTGCCGGCAAGCCCGATCAACCCCAACAGGATGCTGCGGCGTAAGCTCATGGCCCTCTCCATTCGCCTGGGCGGCTCGCCAACATGATGCGCTTGCCGGAATCGTGGCCCCAATAGCCACTTTTGCGCGGCCAGGCACAGCCATTTTGCGCGGCCGCGCTCCGCTTGAATACGACGAAAAATCTTCACTCGTCGTCCCGGCGAAGGCTGGGACGTAAGCGACTTCTTTGATCCTCAAAGTCACTGGGCCCCGGCCTTTGCCGGGGCGACGGGGTTTGAGGGAGCACGACGGAGTTTTATGTATTCGGCCATCGCGCCGCATCATCGATAATCCCCGCCTTATCTCTCGGCATGCAGGAGCTCCACGATGAAATCACGCGCCGCCGTTGCGTTCGCCGCCGGCAAACCCCTGGAAATCGTCGAGATCGACGTCGCCCCGCCCAAGGCCGGCGAAGTGCTGGTGAAGATCACCCACACCGGCGTCTGCCATACCGACGCCTTCACGCTGTCCGGCGAGGATCCCGAAGGCATCTTTCCCGCCGTGCTAGGCCATGAAGGCGGCGGCATCGTGGTGGAAGTGGGCGAGGGCGTGACCACGCTGCAACCGGGCGATCACGTGATTCCGCTGTATACGGCCGAGTGCGGCAAGTGCAAGTTCTGCCTTTCCGGCAAGACCAACCTGTGCCAGGCGGTACGCGCCACGCAAGGCAAGGGCCTGATGCCGGACGGCACCACGCGCTTCTCCTACCAGGGCCAGCCGATCTACCACTACATGGGCACCAGCACCTTCAGCGAATACACCGTGGTGCCGGAAATCTCGCTGGCCAAGATCGACACGCAGGCGCCGCTGGAAAAGGTATGTCTGCTCGGTTGCGGCGTTACCACCGGCATCGGCGCGGTGCACAACACGGCCAAGGTGGAAGCGGGCGCGACGGTGGCGGTGTTCGGCCTCGGCGGCATCGGCCTGGCGGTCATTCAAGGTGCGGTGCAGGCGAAGGCCGCGCGCATCATCGCCGTGGATATCAACGCGGATAAGTTTGCGCTGGCGCGCGACATGGGCGCTACCGATTGCGTCAATCCCAAGGATCACGACAAGCCGATCCAGGACGTGATCGTGGCGATGACCGACGGCGGCGTGGACTACAGCTTCGAGTGCATCGGCAATGTCGAGGTGATGCGCGCTGCACTGGAGTGCTGCCACAAAGGCTGGGGCGAAAGCATCATCATCGGCGTGGCCGGCGCGGGCAAGGAAATCCGCACGCGTCCGTTCCAGTTGGTCACCGGCCGCGTGTGGCGCGGTAGCGCCTTCGGCGGCGTGAAGGGGCGCAGCCAGTTGCCGGGCATGGTGCAGCAGGCGATGCGCGGGGAGATCCGGCTCGATCCGTTCATCACGCATCGCTTGCCGTTGGAGCAGATCAACGAAGCGTTCGACCTGATGCATGAAGGCAAGTCGATCCGCACGGTTATTTACTTCTAAGCGAAGCCCACCTCTCCCCTTGGGAGAGGGCTACAACACCGTCATGTATTTTTGAGAGGCAGCATCATGGAACGCATCGAACGTCACGCTTGTTTCGGCGGTTGGCAAGAGGTTCATCGCCATCGTTCAAAAGCGGTGGACGGCGAGATGCGTTTCGCCATCTATCTGCCGCCACAGGCTGCGCAAGGCAAGGTACCGGTGCTGTACTGGCTATCCGGCCTTACCTGCAGCGAGCAGAACGTCATCACCAAGGCTGGCGCGCAGCGTTATGCCGCCGAGCATGGCCTGGCCATCGTCGCATGCGATACCAGCCCGCGCGGCGAGCAGGTGGCGAACGATGATGCGTATGACCTGGGGCAGGGCGCCGGCTTCTACGTCAATGCAACCGTGTCGCCCTGGTCGCAGCATTACCGCATGTACGACTACGTGGCGCACGAGTTGCCTGCCTTGATCGAGCAGCATTTTCCGGTAACGAAAAAGCGCGCCATCAGCGGGCACTCCATGGGCGGCCATGGCGCATTGATCGTCGCGTTGAAGAATCCCGGCCGCTACAGCAGCGTGTCGGCGTTTTCGCCCATCGTTGCACCCTCACGCGTGCCCTGGGGCGAAAAAGCCTTCACCGCTTATCTCGGCAGCGACCGCGAAACCTGGCGTGCCTACGACGCCACCGAACTGGTGAAAACCGCCAACGAAAAACTGCCGCTGCTGATCGACCAGGGCGACGCAGATGAATTCCTATCCACGCAATTGCAGCCGGAACGGTTGCAGGAAGCCGCCAAGGCCGTGGGACATCCACTCGAGTTGCGCATGCGCGCCGGCTACGACCACAGCTATTACTTCATCGCGAGTTTCATCGGCGAGCACATCGCCTACCACGCCGCAGCGCTGTCGTAGGTTGGGGTGAGCGAACGCGAACCCCAACGCTCGGCCATCCGCACGCAGGTTGGGGTTCGGCTGCGCCTGGCCCCAACCTGCGGTCGGATGGAATCAACTAAAACCCTTTTCTGCGCCTGAATCCAGTGGGTTACATAATGGACCAAGTTATTAGCATGGCACTACGTGCTACACTTTCACCCGAAAAACGACACGGACGCGTATGCAGATCTATAAGACCCGACAGTTCTCCAAATGGGCACTGAAGGAGGGCCTGACCGACAGCGAACTGAGAACGGCCGTTGCCGAGATGGAAGCAGGCTTGATTGATGCTGACCTGGGAGGTCATGTGGTCAAGAAACGGGTGGCACTGGCTGGGTGTGGCAAGCGTGGCGGCGCACGTACCCTCCTGGCCTATCGTTTACGCGACCGCGCCATCTTTGTGTATGGATTCACCAAGAACGAACGCGACAATATCAGCGATAGAGAACTGAAGGCCTTGAAGCGTTTGGCTGCCATCTATCTTGGTTTTGACGCCGCACGATTGGAAAAGGCGAAATCCGAAGAAGAATTGATCGAGGTATGAAACCATGGCAAGCCGACTGCTGAAAACCCTTCATCAAACCACTCAGGGACTGGCCGATAGTGGCTTGATCGACGCGCAGACCATGCGTGAGTTCGACGCTTTGTGCCTGCCGCCGGTCAAAAATTTCACTCCGACACAAATCAAGCGGCTGCGCTTGCGCTGCCGTGCCAGTCAAGCGGTGTTTGCGGCTTATCTCAATACAAGCCCATCGACAGTGCAGAAATGGGAGCAGGGGCAGAAGCATCCGAATGGCCCGTCGCTGAAGCTGCTGAATCTGGTAGCCAACAAAGGCTTGGAGATTCTGATTTGATCACACGCTTCGCAAGAAGCGCATAGATACGAGGTTGCCATGAAAGAACGCGATCTCGGTGGTCGTCATTCCGGCGGCCTTCGCCGGAATGACGGTCCGGAAAACTTTCATCTTGGCGGGTGCCGGATGGCGGCATGACAGTTGGGGTGCAAACTCCAACATCGCCATCCACAATCCGCGGTAATGCCTGCGTAGGCTGGAGTGAATGTAGGCTGGGGTGCGAACCCCAGCATCGCCATGCATGATCATGCTGGGATTTCACCCCTGCCTACAAAGCAGCGCGGCCTGCACAAAACCTTCACATTACGCGCCCCAATCCACGACTCGCACACCATTCGCCCATCCTTGCTGGATGTATGCTACGCCAGCGACCCAGCGGGGAAGAAAGCAGTGTTCTAGGGTCGCGTCGGTTCGAGCGTTCCAGCTGAAGCACCGCCCACTGCCAGGGCCATGCCCATGAACATAAACGACTTGATCGTCCTGCCAACGAACCAGTCCGACGCTGTTCTTCTCAAACGCCTGGCTGTCGTGCAAAGCGCTTGCCTGGCTGTTGCGGCGCTGATTGCGTTTCTCATTCTGCTCGCGTGGCTCTTCAAGGATCTGCGACCGGGTTATCCGCACGGCTGGGATCTGATGAAGTTCGACACGGCCGCCGGCATGCTGTTGAGCGTGGTGAGCCTTGCGCTGCTGTCTGCGACACCCTCGCCATGGCGCGTGGGCTGTGGCCGTGCGCTGGCGCTGCTGGTGTTGTTGCTGGCGGTGGTACCGCTGTATGAGCATCTCAGTGGCGACTTTACGGGGTTCGACACGTTGATCGTGGCGGACCCCGGCAATGCCGAACCTGGCGTGATGTCGGTGCAGACGGCGTTTTATCTGTTGTTGTTTGCATCGAGCCTGCTGCTTGCCACGTTGCGGCATCCGGTCTACGGCATGACGGTGGCGGTGTTGACGATGCTGCTCAGCTTGCATGCCCTGATCATTTTCTCCGGCTACTGCTTCAAGGCAGCGCAGCTGTTTGGGCAAAGCATGGCCACGCGTACCTCGCCCCACACGTTGCTGTGCATGCTGTTGCTGGCTGGCGCCTTGATCATCTGGCGCATGCAGCATGGGTATTTCTTCGTGCTGGCCGGGAGTGGGCTTGGCAGCCGGCTCGCGCGCCAGGTGATGCCCTTTGCCTTGCTGTTGCCGTTCGTGCTGATGCTTGCCGGTACCGCCATGGCCAGCGTGGGCTGGCTTTCGCCGCCGGTGGCCGCGGGCTTGTCTGTCGCGGTGATGGCGGCTGCCCTGGCTGCGCTGGTCTCGCTGATGGGGCGGCGCATCAACTCGCTGGAGAAAGAACTGCGCGAACTGTCGTTGAGCGATCAGCCCACCGGCGTGTTCAACTACCGCGGGTTTGAATTGCTCGGCGAGCAGGCATTCCGCGAGGCGCAGCGCAGCCACACCGTGCTGACGGTACTGGTGTTCCACGTCGAGGGCGTCAAGGACATCAGCGATACCTACGGCCCCGAAGCCAGCGCGCATCTGATCCAGGACATGGCGCGCATGTTGCGCGAGAGCTTCGAGCCGGCGGACATCATTGCGCGTACCGGCGGCGACGAATTCACGGTGATCACCAAGGACGAAAACACCGGCGGCGTGATCGCCCTGATGCGCATGGGCGAGGCGATGGAAGCATTGAATGCGGCAGGCGGCTCGTACAAGACGCGCTTCAGCGTCGGCGAAGCCACCAGCCATCCCGATGCCCATGAATCGTTTCGCGAGCTGGTGGAAAGGGCCGGCATCATGCGGCGCGAACGCCAGCGCGCCGAGCACGTGCTGGTCGAACCGGAGCGTGTTGAATCGCAACCGTCGCACGGCGAGCCCTGAATCGGTGGATGTTTCGCCGTAGCCCGAAATATCCGTTCGGCCCGTGGACACGTGCACTACACTCGCACTCCTCTCAAACCAGGCTCGAGGAAACACCATGACGTTCGAAGGCGGATGTTATTGCGGTTCGGTGCGCTACGCGGCGGAAGGCGAGCCGATGATGAAAGGCCAATGCCATTGCCGCGAATGCCAATACATCAGCGGCGGCGCACCGCAGATGTTCCT
>NZ_DATEJY010000105.1:0-7782 GCF_035277725.1 Dyella sp. | reverse complement strand
GGGTTCGAATCGCGACCGTTGCGGGATGAACCTACGCCTTTTTTATGTGCCATGACTGATTACTCCAGATTGGCGGATCAGGCGTTGATGCCCGTGATCTCGACTTCGGTGAAATGCTGACGATGTCCCTGCTGACGCTTGTAGTGCTTGCGGCGGCGGAACTTGACGATGCGGACCTTATCGGCGCGGCCATGCTTGCGCACGGTGGCGGTGACGGTGGCACCGGAAACGGTCGGGGCGCCGACGGTGATGGTTTCACCGGAACCAACCAGCAGCACCTGGTCGAACTTCACGTTGGCGCCTTCTTCGGCGTTCAAGAGTTCCACGCGCAGGACGTCGCCCTGCTGGACGCGGTATTGCTTGCCGCCGGTCTTGATGACTGCATAACTCATGGGAATAGCCCTTCTGTCGTTATTCTCTTGGGTTCGCTGCGCCCAGTCCGGGCGTAGCGAACTGCGGATTTTAGCGACGGGGGCGGGCTCTGGTCAATTGGTAACCAGCCGCGCCAGCCATCCCGAAGTTGGGGTTCGCACCCCAATCTACCCGTGGCCGCCGCCAGTGGCGGGGCAGCGGCCGTCGGCGCCCAGTTTTCCTTGCTTCTGCAGGTCGGAGAACATGTCCGCCGTGCGCTGGCGGCTCCACTGCTGGCCGCTCTGGGCCGCCTCGGCCAAGGTGGCGGGCATCTGGGCCACCAGTTTCTGGCCCAGGGGCGACTTATAGAACTTGATCAGGCCGTCCACCTCATCGGCGGAGAAATGGTGCTGATAGGCCGGGATCATGGCGGTGATCAACTGCTCCGTGCCGGTCTTGTCGATATAATCCTTCCAGTAGTCGGTGGGTACGCAGGGCAGCTGCTGCCCCATCACCTCGGCCATCTGGTCGTTCATGGCGGCGAACTGGCTGGAAACGTTCATCACCTGCATCAGTTCGCGCACCTTTGCCTCGGAGGGCTGCGACGCGAAGGCCGGGCCGGCCGCAAGCGCCGCGCACGCCGCCAGGATCACCATCCGCTTGCCTGCCATATGTGTCCTCCGCTCGGGTTAACGCCATGTCCAGGGCGGCGAGCATATCGCGTCCAGACGGCCTGCTGACATAACGCTGTCAGCAGGCTTCCGTGCACGCGCTGCGGTCCGTAGGCACCCACTTGTTATAGTGCGCGGTCCCCCAAATAGTCAGGCGTGATGGACACCATACGCATCCGCGGCGCGCGCACGCACAACCTCAAGAACATCGACCTGGACCTGCCCCGCGATCGGCTGATCGTGATCACCGGCCTGTCCGGTTCGGGCAAATCCTCGCTGGCCTTCGACACCATCTACGCGGAGGGCCAGCGCCGCTACGTCGAATCGCTCTCGGCCTATGCGCGGCAATTCCTCTCCATGATGGAAAAGCCGGACGTCGACCATATCGAAGGCCTGTCGCCGGCGATCTCGATCGAGCAAAAATCCACCTCGCACAACCCGCGCTCGACCGTGGGCACCATCACCGAGGTCTACGATTACCTGCGCCTGCTCTACGCCCGCGTCGGCACGCCGCGCTGCCCGGACCACGGCATCCCGCTGGAAGCGCAGACGGTCAGCCAGATGGTGGACACCACGCTGGCGCTGAATCCGGAAAAGCGCTTCATGCTGCTGGCCCCGGTGATTCGCGAGCGCAAGGGCGAGCATGTGCAGGTGTTCGAGCAGCTGCGTGCGCAAGGCTTCGTGCGCGCCCGCGTGGACGGCACCGTGCATGACCTGGATGCCGTCCCCCCACTCACCCTGCGTCAGAAGCACACCATCGAAGCGGTGATCGACCGCTTCCGCCCGCGCGAGGACATCAAGCAGCGCCTGGCCGAATCGTTCGAGACCGCGCTGCGCCTGGGCGACGGCCTGGCCATTGTGGTGGACATGGACGATGCGAAAGCGAACGAGCAGTTGTACTCCTCGCGCTATTCCTGCCCGGTGTGCGACTACTCGCTGCCGGAACTCGAACCACGCCTGTTCTCGTTCAACTCGCCGGTAGGCGCCTGCCCCACCTGCGATGGCCTGGGCGTGACCCAGGTGTTTTCGCCGGAGCGCGTGGTGCATCACCCGGAACTGTCGCTGGCTGCCGGCGCCATCCGTGGCTGGGATCGTCGCAACGCGCACTACTTCCAGCTGATCATGTCGCTGTCCAAGCACTACGGCTTCGATGTGGATACGCCGTGGCAGAAGCTGCCGAAGACCGTGCAACAAGCCGTGCTGTACGGCAGCGGCAAAGAGAAGATCCAGTTCCGCTACCTCACCGAACGCGGCGGCAAGGTCACGCGCGAGCACGCGTTTGAAGGCATCCTGCCGAACCTGGAACGCCGCTACAAAGAAACCGAATCGCCCGCCGTGCGCGAAGAGCTGGCGAAATACATCAGCGATCAGCCGTGCCGCGAATGCGAAGGCCAGCGCCTCAACCGCTCGGCGCGCAACGTGTTCGTGGTCGACCATTCGCTGCCTTCGCTTACCTCGCGCTCCATCGACGACGCCCTCGCCTTTTTCGAAACGCTAAAGCTCACCGGCTGGCGCGGCGAGATCGCGGTGAAAATCGTGAAGGAAATCCGCGAGCGCCTGAGCTTCCTCAACGACGTGGGCCTCAACTACCTCACGCTCGACCGTCAGGCCGATTCGCTGTCGGGCGGCGAGGCGCAGCGCATTCGTCTTGCCTCGCAGATCGGCGCTGGCCTGGTCGGCGTGATGTACGTGCTGGACGAGCCTTCCATCGGCCTGCACCAGCGCGACAACGAGCGCCTGCTCGGCACGCTGACGCGCCTGCGCGATCTCGGCAATACCGTGATCGTGGTGGAGCATGACGAAGACGCCATCCGCGCCGCCGATTACGTTCTCGATATCGGCCCGGGCGCCGGCGTGCATGGTGGCGAAGTCGTTGCGCAAGGTTCGCTGAAAGACATCCTTGCTTCGCCGCGCTCCGTCACCGGCCAATACCTTTCCGGCAAGCGCGAGATCAAAGTGCCGGAAGAACGCCGCGAACAGCTCGACAAGGATTCCTGGCTGCATCTGCGCGGCGCCAGCGGCAACAACCTGAAGAACGTCGACCTGTCGATTCCGGCCGGCCTGTTCACCTGCATCACCGGTGTATCGGGTTCCGGCAAATCCACGCTGATCAACGACACGCTATTCGCACTCGCGGCCGCCGAGTTGAACGGTTCCAGCATCCAACCTGCACCGTATAAATCGGTGGAAAACATGGAGCTGTTCGACAAGGTGGTAGATATCGACCAATCACCGATCGGCCGCACGCCGCGTTCGAACCCCGCCACCTATACCGGCCTGTTCACGCCACTGCGCGAACTGTTCGCCCAGGTGCCGGAAGCACGTTCCCGCGGCTACACGCCCGGCCGCTTCAGTTTCAACGTGCGCGGCGGCCGCTGCGAGGCCTGCGAAGGCGACGGCATGATCAAGGTGGAAATGCACTTCCTGCCGGATGTGTACGTGCCGTGCGATGTGTGCCACGGCAAACGCTACAACCGCGAAACGCTGGAGATTCTCTACAAGGGCCACACCATTGCCGACGTGCTCGACATGACGGTGGAAGACGCCGCCAAGCTGTTCGAGAACGTACCGGTGATCGCGCGCAAGGTCGACACGCTGCGTTCGGTCGGCCTGGATTACATCAAGCTCGGCCAGAGCGCCACCACGCTTTCGGGTGGTGAAGCGCAACGCGTGAAACTGTCCAAGGAACTGTCCAAGCGCGAAACCGGCCGCACGCTGTACATCCTCGACGAACCCACCACCGGCCTGCATTTCCACGATATCGAGCAGTTGCTCGACGTGCTGCATCAGCTCGTGGACCAAGGCAACACCGTGGTGGTGATCGAGCACAACCTTGATGTGATCAAGACCGCCGACTGGATCGTCGACCTTGGCCCCGAAGGCGGCGCGGGTGGCGGGCGCATTCTGGTCACCGGCACGCCCGAAACGGTTGCCGCCACGGCGGGTTCGCATACCGGGCGCTTCCTTGCCACCCATCTCAAGCCGGCCAAAGCACCGCGCGCCAAGATCGAAAGCGACAACGGCAAGGCCAAATCCAAGCGAAAAGTGGCGTCATGAACACGGCAACCGATTCCTCCTCCGTTTCCGCACCGTTGTACACCGCCGCCATCAGCGTGCGCTGGCGCGACCTGGACGCGTTCAATCACGTCAACAATTCGACCTATCTCACCTATCTGGAAGAAGCGCGCGTGCAATGGCTGCAACATCTGCCAGGGCCGTGGTCGAGCGAGCACGCCATGCCAGTGATGGCGGCGAGTACGCTCAACTATCGCCAGCCGATCGCGTGGCCCGGCGAGGTGCATATCGAGCTGTATTGCGCGCGCATGGGCAACAGCTCCATGACCGTCGCGCATCGCATCGTGGATGCTGCCGACCACGACAAGCTCTATTGCGATGGCAACGTGGTGATGGTGTGGATGGACCCCGCCACTGGCAAATCCGTAGCCTTGCCACAAGCCATCCGCGACGCCGCGTAGGTTGGGGTGCAAATCCCAACATCGCCATGCATCCATGCATCGTGATGTTGGGTTCGCCCCCAACCCACGCATTCCCTTCCCCAACGAGCGAGGCATGACTATGGAAATCCAGCCTTACCTGTTCTTCGACGGCCGCTGCGAAGAGGCCATTGCGTTCTATCGCGACGCGCTCGGCGCACAGGAACTCATGAAGATGCGTTTCAAGGATGCGCCCGCCAGCAACGATTATCAGACCGCGCCCGAACTCGCCGACAAGATCATGCACGCCACCTTGGCCATCGGCAGCACGCATCTGCTGATGTCCGACGGCCAGGCGGGCGAGAAGAAAACCGAACACGCCGGCTTCAGCCTTTCGGTCACCGTCAAGGATGTCGCCACGGGTGAAAAGCATTTCAACGCGTTGGCGCAAGGCGGCCAAGTCACCATGCCGTTCCAGAAAACCTTCTGGACCGACGGCTTCGGCATGCTGGTGGACAAGTTCGGCGTGCCGTGGATGGTGAACGTGCAGCACGAAGGCGCGTAACACCAAAGCGCCCGAACAACAGCAAAGCGTTCAATACGTCTTCGCCCCGGCGAAAGCCGAGACCCAGCGACTTGAATATCGTCAAAGCCACCAGGCCCAATGGCACTAACTTAGGCCGGACTTTGCTCGCATACGACGGAAAAGCTTAAATCGTCGTCCCGGCGAAAGCCGGGACCCAGTGACTTTTTGGAGCGCCGAAAGTCACTGGTCCCCGGCGTTCGCCGGGGCGACGATGCCTATGCCACCAGGCCCGCCTCCGCCGACCCGACGATCAGCCTGCGATACTGAACAAACCTCGCCACGCTGTTCAGCGTGCCACCCAGCATCGGACAAATTCGGACTGAGACTACGACTCATCCCATATGGATCAGACTCGACCCGAATGACCTAAATACTCGCCATTTCTAGCATTCCCTCATCACCAACGATCTGATGAGGAGAACGCCATGAGCATGGCGAATCGTATTAATCCCAGCCATAAGCAAGGACGCTTTACCCGCAGCTTGATCGCGGCTGCCCTGGCCGAAGCCATTCTGATGGGGTCGGCGGTGGCCAACGGTACCGATGTGCAGAACACGTCGTTTGCAGACAGCTATGACGCAACAGCAACCGACGACAAAAACAACGACGACGACGCGCACAACGCTACCTATGCCAACCTCGCCAACCCGCTACTGGCGATGGGCACGGCTGCGCGCAGCTCCATGGGCATCATGGACGTATCCGACCCGCTGATTGCTATTGATGGCATGCAGGGCACCAATTACGCAGACCTCAATAATGCGGCTTCGACGATGTCCGCACTGGCCATGGGCGTGAATTCAAACGCCAGTGGCGGCAATACGGTCGCCTTGGGCGTGCAGGCCATCGCTGTATCGGACAACTCCGTTGCACTCGGCAGCCGTGCTCAGACCGGAGCAGACCAGGCCTATTCAGTCGCGGTTGGCTCGAATGTTTCCACCCGGGGTACACAAGCCATAGCGCTGGGTGCAAACGTGAGGGCAAATGCCGATAACGCGCTTGCCGTCGGCAACAACAATACCCAGGCGCTGAGCAAGAGCTCGATCGCGATGGGCGACGGCGCCAGAGTAAACAGCCGCAGCGACAACTCGATCGCCATGGGCACCGGCGCAAGCGTGGGCGTAAACGCGACCAATGCCATCGCATTGGGTGCGGGCGCCAATGTGGCTGCCAATGCCTATGGCAGCATCGCCTTGGGCGCCGGCACCATCGCCGACCGCGTGAATGCGCTATCCATCGGTGCCTTCGGTGCAGAACGCCAGATCATCAACGTGGCACCCGGCACGCAACTGACGGATGCGGTGAACGTAAGCCAGCTCAAAGGCGTCACGGATGCCTTGGGTGCCGGCGCCGGCATCGCGCCGGATGGCAGCATCACGCAGCCTGAATTTACGGTCTTCGGCAACAAGTATTTCACCGTCCAACAGGCCATCCAGGCCGCGGCCTCATCGGGTGCCACCGATTCGCTGGCTGTGAGATACGACCTGAATGATGACGGCTCCGCGAACTACGGTTCGGTGACACTGGGCGGCCCGGCTTCATCGCCAGTGATCCTGACCAACGTAGCGGATGGCAAAAACCAATATGACGCCGTCAACTTCGGCCAGCTGAGCGCACTGCAAGGCCAGGTCGACAACTTGAACCAGAGCGTCACCAGCATCGGCGACCGCGTCACCAACATCGAGAACAACGGTGGTGGTGGTGGCGATGGTGGCGGCACGTGGAACTACGATGCCCAGGGCAACAAGATCACCAACGTCGGCGATGGTGCCGTGAATGCAGGAAGCAAGGATGCCGTCAACGGATCGCAGCTCGCTGCCACCGCGCAAAGCACGGCCGATGCGCTCGGCGGCGGGGCCACTCTCAACGCGGACGGTACCATCAGCACACCGACTTACACGATCGGTGGCCAGCAAGTTCGCGGCGTCGAAGGTGCCGTGAATCAGCTCGATAAGCGCATCGATGGGCTGCAGAGTCAGGTCGACGGGCTGCAGGGTCAGATCGGCAACACCGCACGCGCGGCTTACTCCGGTATTGCGGGTGTCACGGCACTCACCATGATTCCGGGCGTCGACGTTGGCAAAACGTTCTCGGTCGGTGCTGGCGTGGGTAGCTACAAGGGCTATACCTCTGCCGCCCTGGGTGGGGAAGCTCGCATCAACGAAAACTGGAAGGTTCGCGCAGGTGTGGGCTTGTCCAACGATGGCAACACCGTCGGTGTGGGTGCATCGTTCCAGTGGTGATAAACCTCGGCATCCTCTCCTGCAAGCAGGGGAGGACGCCGATCCAGCAAGTTATAAATATCCTCCTCAAGTCGTTCCCTCAAAGCCTGGCCTTCGCCAGGCTTCTTTTTTGCGTGCATCAATGCGCAGCCGGGCGTGCAGCAAGCTGGCTGCGCAACTGCTGTATCTCGGCCATCATCGCCGCAACGGCTTCCTTCAGTTGCGCCACATTCACTGCGTCATCGAGTTCGGTACCCGCCGCAACATGGATGATCTGCCGTGCACCGACACTGCCACCACCAATGGAAATCGAATTACCACGATCCGCCACCGCGCCATGGCCCAGGGCGACACTGCCGATCGCACCCGCTTCCACACTCGCCTCCGCGCCCAGCGCCAGCGCATCGCTCGCATTCGCCGTCACCATCGCGCCACGCCCGATCGCAATGCTGTTGTCGCTGCGCACATTCACGCCCTCGCCCATCGCGATCGAGCTCCTGCCGGTCGCCAGGCTCTTG
>NZ_DATEJY010000104.1:0-82025 GCF_035277725.1 Dyella sp. | reverse complement strand
TCGCTCTCCACCGTGCTGGGCGCCACGCTGCGTTCGGATGACACCGCGTGCAACGGCAACAGCGCTGCGCACGCCAACACGGTTGCGTCGTCGTGCCATAGCGACCTGTGGGTGCAGTACAGCGCCGGCAGCGATTCGCTCACCGGCAGCAACGGCATGAACAGTTCGGTGTTCGGGCTGCAGGGCGGTTTCGATCACGCAGTGGGCGATGCGCTGCACGTGGGCGTGGAAGCCGGCTTCGATCGCATCAACGGCAGTGATCGCAACGACGGTAATGGCAACATCGACAATGTACACGGCGGTTTGTATGCCTATGCCAACGCCGGTGCGGTGGTGCTGTCCGGCCTGATCGACGAAACCCACAGCAGCTACCGCGTATATCGCCAGACCGGTATTGGCCACAGCGTGGCGCATCCTGACGGCACTACCACATCCGCGGCGTTGCAAGCCGCATGGCCGGTTGCCGCGGCGGAGTGGCAAATCACGCCGGCGCTCGGTGCGCTCTATCAACACCAGACGTTGGATGCCTTCGGCGAAACCGTGTCGAGCAACAATCCGTTGGCTTCGGCTTTTGCGGTGCAAGCTGCGCACAGCACGTACACCACGCTTCAGCCATATGCACGCGTGCAGTTTTCGCGTTCGTTCGTGGCGCAGGGCATCAGCTACGTGCCGCAGTTCGACGTGGGCTACCGCTACAACGCGCACGGCGGCGACGCCGTGGTGCAGGCCACTAGCCAGGACGGCACGGCGTTCGCCATGCCGGGTGCATCGTTGGGCGGTGGCATGGCGACGGTGGGCGCACGCATCACCGCGCAGGCGGGTGCCTCGTGGAGCTTGTACCTGGACTACCAGGGTCAGTTCGCCAATCACGTCAATGACAACGCGTTGAGCGTGGGCTTTAGCAAGAAGTTCTAAGTAGCGTTGTTCCCGCCCCTGCGTGCAGGGGCGGGTTGATGTCGGTCGTTTGAAGACATAGTGAACGGCAAGATCGCTATGATCGCCACCGATTGTGTTTTCACCTGGAACATCGATGCGCGCTTTCAACGTCCAATGGGTATTCGGCAGCATCACGCCAGGCTTGCGCCGCCAGATCGTCGCGTTCTGGTTGCAAGAGGGTGCGTTGACGAATCCGGATGAAGCGTGGCGCCGTTCGTTCGAAGTGGCGTGCGTACTGCACGAGGAAGAAAGCGGAAACCTTGCCGGCGTGTGCACGGTTGGCATCAGCCTGGACGATCAGCAGCGATCGTATGGTTTCGTGCGCATCTTCGTTCGCCCGAGCAGCCGGCACGTGGGCCTGAATGTCCGCGTGATGGAGCGGATGATTGAAGGGTTCGCCGAACTCGCGCAAGAGCCGGGCGGTCCACGTCGGCTGGTGGCGACGATCGAGAATCGCAAGCTCGAACGGCGTGCGGCGCAACGGCTACTGGCGCGCCTCGGGTTCGTGCACGTCGGTGTGGCGGCGAATGGTGAGCGGGTCATGCAGCGGATGTTGGTGGCATAACGAGCCACGTGGAAACAGGGCTTCGTAGGCATCGTTCGCAAGCTGAAGCGCCGGTAGCATCACTCAACCCGCCGTCTTGAATGCCCTCGCCAACGTGCGCAACACGCTGCGCGAGCCGCTGTCCGTCAGGTTCGAATACAGGAACACGTTTGGCACGGGCAGCGCGGGCAGCTTGAGCGCCGGCCCGACATCCATGGTTCCCTGCGGCGTGGCGGCGCGCGCCAATACGGCCACCGCCAGGCCCGCCGCAGCGGCGGCGCCGAGCGCTGCGGCGCCCTGGCCTATGTAGACTTCCTTCCAGCGGATGCCGGCACGATCGAGCAGGCGCACGGCCTGGTTGCGGATGCTGCAGTGCTCGCCTTGCGTGGCCAGCGGAATCGGTTCGCAGATGCGGTTGGCCGCCTCGATGGAGGCGACCCAGCCATAGGGTTCGGCGAAGAGCTTCTCGCCACGCCGGCGGATGTCGTCGAACTGGATGATCAGCGCAGCGTCCAGCGTGCCGGCGTCGAGCGAGCCCAGCAATTCGCGCGAGCCGGCGATGCGCAGTTCGAACTGGATCTGCGGCTGCTGGCTGTGCATATGGCGCAGCACTGCTGGCAGCTGCATGCCTGCAATCTGATGGCTCAGCCCGATGACCAGCCGCCGCTGTGGCGCATGCAGCGTGCCGATGGCCTGTTCGTGAGCGTCGACGAGTGCGCGCGCCGCATCCAGAAAAACCGCGCCTTCGGCGGAAAGGCGCACTTGCCGCGGCGTGCGTTCGAGCAAGCGGCGACCTATGTGTTCCTCGAGCTTCTTCAATTTCAGGCTGAGCGCGGATTGCGTGCTGTTCAAAGCCTCGGCGGCGCGGGTGAAGCTGCGCATCTGCGCGATCCATACGAAGGCGCGCACCGCTTCCATGTCCAGCATCCGGGTGGAATCAGTCATGTGAAATTCGAATCATTGAAAGCGGATGCGATAGGTATATCACATGACCGATCACCGCTAGCCTTTGCCGCATGACACATCGGACAACACCGCTATGAAACGATCGAGCTGGTCCATTCTGGTCGGAACACTACTGGGCAACCTGATCCTCCCGGTCTCGGCCGCGCTGGCCATGCCGCCCGTGATGCCGCCCACGCTGGCCGGAACCTGGACGCTGGCGGCGGCGGACGTATTGCATGCGGATGGCTCGCGTACCTCCGATTTCGGCGCTAGGCCCAAGGGCCTGCTGCTGATCGACAAGCAAGGGCATTACTCGTTGCAAATTTTCAGCGCCGATCGTCCGCGTTTCAGCGGCGCCGACAAGGCCAAGGGCAGCGATGTCGAATACAAGGCTGCCGTGATGGGCTCCAGCACGCATTTCGGCACTGTCAGCGTGGATTCGGCGCGTAGCGAACTGGTCTTTCGCATTGAAGGCGCCTCATATCCCAATTGGGAAGGCCAAGAGCAGCACCGTCAATACGAATTGAAAGGCGACGTGCTGAGCTATCGCGTGCCGCCGCGTCCGAACGGCGATGTGCCGATTTCGGTATGGCGGCGTGTCGATGCAACGACGGACGGCCACTGAAAGCACTGCCATAGTTTTGTCATGTGCGGCGCTTAGGGTGGCTGGACGATTCAGCGATTGAGTTCTCCAGCGAATGGCCCTTACGCGGCGTGATTTTCTCCGCAGCGCCGGTGTGCTCGTCGGCGCGTATACGTTCGCCGATGTCTGGTCCCAGGCACGCGCATCCATGCCGATGGCGATGCCGGCGCGAACCAGTGCGGCCATGCTGGCGGCGCCCAAGGTGGCGCTGGTCAACCCGAGCTCGCTGGCGCGCTACGTCGATCCGCTTCCCGTGCCAAAGCTGGCGCGCGCATCCGGCGCGCGCGCGCACCTGGCATATCCCGGCCGCACGTTGCCGTGCTATCGCATGACGATGCGCGCGTGCAAAGTACGCTTGCATCGCGATCTACCGGCGACGCCGATGTGGGGCTACGAGGGCCAGTTTCCCGGTCCGACCGTCGAAGCGCGGCGTGGCGAACCGCTATTGATCGAATGGATCAACGGCTTGCCGTCGAAGCATTTCCTGCCCGTCGATCACACCATCCACGGCGCGGAACGCGACAAGCCGGAAGTGCGCGCGGTCACGCACGTACATGGCGCGCGTGCGCCAGCCAAATCCGATGGTTTTCCGGAAGACTGGTACCCGCCAGGGCATTCGGCGCTGTACCACTATCCAAACGGACAGGATGCGGCCACGCTGTGGTACCACGATCACGCGATGGGCATCACCCGGTTGAACATCTACGCCGGCTTGTTCGGCGCCTACATCGTGCGTGATGCGGAAGAGCAGGCGCTCAATCTGCCTGCGGGTGATTACGACATTCCGCTGATGCTATGCGATCGGCTCGTTGCCCAGGATGGGCAGCTCTACTATCCCGTGTCGGATGACCCGCATGCGCCGTGGGTGATGCAATGCCTCGGCAATCTCGTGCTGTGCAACGGCAAGGTTTTTCCCTATCTCGAAGTCGAGCCGAGGCGTTATCGCTTCCGCCTGATCAACGTCGCCAACACGCGCTTCTTCGATCTGTCGCTATCGCACGATCAAGCCATGCAGCAGATCGCCAGCGATCAAGGTTTGCTGCCTGCGCCATTGGAGCGCGCGCGTATCGAACTCTATCCCGCCGAGCGTGCGGACGTGGTGATCGACTTCGCCGGCTTTGCCGGTAAATCCGTGCAATTGCGCCATGAATCGCAAGGCATCGTAGAGTTTCGCGTTCATGCTCAAAGTCATCGCGATACCTCCGCGTTACCTGCAACGCTGCGCCCGATCACACGCATCGATCCGGCCACCGCCGCGCGCGAACGCGTTCTCACGCTCAACGAAACCGACGACGCCAATGGCAATGCGATGCAGATGCTGCTCGACGGCAAGCGCTGGTCCGATCCGGTCACCGAAAATCCGCGCCAGAACAGTATCGAAACCTGGAGCTTCGTCAACCTTACCGGTGACGCGCACCCGATCCATCTGCATCTGGTGCGTTTCCAGGTGATCGATCGCCGGCCGTTCGATCTGTTCGCATGGAATGCCCACCGCAAGCTCGTATTCACGGGCCCCGCCATGCCACCTGAACCGCAAGAACTTGGCTGGAAGGATACGGTACGCGCCGACTCCGGCATGGTCACGCGCATCGCCATGCGCTTTGAAGGCGAACCCGGCCGCTACGTCTGGCATTGCCATTTCCTCGAGCACGAGGACAACGAAATGATGCGGCCGTTCGAGGTACTGTCCGCGCAATCGTAAAGAGCGCGTCAATGCGGCATGCCTATCGTCACCTTTGTCGCAACACTGTCATCACTTCATGACGTGATGTCGCGCTCCTGCCAACGTCGCGTCACATGAGCGGCGCAGACTTCCCGGCGGTCTGCGGGGATTAGAGCCTGTCCAAGACCTCAGCGCAGCCCGCATGGCCCCTGAGTGACCGCCATGCGGCCGCGCGCGGCTTGACCAGACAACCAGTCTGGCGCTGCGCCACGCACGACCACCTGACGAGCACTCAGGGGCCATGCAAACCACGTTGAGGTCTTGAACAGGCTCTACCTCGCAGACCGTAATCAGGGGGATTACTCGATTGCAGGCTTTCGCGACATGCCAGCAGGAGACACCAGTTATGCCCACGAAGTATGGCCGTACCCGGTTGAAACCCTTTGTACTTTGCGCGCTCGTTACCAGCCTCGTCGGCGTGGCGAATGCGCAGAATGCCGATCAATCCAATGACGCAAAATTTCGCGCCAACGTACCTGCCACCGCCATCAAGCCGGTAAGCGGCCAACCCGGTGGTGCCGTCACGCTCTACAGCCCGGATTCCGCGGATGCGAGCAATCGCACGCGCACGCCGATCAAGCATGTGATCCTGCTGATCGGTGAAAACCGCACCTTCGATCACGTGTTTGCCACCTATACGCCGCCGAAAGGACAAACGGTGGAGAACCTGCTGTCCGAAGGCATCGTGAAAGCCGACGGCACGCCCGGCCCGAACGTGGCCAAGGCGCAGCAGTGGCAGGCGAGCCAGACCGGTGATTATTCGCTCGCGCCCAAGCACACCAGTGCGTATGCCAACCTGCCGGTGATGAACACCGGTGGCGCGCCCACGCAGGCTTATCTTTCTTCGGTTGCGCAAGCCGAAGCGATCGAACCGGCTTTGCCGACGGACTACTATCCCTTTCTCGCCGAAGGTGGCACGGGACTGCCGAACGACGTGCAGGACACGCGCTTCCCTGCCACGCTGGCGAATGCTCCGGTCGATATGCATGCTTCGATCAGCTACAACGACTATGCCAACAGCCCGGTGCACCGCTTCTTCCAGATGTGGCAGCAGCTCGATTGCAGCATGAGCCACGCGACGTGGAAGAATCCCAGCGGCTGTCGCGCGGATCTGTTCCCATGGGTGGAAGTGACCATGGGTGCCGGCAACAACGGCAAGACCCAGCCGGCCAACTTCACGGATCAAACCACCGGTGAAGGCTCCACCTCCATGCAGTTCTTGAACATGGCGCAGGGTGATGCGCCGTACTTCAAGCAGTTGGCCGAGCAATACGCGCTCAGCGACAACTTCCACCAGTCGGTGATGGGCGGCACGGGTGCCAACCACATCATGCTGGGCTTCGGTGACGCGATCTATTACGCCGATGCGAACGGTGACCCCGTCGTACCGCCGACCAACCAGATCGAAAACCCGAACTCGCAGTCGGGCACCAACAACTGGTGGGTGCAGGACGGCTACAGCGGCGGTTCCTATGTGAACTGCTCCGATGACAGCCAGCCGGGTGTCGGCGCCGTGCGCAAATATCTCAAGAGCCTGCCGTACGACGCTTTCCGCCACGGCGACTGCAAGAAGGGCGCGTATTACCTGGTGAACAATTACAACCCCGGCTATCTGGGCGATGGCACGCCGGCACCGCTGGGCGCGGATCAATTCACCATTCCGCCGACCAAGCAACAGAACCTCGGCCTGCTGCTGTCGCGTCGTCACGTCAGCTGGAAGTACTACGGTGAAGGCTGGGATGGCGGCAAGGAAGACGGCGAAGCCGGCACTTTCTGCAACATCTGCGATCCGTTCCTGTACTCCACGCAGATCATGACCAACCCGGCCCTGCGCGCGAACAACCAGGATCTCAACAACCTCTTCAGCGACATCCAGAACGGCACCCTGCCGGCCGTGGCCATCGCCAAGCCGGATGGACTTCTGGACGGCCATCCAGCTTCAAGCAAGCTGGAGTTGTTCGAAGGTTACGCGCAGAAGATCATCGACGCGGTGAAGGCCAACCCGAAGCTGTGGGACAACACCGCCATCATGATCACCTTCGATGAAGGCGGCGGCTACTACGACTCCGGCTACGTGCAGCCGATCGACTTCTTCGGCGACGGCACGCGTATTCCCTTGCTGGTGGTGTCGAAGTACTCGCAAGGTGGCCACGTGGTGCACACCTACTACGATCACGTGTCCTTCGACAAATTCGTGGAAGCCAACTGGGATCTGGATGAAACCATCTCCCATCGCAGCCGCGACAACCTGCCGAACCCGATCTCGCTACCCAACAACCCGTATGTGCCGCTCAATGCACCGGCCATCGGCGACCTGATGGACATGTTCAACTTCCATCGTCATTGGGATGGCGACAGCAGCGATGCTGTAACAAAAAACTGAGTAAGCTCTGATGTATGCCCTGCCTGCGAAAGCGGGCAGGGCATTTCTTTCACTTACGCTGCCTATCCACGATGACCTTGTTCGCACGCTCTACCGTTCACCTGAGCCGCTGGTCCAACCCCGTCGCCGCGCTGATGCTGATCGGCGCATCCGCCGCCGTCAGCACTGGCGTGCACGCCGATCCGGCCGATTTCCAGGCCATGCCGGGGTTGTGGAAGATTACGCTGCACACGCTCAAGGGCGTCCACGCGCAGGACCAAGTGAAATGGAAATGCTTCTACGATGGTGCCGATCCGTGGACCACGTTTGCCGACAGCTCGCAGCCTGAAACCAATTGCCAACGTAGTGGCGAACATCGCACGAACGTCGCGCTGGCATGGCAGGTGAACTGCGGCAGGCACAAAGGTGCCGCGCACATCGAGCTCGATTCGGCCCAGCATTTTTCCGGCAAGGTGATGCTGGACGGAACCCCGGCGCTGGACGTCGACGGCAAGCGCTACGCGGCTTGCACCGGACCTGCCGATTGATGCCTTCGGTATAGCCGCGGGCGGAAGCGGACGCGCAAATTCGGCGCGTCCGCAGCGTTGGCCAACAGAGCTCACCGATCGGTTGCCTGCCGTGGATGCACGGGCAAAGCGATGCAGCGGTCTTCACGTTTCCACCACGTTACCAAGCTCAAGTTAATCGGCGAATTCAAGGAATGGCTGTCCGGGCCAGCGTCAGACCGGACAAGAACGCAGGCGCAACGCCTGGGTGTGACAGGACGACCAACAAAGGGGAAACAACATGCTTTTCGCCAAAGGCGTAAAAGCCAGTGCCGTCGCGGCATTGGTGATAACAAGTGCTGTTGTCAATGCGGGCACCTTTCCGGATTATGGCTACCAGCCGCCGGCAACCTACACGGGTCCGCTGTTCCATTTGAGTCAGAACTATCCGGCAACGCCGCCGAGCGGACCGGTGCCGGCGTTCTTCAAGCTGCTGCCCGCCAAGCTCACCAACAACTTCGAGCAATGGCGGCCGTACGTGGATGCGGTCAAGCAGTATTGCCTGGAAGGCAACGTCGAGAACGACTGGGACGTGCAGAAGAACACCATTCGGCATTGGTATCACATGCCATGGCAACACTACGGACCGCTGGGACGCGAAGGCATCCACGGGCTTACCAAGGAAGCGCAGATCCAATCCAAGCAGCTTGCACCGACGCAGGTCACGACCGGACAGACCTACGCCGTGGGCATCTACAACGACGTTGGCGCCTATACCATCGGGCAGGTCTGGAAGAATCCGCAGGATCCCGATCCGAACGTTACCTCCAAGCCCAACAGCTTCCATGACGGAACCGTGGTGTGCAAAGCGCTGTTTGCCGACATCGACCTCAAGCAGGTGCCGTTCCTGGTCAATCCGGTGTTGTGGCAGGCCTATATCACCGACAGCTTCGATTCGGCCAATCGCGAGATCAAGAACGTCGCCCTGATCCAGATGGATTTCGCCGTGCGCGATAGCCGCGTGCCGGGCACAGGCTGGGTCTTCGGTACGTTCCAGTACAACGGTGCCATCACCGGCAAGCCGGGCTGGGACAACCTGGTGCCGGTGGGAGTGATGTGGGGCAACGATCCGGAAAACAACGGCAACGACTACACCAACAAGCAACCTACCGTTACCAAGATCAACCCGACCATTATGGAATCGGCGATCAATGCCAAGCCCGAGTTGCCGCCCACGCACCTGGGTTGGAATGGACGTCTGAATGGTCCGGTCGACAACCCGGTCAGCTCTTGCATGAGCTGCCACATGACCGCCGAAAGCCCGCAGCTTTCACCGATGAATCCCACCTTCCAGGCGCCGGACAAAGTACCGCCCGTGGGCTCGAAGGAATGGATGCGCTGGTTCCAGAATGAAGAAGCCGGCGTGCCGTTCGATGCAGTAGCGCTGAGTACCGACTACAGCCTGCAGCTGGCTGGCGGCATCGCCAATTTCTATGACTGGAAGTGCGACCAAGGCGGCGTGTTCGTCGGCGGCGGCAACGCGTGTCAACAGGCGCGCAATTTTCGCTTGAAGCTGATGAAGTCGGCTAAGCCGCCGGCCAAGGTGTTCAAGGTGGAACGCGATCCGGCGCTTAACGACATTCATTGACCCATCGTACGGTCAGAGTGCGAACCGGGCTGCTCATCAAGCGAGCGGCCCGGCTCGTGATGCACTGCAGTGATTATTCGCAGAACGGACGGCATTTTTCGCGTAGATTGCGTTGTGCAGTGGCACACCGAAAAACTCCTGGTTTTCTCGGCGCTTTTTCGAGTCAAGCAAGTGGGCGCTCCTTGATCTCACCTTAACAATCGGCCGAGTAGATTCCGGACCGCAAGGGACAGGGGGCACGTGGGTTCCATGGGGATGGATGGCAGTGATACGTGGTTGAGACGACGAGCCGAAAGCTCATCGGCGGATGACGTTGTCCGCGGGTCGCAGGATGACATCGCGTTACGCGCCGCCACGGATGCGGACATGGATTTTCTTCGCGATGTGTTTTCGTCCACGCGGAGGCAGGAATTCATGAGTGCGGGCATGCCGCTCGAACAAGCCGAGACGCTGCTTGCCAGCCAGTTTTCCATCCAGCACGACTATTACCGCCGGCATTATCCACATGGTCGTTTTGACATCATCATGCGCGGTGAGAGAAACGTCGGCCGGCTTTACCACGATTGGAACGGTGACGTTGTCCAGCTGATCGATATCGCACTGTTGCCGGCGTATCGCGGCGAAGGCATCGGCACGCGCCTGATGCGCGCGATCGTGGCCGAAGTGGCGCGAAAACATAGGCCCATGCAGCTGTTTGTGGAATTCAACAATCCGGTTCGCACGCTGTATCGCCGGCTTGGATTCGTGCCGACCGGTGAAAACGGTATCTACGAACTGATGCATCGGCGTGCCATGCCCTTTGACGATGAAGGGGCGCGGGCGTCAGTAAGAGGTTTGAACCATCACTTTCAGTAGTCGACGTTTGCATGACGTTGGCGGCATGGCCGCGAACGCAACAAGGGGGGGCAAATGCAGGCTGTTCCAACTCATGAAGCACTCATGGCATCGCTACACCAATCGTTCGTGCTGGAAACAGCCGATGGCCGTCGCGTAGAGGCGCGCCTGGCCGCTGCGCCGGTCGGCGTCGCGATGGATGAAACGTATGTCAGCTATTCGGCGATTTTCGAGCTGCCCGTTGGCATCTGGCTTCCCCAGGATACCTATCGCATTACGGCGCCCGATGGCGCGTCCTGGGATTTGCTTGCCACGCCGACGCGGCCCAGCGCCAATGGCCAGGCCAACTTGGCTGCAGTCATGCATTACCTGCGTTCCAACGACACCGCATAGCACGGCACAGAACCGTCGTGCCGGGTAGCGACGTCATCATTCGATCCTTCACTTTCTAGCAGGGGAACATTATGAGCGATCCGTTTCTTGGAGAAATTCGTTTTGTTGGCTTCACCTTCGCGCCGGTCGGCTGGGCTCTGTGCAATGGAGCCCTGATGTCGATCAGCCAGAACAATGCGCTGTTCGCCTTGTTGGGTACAACCTATGGCGGCAATGGCCAAAGCACGTTCGGCCTGCCTGATCTGCAAGGACGCACGCCCGTCGGCACGGGCACCGGCCTGGGGCTTAGTCCGGTAGTGTCTGGCCAGAAGGCAGGCACCGAATCCGTCACGCTCACCATCAACAACATGCCCGCGCACACGCATACGGCGCAAAGCAGCGGAAGCCTGTCGGTAAGCGGCAGTGTTTCGGTTCCGGCTTGCTCGTCGCCGACTTCCGGCACCGTGACGGCAACCCCCGGACCGACCACGGTTTTGGGATCGATCAGCGCCGGTGGCCGGCCAGGCGAGCTGTACACCACAACCGCAGCCAACACCAATCTCCTGCCTTTTACGCTGCAGTCGACCGGTACGCTCCCTGCGATCAACATCGGTACCACCGGCGGCAGTACGCCGGTTTCGGTGCAATCGCCCTACCTCGGTCTCACGGCCATCATCGCGTTGCAGGGCATTTACCCGACCCGCTCCTGAGCCTTGATCGCGGCCATGCATGGCCTGCGTTCCAATATATCGACCCGTGCGGCGCAGCGCCGCCGCACGGGTGGTGACATAACCACTCGATCCTTCACTTTCAAGCAGGGGGAACATCATGAGCGATCCGTATATCGGCGAAATTCGTTTTGTCGGCTTTACGTTCGCGCCCGTCGGCTGGGCCCAATGCGCTGGCAATTTGATATCGATCGTCCAAAACCAGGCGCTGTTCGCCTTGTTGGGGACGGTCTACGGAGGCAATGGCCAAAGCACGTTCGGTCTGCCTGATCTACGCGGACGCTCGCCGGTCGGCACAGGCACGGGTATGGGGCTTGCCACGGTAGATCCCGGCGAGATGGGCGGCAGTGAGTCCATCCAGCTCACCCTCAGCAACCTGCCTGCGCATACGCATACGGCGCAAAGCAGCGGAAGCCTGTCGGTAAGCGGCAGTGTTTCGGTACCGGCTTGCTCGTCGCCGACTTCCGGCACCGTGACGGCAACCCCCGGAGCGACCACGGTGTTGGGATCGGTCAGCGCCGGTGGCCGGCCAGGTGAGTTGTACACCACGACCGCGGCCAATACCAACCTGAAGCCTTTTACGCTGCAGTCGAACGGTACGCTCCCTGCGATCAACGTGGGTACCACGGGCGCCAGCCAGCCGTTTTCGGTGCAGTCCCCCTACCTCGGTCTCACGGCCATTATTTCGATGCAGGGCATTTTCCCAACGCGGGGTTGAACCAACGGATGTCCAGTCTTCACGCCTCGCCGTCTGCGTTTCGCGTGGCGGCAGGCGTCTGGACTCGAATTGGATTGTGCAAAATTCCCGTAGGCTTCTTCGCGCATCTGACACGCCTGGTCAGTTTCCGGGTGCGCTGGATGTCATTTCCGCGAAGAAATGCAGGTTCTACGCCGCGAAAGCTTTGTCCGCCTTGGCGTGTGCCTTTACGGGCGAAGGGAAATCTAGCGTGGCATAAATCTTGATTGCGCTGTCTGCGGTGGTTGGGTAAATTTCCGGCCGGCAAGCTTCACGCAAGCTCGTCCGGGGAGCGGTAAGCTGTGTCAGAGCACCGTTGCGCGCCGGGGTGTGGAGTGCGTAGGTTCAGGCGGGTGTTCACAAATGGAGGTGCCGGATGGGTAGAGGCCGGCAAGGGGAGCAGCAGGGTATGACATTGCGTTAGGCGTCCGGCCGTGAACCGGAGTCGGCGCATAGGGCTGCAACACAGGCCACAGCGACATCAGGGGGAGATGTGGCGCGCGTCCTTACTTATGCGGTACTGGCCGTCAGCACAGGCCAAATGATTTTTTCAAAAACATCGAATGGCCGGCGCGGTGAGTCGGTCCATGCCGCGTGCCGGACCTCTACTGCGTTGTCCCGCCGTGTACTACGCCACCCTGTATTCGCTAGCGAACAGCCGCTCACAAGAGCGATTGCGTCGCACGTGCACCCCGTGCGGTGCGCCGCTATTGGAGAGTTGTCGTTATGAAGAAGGCTCTGGAATTTCTCAAGCGGCTCGGTATGCGCGACCAGCGCAGCACTTCAAAGGCGGTTGCGCCGGCGCCCTTGCTGATGGTGCTTGAGCCTCGCATTGTTTATGACGCATCGGTCGCGGCGGCCGGCATGGCGCAGCACCATGTCGAAGTCAACGCGCACATCGCTGGCATTCGGCCCCAGATCGTGCATGCGACCGAACTGGCCGCGGCAGTGGGGAGCGACGGCGCAACCCAAGCGCACGCCAGCACGCCTGCACGTAGCCTGGCCCAGGCGAACCGTGATATGACCAGTAGCCCCCAGGCCAGCCAAGTGGTTTTCATCAACTCCAACGTGGCCAACTATCAACAGCTGATCACGGGACTGCCGGCCGGCACACGCTATGTGGTACTGAACGCCGATACCGATGGTCTTCAGCAGATCGCCCAGTACCTGCAACAGCACCACGATGTGAGCGCGATCCACCTCATCTCGCACGGGGCGGACGGCGAATTTCAGGTCGGCGACACGTGGCTCACCGAAGGTGACCTGTCAGCACATAGCGCCGAGCTTGCGCAGATCGGCGCGGCCATGAAGCCCGGCGGTGATTTTCTGATTTACGGTTGTGACGTCGCCGAAAACGCGGACGGCAAGGCATTCGTGCAGCAGATCGCCTCGATTTCCGGATTGAACGTGGCGGCGTCGACCGATGCGACAGGTGCGGCGGCGTTGGGCGGCGATTGGGTGCTTGAATACGATGCGGGCGCTGTACATACGCGGGTGATCTTTTCAACTGCGGCCGAGCAGCAATATGGCGCATTGTTGGCGGTGACGGATGAAACGTATGACAGCCAACTGGGCTACGTTACGCCAGGCGGCGCTACGGGCGTTACGTCGTTTTCGCTCGATGGCTTCACGTACACGATGGATCAGCCCGTCGAGTTTGCCGTTGACAGTACAACTGTCAATCAAGGCGGCACGCCGCCGTTGAGCACGGGTCCGACCGATGGGGTGCTGTTCGGCAATGTGCAGGGCACGCAATTGACATCGATGACGATGGCTTTGACAAACGGCGACAAGATGGCTGTCCAGAGTTTCGATGTCGACACATTCGGTGGAGCGGTGACGATCGAGGGACTCAATGCGTCCGGTAGCATCGTCGCGTCAGTTGCCATTACCGGTTCCACGAGTCATGTGGACCTTTCGAGCAACGCAGGGTTTTCCGGCATTACCACCCTGAAATTCGTCGAGACGGACGGATTTTTCCTGTCGCCGACGTTCAACAACTTCGCCTATGTCGATCTGTCGTCGCCACCGACCATGACGGCCAGCGGCGGCAGCACGTCCTTTGTCGAAGCTGACAACGTCGCCTCCACGCCCGTTGTGATCGACAACGGAATCACCTTGAGCGATGGCGATGCGACCACTGCGAAGCATGGCACGGTCAGTATCACCAGCAATTTCGCGAGCGGCCAGGACTCGCTGGCGTTCGTAAATACCAATTCCGCGACCTACGGTGATATCAGCGCCTCTTACAGCAGCGGGACCGGTGTGTTGACCCTGACGTCGACGAGCGGCACCGCCACTATCGCTCAATGGCAGAACGCGTTCCGTGCAGTGACCTACACGGATACGACAGTGTCGCCGAATACGGCAACGCGCACGATCAGCTTTGAGTTGACGAGCGACGCCTATTTCACGTCCAGTAATACGGTGACAAAGAACGTGACCGTCACGGCAACGGATCAAACGCCGATCGTGCATACGACGGGCGGGATGACGACGTATTACTCGGGTGGGTCCAGCGCGACCATCGACAGCAGCGTCACTGTCAGCGATCTGGACAACACCACGCAAGCATCAGGGACGGTATCGATCAGCGGAGGGTTCCATAGCGGCGATACGCTGAACTTCACCAACGATGGCTCGACGATGGGCAACATCTCGGGCTCATATAACGCAGCGACGGGTGTGCTGACACTGACCTCTTCTGGCGCCACGGCCACCGATGCGCAATGGCAACATGCGCTGTCGGAGGTAACGTTCTCGACCTCAAGCACGACGCTCGGCAATCGCACGATTTCGTTCACGACGAACGACGGCACGAAGACAAGCGCTGCGGCGACCGACACGATCAATGTCGTCAATCCCGTTCAGATCACGACGGATTCCGGCTCGGCCGCGTTTGTGGCGGGAGACAACGCGACCTCCATCCCTGTTGCGGTCGACTCAGGCCTGACATTGAGCGATGCTGCAATCGGTACGCTCTCGTCGGCAACAGTCGCGATCACGGGCGGCTTTGCGAGCGGACAAGACCGGCTCGCGTTCACGAACACGAACGCTACGACGTTCGGCAACATTGCGGCGTCGTACAGTTCCGCGACAGGTGTGCTGACACTGACGTCGGCCGGTTCGACGGCGACGGTCGCGCAATGGCAAAGCGCGCTGCAAGCGGTGACTTACACCGACACGGCGGTTACCCCGAACAACGCGACGCGTACGGTCAGCTTCGCGGCGACGGACAGTCTGGGCAATACGAGTGCCACGACTACGCGCACGGTGACCGTGACAGACACGGATCAAACGCCGATCGTGACGACGACGGGCGGCACGACGAGTTATGTGGGCGCAACATCGGCCGTGACGATCGATAGCGGTATCGTGGTCAGCGATCTGGACAATACGACGCAGGCATCGGGGACGGTATCGATCACCGGAGGGTTCCATAGCGGCGATACGCTGAACTTCACGAACGACGGTGCGACGATGGGCAACATCTCGGGCTCGTACAACGCGGCCACAGGGGTGCTGACACTGGCGTCATCCGGTGCGACGGCAACCCTTGCGCAGTGGGATAGCGCGCTTCGCTCGGTGATGTTCTCAAGCACGAGCACGACGTACGGCAATCGCACGATTTCGTTCGCGACGAGCGACGGCACGAAGACGAGCGTGGCGGCGACTGACACGGTCACGATCACCGCGCCGCCGGTGATCACGACCGATTCGGGTTCGGCTGCATTCGTGGCGGGCGATAACACGGTGTCGACGCCGGTAGTGATCGATTCGGGCTTGACGGTGACCGATGGCAGCGCGACGACGCTGGGCACGACGACCGTTGCGATCACGGGTAACTTCCATAGCGGCGAGGACGTGCTCGCCTTCACGAACGACGGCGCGACGATGGGCAACATCTCGGGCTCGTATAACGTGGCCACGGGCGTATTGACGTTGACGTCGGCGAGCCATATCGCAACGCTGGCGCAATGGCAGAGCGCGCTGCAGTCGGTGACGTACACCGACACGGCCGTCACGCCGAACAATGCGACGCGTACGATCAGCTTCACCTCGGTCGACGGGGCAGGCAATACGAGCGCCACGGCGACGCGCACGGTAACGGTGACGGACACCGATCAAACGCCGATCGTGACGACGACGGGCGGCACGACGAACTACGTTGGCGGCACGACCGCCGCGACGATCGATGGCAGCATCACGGTCAGCGATCTGGACAATACGACGCAATCGACCGGTACTGTCTCGATCACGAGTGGCTTCCACAGTGGCGACACGCTGACGTTCGTCAATACGAACTCGACGACATTCGGTAATATCGTTGCTTCGTACAACGCGGGAACGGGTGTGTTGACGCTAACCTCGTCGGGCGCCACGGCTTCCGACGCGCAGTGGGCCAGCGCGTTGTCATCGGTGACGTTCTCCAGCACAAGCACCACCTACGGCAACCGCACGATTTCCTTTGCAACCAGCGACGGCACGAAGACGAGCGCGGCGGTGACCGACACGGTCAACATCACGGCGCCGCCGACGATCACGACCGATTCGGGTTCGGCCGCGTTCGTGGCGGGCGACAACACGGCGTCGACGCCCGTGGTAATCGATGCGGGTGTGGCGGTCACCGATGGCAGCGCGACGACGCTGGGCACGACAACGGTCGCGATCACGGGCAACTTCCATAGCGGCGAGGACGTGCTCGCCTTCACGAACGACGGTTCGACGATGGGCAACATCGTCGTCCAGTCGTATAACGCCGCGACGGGCGTGCTGACACTGACTTCTTCCGGCGCGACGGCGACGCTGGCGCAATGGCAGAGCGCGCTGCAATCGGTGACGTATACCGACACGGCCGTTACGCCGAACAATGCGACGCGTACGATCAGCTTCACCACCGTGGATGGTGCGGGTAATACGAGCGCCACGGCCACGCGCACGGTGACGGTGACGGACACGGATCAAACGCCGATCGTGACGACGACGGGCGGCACGACGAACTACGTTGGCGGCACAGCCGCCGCGACGATCGATGGCGGCATCTCGGTCAGCGATCTGGACAACACCACGCAATCGTCGGGCACGGTATCGATCAGCGGAGGGTTCCATAGCGGCGATACGTTGAACTTCACCAACAATGGCTCGACGATGGGCAACATCGCGGCCTCGTACAACGCGGCCACGGGCGTGCTGACGCTGACATCATCGGGTGCGACGGCGACCGACGCGCAGTGGTCCCACGCGTTGAGCGCCGTGACATTCTCAGCCGGCTCGAGTGCGACGCCGGGTAATCGCACGATTTCGTTCACTGTCAACGACGGCATCAAAAACAGCGCGGCGGGGACGGATACGGTGGCATTGCTTGGTCCACCTACCATCGTGACCGATTCGGGTTCGGCTGCGTTCGTGGCGGGCGACAATGTGACGTCCATGCCCGTCGTCATCGATTCGGGATTGAGCCTGACGGACGGCACGTCGCCGACATTGGCTTCGGCTACCGTTGCGATCACCGGCAACTTCCATAGCGGCGAGGACGTACTCACGTTCACAAACACGAGTTCGGCGACATTCGGCAACATTGCGGCGTCCTACAACGCGGCGACAGGTGTGCTGTTGCTGACGTCTTCCGGCGCATCGGCGACGCTTGCGCAGTGGCAGGCGGCGCTCGATGCGGTGACGTACACCGACACGGCCATCACGCCCAACAACGCAACGCGCACCATCAGCTTCCAAGCTATCGACACCGGCGCCTTTCTGAGCAACACGGCCACGCGCACGGTCACGGTCACTGATACCGACCAGACGCCAATCGTGGCGACCACGGGTGGAACCACAAACTACGTAGGCGGTACGTTGGCCACGACGATCGACAGCGGGATCTCGGTCAGTGACAGCGATAACAGCACGCAATCAGTGGGCAGCGTCTCGATTACCTCGGGCTTCCACAGTGGCGATACGCTTAGCTTCACGAATACCAGCTCGGCCACCTTCGGCAATATCATCGGTTCGTACAACTCGGCTACCGGCGTGTTGACGCTGACCTCGTCGGGTGCCTCGGCCTCTGATGTGCAGTGGGCTAATGCACTTTCCGCCGTAACGTTCTCAGCGAGCACGACGGCGACGCCTGGCGACAGGACGATCGCCTTCACGACCAATGACGGCATCAAGACGAGCGCCGCGGCCACCGATACAGTGGATGTGCTCGCTCCACCGGTCATTACGACAGATGCCGGTTCCGCCTCATTCGCGGCCGGCGACAACACGACCTCGACGCCGGTGGCAATCGATTCGGGCCTAACCATCACGGACGGTGGGGCATCGACGCTGGCCACCGCCACCGTATCGGTTACGGGCAACTTCCACGCCGGTGAGGACGTGCTGGCGTTCATCAATGACGGCACGACGATGGGCAACATCAGCGCTTCGTACGATGCAGCCACGGGCGTGCTGACACTGACCTCAGCGGGTGCCACAGCCACGCTCACGCAATGGCAAACCGCACTCGACTCGGTCACCTACACGGATACCGCCATCACGCCGAATACGGCGACGCGCACGATCAGCTTCGCCGTGGTAGATGCAGGCGCTGTAACGAGCAATACAGCCACGCGCACGGTAACAGTGGCCGATACGGACCAGACGCCGATCGTAACGACTTCGGGTGGCTCGGCGGCTTTTGTGGCGGGTGACAATACCGTGTCGACACCCGTGGTGATCGATGGCGGCATCACCGTGTCCGATCGCGACAACACCACGCTGGCGTCGGCCACCGTGGCCATCACCGGCAATTTCCACAGCGGCGAAGACGTGCTGGCGTTCACCAATGACAGCGCGACGATGGGCAACATCACCGCGTCGTACGATCCGGCGACTGGCGTGCTCACGCTTACCTCGTCCGGCGCGACGGCAACGGCCGCGCAGTGGCAAGCAGCGCTGGCTTCGATTACCTATACCGATACGGCCATCACGCCGAACAATGCTGCGCGCACGATCAGTTTTACTGTCAACGATGGTGTGGAGAACAGTGCCGCGTCGACGCGCGCGGTCACTGTCACCGATACGGACCAGACGCCCATCATCACGACTTCGGTTGGAAGCGTTTCGTTTGTAGCCGGAGATAACACGGTCTCGACACCAGTGTTGATCGATACCGGCATCACGCTGTCGGACCGCGACAACACCACGCTGGCGTCGGCCACCGTGGCCATTACCGGCAATTTCCACAGCGGCGAGGACGTACTCGCATTTACCAACGACGGCGCGACGATGGGCAACATCAGCGCGTCGTACGACGCGGCGACCGGGGTACTCACGCTTACTTCCTCCGGTGCTACGGCGACACTGTCGCAGTGGCAGTCGGCGCTGGATTCGATCACCTATACCGATACCGCCATCACGCCGAACAACGCCACGCGGACGATCAGCTTTGCTGTCAATGATGGTGTGAAGAGCAGTGCCGCGGCGATACGGTCGGTCACGGTTACCGAGACCGATCAAACACCCATCATTACGACGTCGGGCGGAAGCGCCTCATTCACCGCTGGCGACAACACCGTATCGACACCCATGCAGATCGATACCGGCATCACGCTGTCGGACCGGGACAACACCACGCTGGCTTCAGCTACGGTGGCTATTACCGGCAACTTCCACGCCGGTGAAGACGTACTCGCATTCGCTAACGACGGCGCCACGATGGGCAACGTCACCGCGTCGTACGATGCGGCGAGCGGCGTGCTCACGCTTACATCCTCGGGTGCTACGGCGACATTGGCGCAATGGCAGGCAGCGCTGAAGTCGATCACCTATACCGATACCGCCATCACGCCGAACAACGCCACGCGCACGATCAGCTTCACCATCAACGATGGCGTCAAGACCAGCCTGGCAGCGATGCGCTCGGTGACGGTCACCGACGTCGACCAGACACCTGTCGTCACGACTTCCAGCGGCATCGCGGTCTTCGGCGGCATCGGGCATACCGCGCCGGTGTTGATTGATCCTGGCATTACCGTCTCCGACCGTGACAACACCACGCTTGCAAGCGCCACCGTATCCATCGTCTCCGGTTTCCACCGCGGTGAGGACCGCTTGTTGTTCGTCAACAACAGCACGTCCACGGGCAACATCATCGGCTCATACGATGTGTCGACGGGTATATTGACGCTCACGTCTGCTGGCGATACGGCCACGCTGGCGCAATGGCAAGCTGCGCTGGCCTCGGTAGCGTATACGGATACGTCGCTCACGGCTGCTGCTGGCAACCGGACCATCGCCTTTGTGGTAAACGACGGCACGGTAGATAGTGCTGCCGCGACGCGCGCAATCACTGTCAACGCGGGCTTCAAGGGCGTGACCTCTGTGCCGGCTGAGCCTCCTGTGCTACCCGTTGCACCGACGACAGCAGAGACGGTGGATGTTTTGGCGAGCGAACCCGTCGTGCTGGATGCACTCGCACCAGAACTCGTACCAGGTCAACCCACGCTGCTTTTCCATACGGCAACTTTCACCGCCCCAAGCGCGCAACAAAACAGCCGTCCTGACGTGCTGGGCGAGACGCAGGTCAAGGGGCAGCCAATGGCGTTGCCCAAGTCAATCGTCGCGCCATTCAACGTGCCGGTTGTTACCGAACATCAAGCTGCTGCGCCGGGAGCCAGGTTCGCGCTGGCGCTTACCCCATGGGTGAGCGAAAACGCGAGAATCGTTGCCGTGACACAGGCCAATGGTCGCGCGCTGCCAAGTTGGGCGCACTACGACGCGGCCACCGGCCAGTTGCAAGGCCATGCGCCAGCACGCGGACACGGGCCACGCGAATTGCGCCTGCTCGTGGCCATGCGTGACCAAGAAGGACATCAGTCGTATCGCGAAATCGTGCTCGATTTCGGCAATGGCCACACGTCTCACGCCAAGCTTCATCGCGGTACGCAGCATGTACCAACTATTGCCACAAAGCCCTCGCTGAGTGAGCAGTTCGAACGCGAGCGGCGCAGCTTCCATGTCGTTCGTTCTGTACCCATGCAGCATGAAGATTCGACGCCCGCAGTGCGCTCTTCGATGTCTGCCACGCACACTTGACACGATCATAGAATAGGGGATATCAACGTGAATTCGCCTTTTCCCGCTGCGCGTACCGGTACCTGGCTTCGCCGCACTCCGCTGATGCTTGCATTGTCGACGGTGGTGTTGCTATCCGGTTGCGCCATTCATCCAAAACCGTTCACGGACGCTGAACGCGCGCACATGGCGGCAACCGAGCGCACCGAGATGTTCAGCCAGCAGGATCCAGTGAATGGTCCAATCACGCTCGACGAGGCACTGGCGCGGGCGATCCGCTTCAACCTCGATCAGCGGCAGAAGATGATGGAAGAGGCGCTCGCGCAGCGGCAACTGGATCTTTCCAACTTCGACCTCCTGCCGAAATTGACGGCGGCGGCAGGCTACACCGCGCGCAATCACGAGCTGGCTTCGCGCTCGGTGCTGCTCAACAATCCAAGCGAAACCACGGTGCCGCCGTCATATTCCACCGACAAGGACATGCACACCGCGGACCTCTCGTTCTCCTGGAATTTGCTCGATTTCGGTGTGAGTTACTACGAGGCGAAAGAGCAGGCCGATCGTGTGCTAGTCGTGCAGCAGCGCCGCCGCAAGGTGGTGCAATTGCTGATGCAGCAAGTGCGCGAGGCATACTGGGAAGCAGCGGGCGCCGAGCGCATTCATGATCGCATTGGCCCGTTGCTCGACGCGGCGCAATCAGCGCTTGACGATTCCAAGCGCGAGCAACAGGCGCAATTGGCCTCGCCGCTGGATACGCTTAATTACCAGCATGAACTGCTCGACCTCATGCGGCAACTGGAATTAGTACGCGACCAGCTCGAAGAGGCCAAGCCTAGGCTTGCGTCGCTGATGAACCTCGATCCCGGTAAGGAGTTCAAGCTTGCGCCGCCGGCCGGTTTCGACGAACCGCAATTCGACATGCCCATCGCGCAGATGGAAACCACCGCATTGGAACGTCGTCCAGAGCTGCTCGAAGCAGGCTACAACGAACGCATCGGCGTCAATGAAACGCACGAGGCGATGGCCAAACTGTTGCCGGGCATCCAGGTGGAGTTGGGTGAGCATTACGACAGCAACAGTTTTCTCGCCTTCCATACCTGGCGCGATGCCGGGCTGAGCGTGAGCTGGAATCTCTTAAATGTGCTGAACGTAAAGAACATCCGAGGCGAGGCCAAGGCCCAGCTTGACGTTGCGCGTGTCCAGCGCGAGGCGTTGGCGATGGCAGTCCTGACGCAGGTGCATGTCGCGCGCACCGACCTGGCTGCCAAGCGCCGTCAGTTCGAGCTGCTTAAGCAGATGAATGAGGTGGATCAACAGATCCTCGAACATACTCGCAACGCTGCCAATGCGAATGCGGTCGGAAAGCTCAACGAGATCCGGGCGGCAGCTGGCGCGATGATGGCAGAATTGCGCCTGTATCAGAGCTACGGTGAACTTGAAAGCGCCTATGGACAATTGCTCGCCACGCTTGGCCTGGATCCGGTACCCGATGCCGTGAAGTCGCACGACTTGGCTGCATTGGAGCAGGCAATCGATCAGGAACAAAAGCATTGGGACACCCTCGCTCAGGGAGGCGGCAACAAACCATGAAGTTGCGCAGCATGGCTTTTGGCTACATCGTTTTTTTGGCGATGTGGCCGACGCAGCAGGGTAACGCAGCAGATCAATCGCACCCGGCAGCCGATGACGGGCGCATCCGTGTCCAGTTGGTTTCACGCGATGAGGTGGAGCTATCCAGCGAGATAGCCGGGAAGATCGCCACGCTGCCATTTCGCGACGGCGACGCGTTCCACGTCGGGCAAACGCTGGTTTCGCTCGACTGCGCACTCTACGACGCACAATTGCACAAGGCGCAGGCCGAATCAGAAGCCGCACAGGAGCTGCTGCAGGCCGATACCAAGCTGGCCCAGTTCCACTCGGTCGGCGAGCTGGAAGTGGCACAGGCACGCGGCAAGGCCAAAGGCAGCGCTGCCGAAGTGGCCTACATGCAGGCTACCGTACACAACTGCGTGATCAGTGCGCCGTTCTCCGGCCGTGTGGTCAAGCGTACGACCGCACCCGATCAATTCGTGGAGGCAGGCAAGCCGCTGCTGACCATCGTCGATACCGGCCATCTGGAATTGAAGATGATCGTGCCTTCGAAGTGGCTGACCTGGATGAAGCCAGGCCGCCCGTTGACCGTACAAGTCGATGAAGTTGGCAAGACTTATGACGCACGCGTTGCGCGGATCGGCGCGCGCGTGGATCCCGTCACGCAAACGGTGGACGTTACGGCCGCGCTGGTCGGCGACGTTCCCGAGCTTCTGCCTGGCATGAGTGGCTGGGCCACATTCGCTAAACCGTAACGGTGCCGTGACTCAAAACGTTCACATCGACGCGCCCCGGCTTGCCCTGATGTGGCAGCTTTCAGCGCGCGCCCGCGAGGCGGGTAACCAGGCGGCGCTGGGCTTCACCATCGTCAATGAAACGCAGGCGCTGATACCGTATCGGCAGGCAGCATGGTGGCGTGGCGGTGGTGCGCTGCCAGGTGCCATCGCCGCAGTATCTGGATTGCCGCAATGTGATCCGGGCGCACCCTACGTGCAGTGGCTGACTTCGGTCTGCCGTGTGCTTGCACGCCAGCAGGTACCGCAGGATGCCGCGCAAGCACAGCCGCATGCTTTTACCGTATCGGATCTGCCGGTGGAACTTGCGGCGGATTGGGCGTCATGGTGGCCGGCGCATGCATTGTGGTTGCCGCTGATCGATACGCGCAAGCGCATGCAGAGCGCTATCGTGTTCGCTCGCGAAGAGCCATTCAACTCGACCGAAAAGATCCTGCTTGCCGAGCTGGCGCAAGTATGGGCGCATGCGTTGCATGCATTCGAGCCACAGGCTTCGCCGCTTGCACGCGTGGCAGGGGCGTTACGGCAGGGCAAGCTACGGCGCCGCGTACTCATCGCCTTGGCAATGGTTTGCCTGGCACCCGTGCCGATGAGCGTGCTTGCCCCGGCCGAAGTCACGGCAAAAGACCCATTCGTGGTGCGCTCACCGCTGGACGGCGTGATTGACCAGCTCAACGTCCAGCCGAATCAGCACGTCGCGGTGGGCGCTCCGCTGTTTTCACTCGATGCGACAACACTGGCTTCGCGCGATGCGCTGGCGCGCAAGAATTACGCAGCTGCGCAGGAGGAATACCGGCAGACCGCGCAATTGGCCGTCACGGACGACAAGAACCGCCTCGACATGGCCTTGAAGAAGGGCAAGCTCGATGAAAGTGCCGTGGAACTCGACTACGCGGCAGCACAGCTTGCGCGCCTGCGCGTTACCGCTTCGCGTGATGGCGTGGCGGTATTCGCCGATCCCAACGACTGGATCGGCCGCGCCGTGTCGGTGGGCGAGAAAGTCATGTTGCTGGCCGACCCTTCCCGCGTGGAATTGACCGCTTACCTGCCCGTTGCGGAAAACGTGGATGTGAAGCCGGGTGCCACGCTGACGCTCTATCCAAAAAGCTCGCCCCTGGTCAGCTACGATGCGCGCATCGACACGATCGCGTATCGCGCCGAACCTACGCCCGATGGTGTGCTTGCTTATCGCATCAAGGCCAGCTTCACCAGCAATGCACGCCCCGTGCTGGGCGTGATGGGCACCGCACGCATCCATGGCCGTTGGGTGCCGCTGGCGTACTATCTGCTGCGCAGACCCTTGGCCACCGTGCGGCAGTGGCTGGGTTGGTAAGGCGATGGCACAACTGCCTTCATTACGTCAGGAATTGAGTTTGACGCGTGGTGCAGCGGCGCCTGACGGCTCACCGACCTGGATGTTGCACGATCCGGCGGCCAATCAGTTCTACCAGCTGGGCTGGCCGGCCTTCGAAATGCTCTCCCGCTGGACGTTGGATGACGCGCACAAAATTGTCGATGCGGTCAACGACGAAACGACATTGACGGTGAGCCTGGACGATTTCGAAGCGCTGCGGCGCTTGCTCCAGCGCGCAAACCTGTTTGTGTCGGCAAGTGCCGACAGCACCGAGCATTTGCGTGCCGTGGCCGAAGCAAGCCGGATGACGCGCGCGATGTGGCTGCTCAAGCACTATTTGCTGATTCGCATTCCTTTGTGGCATCCGATGCCGTTTCTGCGCCGCTGTGCACGCCATGTGGAATTCGTCTACAAGCCGGCGTTCTGGACCGTCGTGGGTTTCTGTGCCCTGATTGGTTTGGCGCTGGTTTCGCGGCGCTGGGATTCGTTCGTGCATACCTTTCGCGCATACGCCGATTGGCATGGATTGCTCGCGATCGGCCTGACCCTTGCGTTCGCCAAGGTGCTGCACGAATTTGGCCATGCCTTTACCGCCTACCGTTATGGCTGCCGCGTGCCGACCATGGGCATTGCGGTGCTGGTGATGGTGCCGATGCTTTATACCGACACCACCGAGGCATGGAAGTTACCCAGCCGTAGCGCACGCCTGCACATCGGCGCGGCCGGCATACTGGCCGAACTCGCGCTAGCCGCTTTCGCCGCGCTCGCCTGGAGCCTGCTGCCTGACGGTCCGCTTAGTGCTGCAGCATTCCTGCTCGCCACCACGACGTGGATCAGCACGGTGACCATCAACGCCAGCCCCTTTATGCGTTTCGACGGCTACTTTTTGTTGTCCGACTGGCTGGGCATGCCAAACCTGCATGATCGGGCCTTCGCGTTCGGCCGCTGGTGGATGCGCGAATGGTTGTTCGGCTTCGGCGATCCGCAACCCGAACCCTGCACACCTGGTCGTCGCCGCTTTTTGATCGGCTTTACGTATGTGACTTGGTTGTACCGGCTTGTGGTGTTTTTCTCGATCGCACTGATTGTCTATCACACCTTCTTCAAAGCCTTAGGCATGCTGTTGTTTGCCGTCGAGTTTGGCTGGTTCATCGTACGGCCCATGGTGGGAGAAGTCGCCGCGTGCTGGCGTAGGCGCGACCAGCTCCGCTGGCACAAGCAGACGGTGCGTAGTGTGATGCTCGGTACGTTTCTGCTGGGCTGGCTGGTCCTGCCCTGGCATAACGGCGTGGGGGCGCCCGCTGTGGTTGGCCCGTTGCGAGCGCAAGGTCTCTACGCGCCGGAAGCAGGTTACGTGTCGGCCGACACCCCCTTACCACGTGACGGTGCGCATGTTCATGCGGGCGACGTACTTGCTGTGCTCGTTTCACCCGACCTCGAATATCGCTTGAAAGCGGCGCGCGCGGACGAAGCGGTTTTGCACTGGCAAGTTGAACAGCAATCATTTGATCAGCAATTGCTGGAAGAAGGAGTCGCTCTTTATAAGCGTTGGGAGGCGGCGAGCGAAACAGTGGCAGGATTGGAACGTCAAACGCAGCAACTCACCTTGCGCGCCCCTTTCGACGGTACCCTGCAGACAGATGGAGAGGGGCTTGCCAGCGGTACCTGGTTGCCACGCGGCGAACATCTGTTCGACGTAATTGACCCCGCGGGCATTAAAGGCGAGGCCTTTGTCGATGAAGAAGGTATCGGTCATGTTGCTGCGGGTGATTCCGCCCGCTTTTTGGCGTCCGTCCCGGAAATGGGCACGTTGCACTGCCAAGTGACGGCCGTAGATCGCGTCAACCTTGCCACGCTTGACGAACCTGCGATTGGCAGCCCTTACGGCGGCCCGATAGCCGCTGAGAAGCAGCAGGCTACGCATCAGCTGGTACCAATCGTTGCAACCTATCGAGTGCGCATCGGTAACTGCCGGGAGCGGACATCACTCAGCCGGCAGATGGTTGGAACAGCGAAGCTGGGGCATGCTCGTGAAAGTTATGCATGGCACATGCTGATGCAACTGGTGGCAGTAGTGGAGCGGGAAGCAGGTGGATGAGGTCATAACGACGGCGTCGTGCAATTCAAAGTCATCGAAGCGCGTCATGACCAGGTGTAGGTCGCCAACCACAGCCGTGTGCAGACCAGCCTGCTCAACGTGACCCTTCGTCCGCTGCAAAGCGGTCAACCGGTGACGCAGGATGGCTTGGATCGTCAGCTGTTGTTGTTGAACGATCTGCCTGGCGTGCAAGGGCATGCGGTGCCGGGCTCCGGCAGTACGTCCGGAACCAGCGACCTCAATGTCGATGCCCAGGCGCCGCCGCTCGTGACCGGCAACCTCACCCTGGATGATGCGGGAGATCGCTACACCGGCCGTATCCGCTTGAGCAGCAACGTGGCGGTGAACAATCTGGCTGGCCTCGGCGATCAGCTCAGTGTGGAGCTTTCGTCCTCCGACCAGCACATGCACTGTCGTTACACGACCTATGACTTTGCGCTCAACGGTGCACGCACCCGGTTCGGATTGGCGTACTCTGCACTGATCTACGCTTCAGTCACGCGGATGCGCTGTTCGCGAAAGATCGGGTGATCGACGCACCGCTTATCGCATTGCAGGCGGTACCGGGTTTGCCTGATGCGGTGAAGCAACGGTTGTACTTCGTGCGCTTCGAGGATCTGATCGCGCAGCCGATGAAGTGCATGTCGCATCTGTACGCTTGGTTGGGGCTATCGCCATTCAAGATTGATCTGGAGCAGCTCATGATGGAGTAACAGGAAAGCGACAGCCACTACCGGATGAAGTATCCGCACTGGCAATCCACCCCCATGGCGATACCCACGCCGCATGCTGTGCCGCCACGGATCCAGAAACAGATCTAGACGGTGTGGGCATGGTTCTATCGGCTCTATTACGGCTAGAAGATGTCCTGAGCTTCTGCGAAGTATGGCGATGCCCAGCGGCTGGCGCATTTCCGAACCGATGCCGAAGCCGATCGCCAACGGCAGTGCCGCGCCCATCGCCACCAGCGTGGTCATGGTGATGGGACGGAAGCGCACCAGGGCGGCTTCGCGAATCGCCTCCGGTGGCGTAAGGCCGCCTTCGCGTTCGGCGACAAGCGCGAAGTCCACCATCAAGATCGCGTTTTTCTTCACGATACCGATCAGCATCAACACGGCGATCACCGACATGGTGCTGAGCTGCGTGTGCGTGATCAGCATGGCAAGGAAAGCGCCCATGCCTGCGGCAGGCAATGTCGAAAGAATGGTCAAGGGATGGATCAGGCTTTCGTAGAGAATGCCCAGCACGATGTACATCGCCAGGATCACGGCCATGAACAGTTGCACGGCGGACATCGCCTGATCGACGTACTTCAAATCATCGGCCTGGCTCACGCCATCGGCGAGATTGTGGTTGATGCTTACCTACAACCTGCGCACATCGCTCGTCATTCAATCCTTACAGACAGACCCATACAGGTTTGCGACGTTCGCCCCGTCGTCGACGCAATCTGATCCGTGCAACGTCGACGACCCATGCAGCAATGCTTGGAGAAGCGCAGACCGTGAGAGTTAGCCGCTCCCACGATCTGCTGAGCCACAACCAACACTAGGACTGTTGACTATGACCTCCATAGATCATACGGCACACGCACGCCCATCGGTTCGCAAAGAACCCAAATCCCCACCCGATCCGTTCACCGATCCGCGCAACCCGCTGGGCCTGGGGCTGGAAAACTTCGACAACTACACCGCGAAACTCGCCGGCATCTCGCTGGCTATCAACGTGGTCCGCGGTGTGCTGGAGCGCAGTGAGTCCAGCAAACAGCCCAACGCCCCGCACAGCACGCGGATCGTCGTGCCGCTCAATCCGGTACAAACCACCGGCCTGCACGCAGCCGTCTACTTGCTGCAGCAATACGCGGACACGCTTGAGCCGGAGTCGGCCGGATAGCCGCGCTTCGTGCACTGTACGGTCCCTTCGCGGCATGCCGACTGAGGAGCGGCGTGCTGCCTCTGGACGCTAACAAAGTGGCGGGGTTTGGACGCTGACAGTGTCGCCCTACAACCCCCAGGTTTTCACTACAAAACCATCGGCGCATGCCGCCTATGCCAAACGCAGATGCGCATTGGATAGTTCGAATTAAGGCCGGTTTGCCGAGGTGGCATCCGCACCGGACTTAAGCATGTCGCACCAGATGCGGTTAGCCGAGCGCGCAAACTACCGCGCACGCGATGCGTTCCGCACGAACCATCAGGAGGATCATCCATGTCCGCGTTTCATGGCTTTAACTGTCTTCGTCGAGCTGGCCTGGTCTTGGGGCTGAGCCTGGTGGCTCTTCCCACGTGCGCGCAATGGGCAGTCATCGACGAGGCAAACCTCGAAGCCAACAAAGAAGGTTTCTACAGCCAGTTGCAGCAAACCATCCATCAGCTGGAAACCGAAAAGCGGCAACTCGAACAGCTGATGTCCAAGATCACGGGTTTCCACTTCAATGTCGACCTCGGCAAGCAGTCCTTGCAGCGAGTCAGCGATGGGGACCGCGACAACCTCATTCAGCTCAATTGCCAGAACAATACCGGCGGTGTCATCGGTAGCGCGGTAAACGCCTTGACATCCCTTGCCTCTCATTCCATCCGCGAAAGCCAGCAGCAAATCTGCGCGCAGATCGTCATGGCCCAGGTCGACAAGTACAACACTACTGTGGGCATGCTCAACAAGGTGCAGAGCTACCACACGGCGTTCGACCAGGTTTCGGGCATCATCGACAACATCGACACGCTGGCCGACGCCGGCCGCGCCACCACCCAAACGCAGACCTACAGCAACGCGCTGACCACCGAGATGGCCAACTGGCGTGCGCAGATCGAGGCCGATGACACCATCATACGTACGCTGGAAGAATAGCAAAGCATGTTGGCGCGTGCCGCCTTGAATGGCGGCGGTGGCAGCGTGACCGGCAGCGCCCTGGGTAGCGTGCTCGACGGTCTGTAATCGTCACGACAAATTCCCCCAAGGCGCGTTACGGCCCATGGCACTCAATAAGGAATAGCTCCATGCCGATCGATGGCGGCTTCGTCTACTTCGTTGATATCTACACCAAGATCAACAGCATGATCGATACGTTCACCGACGATCTCATGGGCCGCGCCATGGATTGGGTCGGTATCATGGCTTACGCACTGGTCACCCTGTGGGTGATGTTCACCGGTTATCGCGCCATCACGGGTACGCTGCGCGAACCACTGATGGCGGTGGTCGTCAACATGGCCAAGGTCGTGCTTATCGTCACCACTGCCTGCTCCATGTCGCTCTTCGGTACCCAGCTGAGCCAGCTTATTGGCAGCGATCTGGGCAAAGGCGTCAATCAGCTCATCAGTGGCAAAGACACCAGCATCCCAGCCGCCATCGACAAGAACCTCGCCTTGACCACCGTCGTCATGGGTACCGTCAACGCGGTGCAGATGGGCAAGGGCGCCGCGGCCGATCCGCTCACCACCGCCAATCAGGAGAAGGCCCAGAACTATGCCGTCTTTGGCGTTGCTGCCCCACCCATCAGCGCCGCCGTCATGCTTCTGATGTACCGCTTCGCCATGGCCCTGGTGATCGGCCTGGCTCCCATCTTCATCCTTTGCCTGATGTACGAACCCACCAAATCACTGTTCCACGGATGGCTGATGTCGTGCCTCAGCACGCTGTTCTCCATGGCCATGCTCAACGTGGTCAGCGCCATGATGTTGGACATCAGCATCCGCGTGGCCACCGGCGTATGGGCCGCCGATCTGCTCGGCGGATTCCTGCCCAACGCGATGAAGCAAGGCTTGATGCAAATCTCCATGGAGCAAGGCGGTATCGGCTTGATTCTCACCATGCTCATCATCACCGTGCCGCCGATGGCGGGAGGCTTTTTTCAGCGGACGGTAGGGAATTTTATGCATTACTCGGCGTTTGGGAATAATGGGAAGGGAGGGGGTGGGATGCCGGCTAACGGTGGCGCAAGCCAACAGGACACTAACAACAACCCAAGATTAAAGCCCTAAACATCACAGTGGCCTACTGCTTTCCTCTCGCTTCACCACGAAATTGATGAATCATCACGAGAACGCAAATGAAGAAATGGGTACTCGGTATCAGTCTCTTACTCACCACGCACTTCGCCTATGCGCAAATGGGGCCATGTCCGCCGGGTATGAGCCAATACTCGAGTCCTAACGGCATTCCATCGTGCGGGCCTCTTCGGTCCGACTACGACCAGCTGCAAGGACATTGGCAGGAGCAATGGGGCGCCTTAGCAATCAGCAGTGATGGCACTACTGGATGGGCATCCAACCAATCCAGCGAAGGAATTGCTCAGGAGAGCGCAATAGAAAACTGCATATCAAAAGGCGGCACGCAATGCAAAGTCAATTTGACTTATCAAAATGCATGTATTGCCGTTGTCAATGGCGAAAATGGGGGGTATGCATCTAGCGATGCTACAAATCAGAAAGCCATTAAGCGTGCCATGAAGTCATGCAAGAAAGCAGGCCAAAAGCATTGTGAGCTCTTACGCACCGAATGCAGCCCCGCCAAATGGGTCAGCAATTAAACCTTGAAATAAGCCTAGTAAAGGCGTCTTTCAAAGGAGGATGATTTGAAACGGTTCTTGCATCGTATTCCGCATACCCTCCCGCGCAGCACGCCTGGCACGCTGTGCGCCTTAGCACTCATGACAGGATGCTCAAACGCCATGACCAGCCCTCATCCTCAATTCGGCGAAGGCGATGTCGTTCGAAATACGTTCCCTCTGAAATTCAAGAGGCATAACTTTGGTTCTTACTGCTTCAATACGATTGGCTGCAAGGTGCTGTACAACAACTTTTACGACTCCTTGGATGAGGAAAACGAAGTCTCTCCGCCGCCGCTGCCCAACTATCCAAATAACTTGAATGCCGATACTGGCCCTATAGAAAACTTTCCACCACCCGCCATTGTCACTTGGCGCTCGCTGGACGGCGTGCCGCATGAGGCCAAGATCGATATTGGAGCGATCTTCAAAGATCAGCGAATTTTGCATCACGTACCGGAAGACCAGATTCCAACGGAAACGGCAGCGTTTGACGGGGCGGACATCGTTCTGGTGGTGAACGATCGCACCATCAGCGTTTATATGAAAACGACGATTGCGCTGAAGAAGCCACGCGACCCATCGAATCCGCTTAGCAATAGCGTGCATGAGATGAACTTGGCCTACACCCATACCTACTGATCTCAAGGAACGCCAGGATGAGCGAGAAACACAAAGTAGGTCCCGATGGGATTCGCGAGGATGGTACCCGGCTGGTCCCCGTTACACGCCAAGATTTTCATCTGTACGATCAGGCGCAGCATTCATTGAGTGGTCTTCCGGCCCCGATCCTTTTACATACCAACAATCCGCACGACCGCCTGTTCATCGCCAACTTTGATGGCACCGGCAATGATGCCGTACATGATCCCGAGCACATGACCGCCATTGGGATTTTCAACAAGCAATTGAAAGAGGTTTCAAGTAGAAACCCTCATGTCTTTACCTGGTACCTTTCCGGCCCCGGCACCCAATCCAGCTGGGTCGCTCGCGTTGCCGATGGCGCCATCGGCTATACCTACGACAGCCGCATCGAGGACATGTATGACAAGTTCATTCGTCAGGCAAAAACCTGGCGTGAGGAAGACCCTGACGCCCAAATCCGCGTCGTCGCCACCGGCTTCAGCCGTGGCGCCGAACAAGCTGCCGGCTTTACTCGCGTCGTCCACGAACGTGGCATTCAAGATTGGCAAGGCGAAAAAATCCACCATCACCTCTTCGGCCCCAACACCATCACTTACAACAACCCGCCCTTGGTGGCTCCTGCCCAAATCCCCCAAGCCGTGATGCTGATAGACCCGGTCGGCACAGGCCGACCGCATAGCCGTGACCGCCAGTTGCCGCCCTCCGTCGTCTCTGGCTTCCAACTCACCGCACGCGACGAACGGCGCGATGCGTTTCCCGAGACGCTCATCATTCCCATGGGCGCTTCCGATGACGGTCGCTTTCTGGCTGTCACTCTGCCCGGTGCGCATTCGGATCTCGGTGGCAGCTACCACCACGATGGCCTGGCAATTCTCAACCGCAATCTGGCGGCGGACTACCTCAATGCGCTCAGCGATGCGCCGTTGTTGAAAAAGCAGGCCGAACCCGACGACTTGCAGCGTTACATGATTCATCGCTCGGAAGATCATCAATTCTTCTACGGCACCCGCTATGTGCGTGAGCATGGCGAACGCGCCGAGCGCGGTGCGCAAGCTGGCGCTCCCGATTGCCGCGCCACCTTGGCCTGCTTGCCACCCGAACCGGTGGATGCCGCCGTGGCCGCCAAGGTAGCGGATCGTCATCCGGTAGCGATTGCACCTTTGCCAACCATGCCAATGGCTGCACAGATTTCGACGGAACTATTGCCGGAACAACAGATGTCGCAAGACTTGCAACGCCTGCAAGAACAACTACGCCGTCTGCAATCCCAGTACATGCCCGAACACGGCTTGCCGCAGCAACGCCATCAAGAGCAGCCGGCGCAGGAACGCGAAACCGCCATGGCGCGCGGTGTCGATGTCTCAACCATTACCCCGCACAGTTCCATCGACGATATGTTCGAAGCTTTGTACCACGCCTGCGTAGCGGATGATCATGCGTCCATGAGCGCCGTCTCCCAAGCTTATGAGCAATCGGCGCACGGCCAGGCGTGGTTGCAAATGGGGCGGGATTACAACCAGCAACTAGAGACACAGCAGGCGATCCAGGAACAGATGATGCACAAGGCGCCGTCGATGAGCCGCTGATCTCGTTGCACCGCTGAACGTGTTCGCAAAAGGAATTCCCATATGTCCACTTTGGAAGTCAAAACCCTGGCGCTGCAGCTCGGTACTGCCATCGATAAGTTGGCAGGGCGCATCGATCAAGCCGCACGGCAATTGCTACAAGCCACGCAGGCGCTCGATCAGCAAACGAAGCAGTCGCTGGAAACATCCCACAGGTCGACCCAGCAAGCCATGGCGGAAATTCGCCAAGGCGCACAGCTGGCCATCGCAGAAGGCGTTCGCGATGCCATGCAGGACCTTGACCGAACGATGCGTGAAAACACGCAGCAATTCGAGCGGGCCCTTGCGCAGCTTGAATTGCGCTTGCACGCCGTGAGGCGGTTGAACACCGCGCATGCCTGGAAAACCTTCCTTGCCAGTGCGCTCGGTTCCCTAGTGGTTATCGCGGTGGCGATCTATGTCGCACGGGAATCCCATGCGGAGATCAAACGCTCGGAATGGGTACAGCAGATCAACACGGCCGTCGAAGCCGGCCGGTTGACCACCTGTCCAGAAGGCGGCGTTTGCGTGTTGGTCGGAAACAAATGGGTGCGGTTGAACAGCAAATAGCTAACCACAAGCCCGATCCGGCCGTCGCGAAAAGCGGCTCCCCCTGCTTGCCGGGCCTGCTGATTAGCGCGTGATCCCGTAGGTTGGGGTGCGAACCCCAACATCACGATGCATGCATATATGGCAATGTTGGGGTTCGCACCCCAACCTACGTCTATCCGGCCCGCTCCACTTCCGGCGTCGCCATCGGCTTGCCCAACTGCCGCGAGCGGCGCTTCTCCTCGCGACGCGCCCTGCGTGCAGCCTTGCGCACGCGCCGATCGTGCTGCCACAGATAAATCGCGGGCGTGCTGAGCAAGGTCAACAGCTGCGAAACGAACAAGCCACCTAGAATCGCGATACCCAATGGCTGGCGCATTTCCGAACCGATGCCGAAGCCGATCGCCAACGGCAGTGCCGCGCCCATGGCCACCAGCGTGGTCATGGTGATGGGACGGAAGCGCACCAGGGCGGCTTCGCGAATCGCCTCCGGTGGCGTAAGGCCGCCTTCGCGTTCGGCGACAAGCGCGAAGTCCATCATCAAGATCGCGCTTTTCTTCACGATACCGATCAGCATCAGCACGGCGATCACCGACATGGTGCTGAGCTGCGTGTGCGTGATCAGCATGGCAAGGAAAGCGCCCATGCCTGCGGCAGGCAGCGTCGAAAGAATGGTCAAGGGATGGATCAGGCTTTCGTAGAGAATGCCCAGCACGATGTACATCGCCAGGATCACGGCCATGAACAGGATCAGCGCATTGGTGGCCGCCTCCAGCAGTTTCTGGTTGTCGCCGGTGTATTGCTTCATGACGCCGGGTGGCAGTTGCGCGGCGAACATGGCTTGATCGACGTACTTCAGGCCATCGGCCTGGCTCACGCCGTCAGCGAGGTTGTAGTTGATGCTGGCCGCTTCCAGCTGGTTGTAATGCTGGATGTCGATCGGCTCGATGCGCGGGCGAATATGCACCATGGCCGACAGCGGCACCATCTTGTTGGTGTTGCTGCGCACATACAGGTTGAGCAAAGTGGCGGGGCTGAGCGAATGCGCGTTGTCAGCCACCAGGATCACTTGATATTGGTTGATGTCGGAGTAGATCACTGATGCCGGTGTCTGTCCGAATGCATCGATCAACGCCTGATCGATCTGCCCGATATTGACTTGCAAGCGCGACGCCGCGTCGCGATCGATCTGCACCAGCTGTTGTTTGCCGATGTTGTCGAAGCTGGTGCTGACGTCCTTGAACTGTTTCATCTTGCGCATCACCTGCGCAAGATGCAGCGTCGGTTGTTGCAAGGGTTGACTGGTGGTGCTGGTGAGCGAGAAAGCATATTGGCCTTTCGCCCGGCTGCCGCCGCCGCCGTTGAAAAAACCCAGGCTGGTGACGGCAACGTTGACGTCGGTCAGCTTCTTGTATTGATCGGTGAGGCGCTTGATCACTTTGTCAGCCGCCTCATGACGTTGCCCGGGACCATCGCCGCGCGGCTTGAGGTCGATGAAGAACGACGCCTCGTTGCCGACCGCGCCATTGGTGTTGTTGCCGCCCAGGAATGCGGCGACGTCGAGCACGGCCGGATCGGCCAGCATCACCGCCTGCACGGCTTGGGTGCGCTTGGCGAGCAAGTCGGGCGAGATGTTCGGGTCGGCCACCATGTCCGCCTGCAGCATGCCGGTATCGCCTTCCGGCATCAGCGCGCCGCCGGCCGTCTTCACCACGGCCATCGCCAGGCCCACCGTCAACACCAGCAAAATCAGCGGCTGCCAGCGCATCACGCGCCGGTGGTGCATCGCCCAATCCAGCGCGCGCTCGTAGATGCGCAGCAGCCAGCGATCCAGCCGTTCGACCTCCAATTCCAGCTTGCTGGGTGCGTTCTGCTTGTGCGTTTCTTCCACCAAGTAGCGGCCGCACAGGGCGGGGGTGAGCGTAAGCGACACCAGCGCGGAAATCACGATCGTGGCGATCAGCGTGACCGAGAACTCACGCATCAGCATCACCATCGGGCTATTGCCGAACACCATCGGCGCGAACACCGCCACCAACGACAGCGTGATCGAGATCACCGTGAAGCCAATCTCGCGCACGCCGATCAACGCGGCGTCCAGCGGCTTGGCGCCTTTCTCCATATGGCGAAAGATGTTCTCGATCACCACGATCGCATCGTCCACCACAAAACCGATGCACAGCACCAGCGCAATCAGCGACAGCATGTTGAGCGTAAAGCCCAGCCCGTACATCAGCACGAACGCGCCGGCCAGAGACAGCGGTACGCTGAGCATGGCAATAAGAGTGGGGCGAAGGCGCCTGAGGAACAGCAGCATCACCAGCGCCACCATCACGATGCTGATCAGCAGGGCGATTTCCACTTCGTGCAGCGCGGATTTGGTGGAGAGCGTCAGATCGAAAATCGGCGTGATCTTTACGTCGGCCGGCACCAGCTTCTGCAATCTGGGCAACGCATTGCGAATGGCTTGTACCACTTGCACGGCATTCGCATCGGAACGCTTCTGCACCTGCATGATCACGCCATGCCGGTTGTTGAACCAGGCTGCCTGGGTGGAATCCTGCTGGCCATTGCTGACGGTGGCGACATCGGAAAGATGCACCGGCACGCCTTTCTGCTTGGCGATGACCAATGCGGCGAAATCGGCAGGTGTCTGCAGGCCGTCGTTGGCTGACACGGTCATCTGCGTCAAGCCGTCGCTCAGGATGCCTTGCGGCGAGGCAACGTTGGCGGCGCGCAGCACGTTGGCAATGTCGTTGGCGGTCAAGCCTTTGGCCGTCAATGCGCTGTTGTTCAACGAGATGCGCACGGCATGTGGCGAACCGCCGATCAATTGCGCCTGCGACACGCCGGTGACTTGCGCCACGGCTGGCAGCATCAGCGTGTTGGCCAGATCGTAGAGCTTGTCCGGCGGCATACTGGTCGACGTCATGGAGATCAGCAGCACGGGAATCTGCGAGGTGTCGTTCTTGAAATACTGCGGCGGCGACAATGCCATTACGGCCGGCAGATCGGGCGCCGCCGCATTGAGTGCCGCCTGCACGTCGCGCGCGGCCTGATCGGCTTTGCGCGACATGTCGAACTGAATCAGGATCAGCATGCCGCCGGCGTTCGAGTCGGAGGTCATCTGCTGGATGGCGGGAATGCGTCCGAGCTGGCGTTCAAGCGGCGCCGTTACCGTCGACGCCACCGTTTGCGCGTTGGCGCCGGGTAACGTGGCAACCACTGCTATGACAGGAAATTGCAGCGAAGGAAACGACGCGATGCCGATCAGCAGATAGGCGCAGAAACCCGCCAGCACCAGGCCGATCGCCAGCAGCGACGTGCCTCTCGGTCGACGGATGATCGGCTCGAAAATATTCATGCCAGCACCCGCGTGTGCGCACGGACGACGGCCATGTACAAGCCGCATGAACGGCTGTTGCGCGTATGAGAAATATCCATGGACACTTCATACGCTGACGTGCGCGTGCGCAAATGTGCATGAAGTCGGGCCGTGCCAGAAGGCATGCCGAGGCTTGCATGAGGCTGTACGTGTAGGTTGGGGTGCGAACCCCAACATCGTGATGTCTGCGAACGTGGCAATGTTGGGGTTCGCACCCCAACCTACGTCAGGTCGCCTCGTCGGCGATGGATTCGATCACCGGTGTGGCCTGCCCGAAATGCCGCAAGCGGCGTTTTTCCTCGCGCCGCGCCTTGCGTGCTTCCTTGCGCAGGCGATGATCGTACGACCACAGATAAATCGCTGGCGTGCTCAACAATGTCAGCAGCTGCGATACCAGCAGGCCGCCAACAATCGCGATACCCAGCGGCTGGCGCATTTCCGAGCCGATGCCAAAGCCGATCGCCAACGGCAACGCCGCGCCCATTGCCACCAGCGTGGTCATGGTGATGGGGCGGAAGCGCACCAATGCCGCTTCCCGAATGGCCTCCGGTGGCGAGCGACCGTGTTCGCGTTGCGCCACCAGCGCGAAGTCGACCATCAGGATGGCGTTCTTCTTTACGATGCCGATCAGCATCAGCACGGCGATGATCGCCATCAACGACAGCGGTGTATGTGTCACCAGCATCGCCAGGAATGCGCCCATGCCGGCCGCCGGCAGCGTGGAGAGAATGGTCAGCGGATGCCCCAGGCTTTCATACAGAATGCCCAGCACGATGTACATGGCAACGATCGATGCCAGCAGCAGGATGCCGCCGTTGGATTGCGCCTGCTGGAATTGCTGGTTGGCGCCGGTGAAATCCAGCCGCACGCCGGGCGGCATGTGCACGGCGAACGCCGCTTGCTGCACCAGGTCGATACCGGTGCTCTGCTGCACCTTGGGTTTCAGGTTGTAGTTGATGGTCGCCACCTGTTGCTGGTTATGGTGGCGAATGCCGAGCGGGCTCATGTCCGGCACGATGCTGGCCAGCGAGGAGAGCTGGATCATCTGGCCCTTGCTGTTGCGCACGTACAGATTGAGCAGCGACTCGGCGCTCATCGATTCGGAACTGGAAGAGGTCAGCACCACGCGGTATTGATTGATATCCGAATAAATCACCGAGACCTGGTTCTGCCCGAAGGAGTTGAGCAGCACCGAGTCGATGTCGCCGATGTTCACGAACAGGCGGCCCGCCTTCTCGCGGTCGATCTGGATCTGTTGCTGCTTGCCGACCAGGTCGAAATTGCTGCTTATGTCGGAAAGTTGCGGAATCGTTCGCAGCTTGCGCACCATTTGCAGCGTGATCGGCTGCAAGTCCTGGCCACCGCTGGTATCGAGTATCTGGAATTCATACTGGCCGGCGTTGTCGCCGGCGCCGCCGCCGTTGAAGAACTGGATCGGGTTGAAGTACGCCTTGATGCCCGCGATCGGTTCGAACTTCTTCTCCAGCCGCTCGATCACCTTCTTGATGTCTTCCTTGCGCTGGCCCGGTCCATCGCCACGCGGCTTGAGATCCGCGTACATCGACGCGGCGTTGCCCACCGCACCGCCGCCATTGTTCTCCGAACCCAGTACGGTCAGCACATCCTGCGTGGCTGGGTCGTTCTGCAGGAGCTTGTTGGCCTGCTGCACGCGTGTAGCCAGCAGCGTGGGCGAGATATTGGCGTCGGCCTTGAGCGAGACCGCGAGCTGGCCGGTATCCTGGTCCGGCATGAAGGTGCCGCCGGCCGTTTTGACGATCGCCATGCCGAGCGCGACGGTGAGAGCCAGCAGGGTGAGCGGCTGCCAGCGCATCAGGCGCCGATGGCGCATGGACCAATCCAGCGCGCGCTCGTAATGACCATGCAACCAGCGATCGAAACGTTGCAGCGACTGCTCGATGCGCGAAGGCGATCCGGCATAGGCCGATTCGGGCTTCAAATAGTGGCCGCACAACGCAGGCGTCAGCGTCAACGACACGATCGCGGAAATCACCACCGCCGCAGTGAGCGTTACGGAGAATTCGCGCAGCAGCATCACCAGCATGTTGTTGCCGAACAGCAGCGGTGCGAACACCGCGATCAGCGACAGCGTGATCGAAATAACCGTGAAGCCGATTTCGCTCACGCCGCGCATGGCGGCATCCAGTGGCGCCTCGCCGTGCTCCATGTGGCGGAAGATGTTCTCGATCACCACGATGGCGTCGTCCACCACGAAGCCGATGCACAGCACCAGCGCCACCAGCGACAGCGTGTTGAGCGTGTAACCGAGCGACCACATCACCACGAACGCGCCGGCCAGCGACAACGGCACGCTGAGGGAGGCGATCAAGGTGGGGCGCAGCCGGCGCAGGAACACCAGCATCACCAGCGATACCAGCACGATACTGATCAACAGCGCCACTTCCACTTCGTGCAGCGCGCCCTTGGTGCTTTCGGTGAAGTCGAAGATCGGCGTCATCTGCACGTCGGCCGGCAGCAGATGGCGCAGTTTAGGCAGCCTGGCGCGCACTGCTTCGGCCGTTGCCACCGCATTGGCTTCCGGCCGCTTGTTGATCTGCAGGCCCACGGTGCGCATGCCGTTGAACCACGCGGCCTGGTATTTATCCTGCTCGCCACTGCTGACCTTGGCGACGTCGGATAGATAAACCGGCACGCCCTTGTGGTTGGAGATCACCAGCTTGGCGAAATCCGCCGGGGTGTGCAGCGCGTCGTTGGCCGTCACCATCATCTGCGTCTGGCCGTCGGTCAGCATGCCCTGCGGCGAGGTGACGTTGGCGGCGATCAGCGCGTTGCGGATGTCATTGGCGGTGAGACCCTTGGCGGACAGCGCCGCGGTGTTCACGTCCACGCGCACTGCGTGCGGCGTGCCGCCAAACAATTCGACCCGCGCCACGCCCGGAATCTGCGCCAGCGCAGGGCTGAGCAGCGTATCGGTGAGATCGTAGAGCTTGTCCGGCGGCAGGCTGCTGGATGTGAGCGCGATGTGCAGGATCGGAATCTGGGAAGTGTCGAACTTGAAGTACTGCGGCGGGCTCGGCAGCGACGAAGGCAGGTCGGGCTGGGCGGCATTGATCGCGGTTTGTACGTCCTCGGCGATCTTGTCGATGTTGCGCCCGAAGGAGAAACGCACCATCACGGTGGCGCTGCCCTGGTTGGCATTGCCGTACATGTCCTCGACGCCGGGGATGCGGCCAAGATGGCGCTCCAGCGGCGCGAGCACGGTGTTGGCCATGGTCTGCGCACTGGCGCCCGGCTGCGCGACGGTGACGAACACGCCCGGGAAATCCAGGGTCGGCAATGCGGCGACGCCCAGCATGAGATAGGCGCAGAAGCCGGCAATGGTCAGCCCGATCGCCAGCAGCGAGGTGCCTATCGGGCGGCGGATGATGGGGGCAAAGATATTCATGCCATCACCCGCGCCGATACGCCAGGCAAGCGAAAGCCACGGTCGCGCGCATCCCGCGCTGGCCGTGGCGCAAGCAAAAAGAAGGGCACATTCATGGGCACCTTTATGCCTTGGGGGCCAGAAGCGCAAATGTGCCTGAAGTCGGGCCGTGCCGAAAGGCATGGCGGGCATGATGAAGAAATCTCATGCCCGCCCGAGCCAGGTAGGTTGGGGTGCGAACCCAACATCGCCATTCCATGTATCACGAGAGTTGGGGTTCGCACCCTGAGGTATCCCCAACGGTTTTTGCTCAGTGGTGCCAAAAAATCAAAGACATAGTCGTGTGATGTTCTTTTGCTCGTCATTCCGGCGCAGGCCGGAATCCAGTGGAATAAGCGTCCGAAGGACACAGCATCTTCCATGTTGAGTGCTTCGCACGGCGTATTTGAACTGGATTCCGGCCTGCGCCGGAATGACGACTCGCTCTGAAATGGGCTTGACGTGAACTTCAATTCCCCTAAACGGAACGACGGCAAAAACGTGGGGATACCTCAGGGTTCGCACCCCAACCTATGTCAGAGGCCGTAACGCACGGTCAAATACCAGGTGCGGCCCAGCTCGTTGTAGTAGTAGACCGTTTCATAGTTGTGATCGAACACATTCGCCAGCTTGGCCTCCACCTGCCAATCCGGTGCGAAGCGGTAGCTGGCACGCAGGTCGGTGGTGGCGTAGCCGCCCATGCGTTCGGTGTTGGCGATGTCGTCGTAGCGCTTGCTGGATGCAAAGAACGTGGCGCCCAGGTTGAACCGGCCCAGCTTGCGATCGACGTCGACGCGCGCCGTGCGCTGTGCACGCCGCTGCAGCAGGTTGCCGTTGTTGGGGCCGCCGTCGTTGTTCTTCGGCTGCATCAGTGTGAGATAGCTCTGCACGCGCCAATCGTCCAGGTTGAAGCCGACCTGGCCTTCCAGGCCGCGGATGCGCGCGCGGCTCAGGTTTTGCGGCACGTAGTTCTGGTCCAGCACGATCAGGTTGTCGATGGTGGTCTGGTACGCGTTGACGCCCCAGTTCCAGTGCTGCATCTGCTGGGTCAGGCCAATTTCCGCGCTGCGCGAGGTTTCCGGCCGCAGATCCGGATTGGCCGTCGGGAAGCCGCCGAGCGGCGGAAAGTACAAATCATCAAACGTGGGCGCGTGGAAGGCGCTGCCGTAGCTCACCGACAGCACCGGGCCGTTTTCGAAGTGATAGCCCCACGCTGCCGAACCAGTGTTGTGGTTGCCGAACTGATCGTTGTGATCGTGGCGCGCTGCCAGCTGCACTTCGTTATGGCCGAAGGTGCCCTGGTACTGCGCAAACGTGCCGGTATCGCCGCGGGTGGTCTGTTGGAAGGCCGTGTCGCTGGCGACATGTTCTTGCTGGTAATCCACGCCCACGGTGAGCAACTGGTCGGTGGCCAGCGTGATGTCGTTCTGCCACGACGCCTGGTTGCGGCGCGAATTGAAATAACCTGTCGCCATGCGCGGGTAGTACTGGCTGAAATAAGTGCCTTGGTAATAGCTGGCGAGATCGTCACGGCTTTGGCCGGCGCTGAGCGTGACTTTCCAGATCGACAGTGGCGTAAAGCTCAGGCGCGCACCGGCGACGTATTGTTCTTCCAGGCTGTCGTTGCCGCTGTAGGGGCTGCCGGCGAATTCCGCGTTGCTTTTGCTGCGCAGCCAGTCGAAGGCGAGCTCCGTGCCGTTGTCCCAGCGATAGCCGACGTTGGCGAAGCCGTTCCAGTTGCGATACGCATCGTTGCGCGGATCGTCCACGTAGCAGGCAATGCCGCGCTCCGCCGCGCCCATGCGGCAATTGGGAATGCCGCCGGTGTAGGTGCCGCCGAGGCTGGCGTTGTACCAGAGATGCGCATCGCCGCCGGAAACGCCGGCCTGACCATTGACGTACCCATGGCTGCCGCTGGTAACGCTCACCGATGGCGAAATGCCGCTGTTCGGCTGGCCATGCCGGGTGAAAATCTGAATCACGCCACCGATCGCATCCGAGCCGTACAGGCTGGCGCGCGGGCCGCGCACGATCTCGATACGGTCGATCGCCTGCACCGGAATCTGCTCCAAGGCAGGCAAGCCGATGCTCACCGAGCCAATGCGCACGCCGTCGATCAGTACCAGCACGTGCGTGGCATTGGTGCCGCGCAGATACAACGAGGATTGCCCGCCGACACCGCCGGTTTGCGCGATCGACACACCGGGCAGGCCGGTCAGCACATCGACGATCGATACCGGCTGCAGGCGCTCGATGTCCTCGCGCGTGATCACAGTGACCGACGACAGCGCCTCGTTGGCGGTGATGGCGGTACGCGTGGCGGTCACGATCACCGGCGCCAGCGAGCCATTCTGGTCGCCGTTGGATTGGGCGTAAGCGGCCTGCGCGGCCAGTGACAGCAGCAAGGCGGCTGCAAGCGCGTTCTTCTTCGACACGATGGATGTTTCCCCTGCCGCACGTCCCCGCGCGGCTAAAGCATGAGTAAGCCGGCGTCGGATGGAACGTGGGAACGGAAGGCGGGCAGGCGCAGAACGCCACAGCGCGAACTCCGTGCCTCGCCCACCGCGAATGCCAGAACCTGTTCCAGGCCGGTCTCCGGACTTGCGAGTGGCATGTTTGTACATGCTTCGAACGATGCCTTCCCATGCTTACGCACAGTGGCGCGTGATCGCTCGACTTGCTCGCTTACCGTTGCGGGGGCAGTGCCGGCTTTGCTGCGCGAACAGCGCACCGGCTTCCCGTTTCATCCCCTTGGATTGATCCTTGGGGACACCTGGAACGCGCGAACTGTAGCCGGTGGCGATCAGCGAGGCAAACGGCTCGCCATGTGGATGGCGCGTTTGGCCCGAACTCCGCCTTGTCCTGGTCTTTTTGTCGCAAGCAACGGTATGTTTGAATGTTCGCGACGACATCCACGGAGGGGACAGCCCATGAACCGTTCTTTTGCACGTGTGGTATTCGCGCTATGCGCCGGGTGTACATGGTTGGCCGTTGCCATGGCCAAAGAAGGCGCGGCCGTCTATACCGGCACGCTGGGCACACAGCCGATCGTGATGGAAATCGATACGGATAAAGACGGTCATATCGATGGGCGCTATTTCTATACGAAATACCATCGCGACCTTCCGCTTGGCGGCAGCATGCAGAATCCGAATGGCATGCATATGTCCGAGGGGCAGGATGATGACGCATCAAAGCTCCCGCAAATCGACCTGACGCGAGCGGCCAGCGGCAACTGGTCGGGAACGTGGCGCAGTCCGAAGGGCAAAACCCTTGCGCTCGCTTTACAGCCTGCCAAGTTGCCGGCACCTGCGGTCGGTTCGGATGGCTATCTGCAAAAACTCTATGCCAGCGATCTTTACGAATATCTGCGTTTAAGCGGTCTTACCTTGCAAAAGGATCGCAAAGAAACCTTCATGGGCCACACCTTGCAATGGTGGGTCGAGCCGCAATCGAAGATCGCCTTGTTTGAAATTCTGGACGGCTATCCGGATGCGCAGCGCCAGAAGATCAACGATGCGTTGCGCGCTCGCCAATGGTCTGAGGTGAGTGCTTTCCATGCGTGCATGCTGGGCAACAGCCGATTAGGCGGAGGGGATTACGAACAAACCGTCACGCCGCAGCTGTTGTCGCCCAACGCGATCAGCATCAGCGTTTTCACAAGCTACTACTGCGGCGGCGCGCATCCCGATTTTGGCGATGCGCCAATCAATCTGGATGCTCATACTGCACAAGTGCTCACCCTTGAGGACGTGCTTTGGGTGGGCAAGGGCAAGCCGTTTCATTACATCGAAGACACCGGGAACGACGGTTCCGCGTCCGACGGCCAAGCCAACGCGGTGAGCTTCGATGAGTATTCGAAGTATCGCAGCACCTACTTGGCGCCGTGGTTGGCGCAGCAGCTGACCGCCTTGTATCCCACGAACATCAAGGATGACGATTGCGACTACGGCGACCCCTCTGTGTGGGACTTCCCTTCGTGGCATCTCACGCCTAAGGGCATTTCGTTTACGCCGTCGTTTGCACGAGCAATGCGCGTATGCGAGGCCAATGACGATTGGTCGCTGCTACCCTACAGCATCGTGAACCAGCATCCGGGCGGGCGGCATATGACGCTGCCCTGATCCAAACGCAGCGTGGATCAATCCGTCTGCAATTCCGCCACGAAATCGTAAATATCCCCGCGATACCACGAAGTGGTGAACTCCACCACGCGGCCATCGTCGAGAAAACCACGCCGCTCGATATGCAAGCCTGCGCTGCCCGCACTCACGTGCAGCAAACGCGCCTGCCGCGCCGCCAGCAACACCGCGCGCAAACGCTGCAGGGCGCGCACCGGGCGGCAGTCGTATTTCTCCAGCGCCTCGTACAGCGAATCGTGCACTTCATGCGGATCCGGCAGCACGCTGGCCGGCACCACGCTGCGTTCGATCGCCAGCGGTTCGTCCTCCGCATAGCGCACGCGATGCAGGCGCGCCACCAGCACGCCGGGCGAAAGGTTGAGCGCCATCGATTCTTCCGGCGTCACCTCGCCCACGCTGCGCTCGAAGAATTCGGAACGCGGATGCAGGCCGCGTGCGCGCAGGTCTTCGGTGAAACTGGTGAGGCGCGACATCGGCTTGATGATGCGTTCGGCCACGAAGGTGCCGGCACCGTGACGTTGGGTGAGCAGACCTTCTTCAACCAGACCTGAAATCGCCTTGCGCACCGTCACGCGCGACAAACCCAGGGCCTGCGATAAATCGCGTTCGCTAGGCAGGGTCTGGCCAGGCTCGATGTCGCGATGCTGGATCACGTTGCGAATGGCCCGCCGCAGCCGCAGGTAAGCCAGCGGCTGGTGGGTGGTGGTATCGCGGCTCAGCCGCCGGTATTCCTCGGCCAGGGCATTCTGCATAGTTGCAAACCATACCAATGCGTAACCACTGCGACAACTGGTCTTTGCATCGCAAATCCTCCGGCTCGGCCGCCGCCGGGACGGCTCGGCCGTGCTGGCAGTGACGCCGATTTTTACGATTTTCAATGTGCGGCTTACGATTCCCGCCGTTATGAAAAGAATGCATACGTTTGCACTGCACAAGGGACTGGTATTGCCTGGTATAGCATTGGTACCATCGGGCTTTCCCCGGCGGTCGCACTGTCGCGGCTGCCCGCATTTGAAGAGGTGAGTTGTGACTGCACCTGCGCTACCGGTCGAGCTGTTCGATCTGGTGATTTTCGGCGGTACTGGCGACCTGGCCGTCCGCAAATTGCTCCCTGCCCTTTTCCACCGCTTTGTCGACGGCCAGATCCAGCCCGGCAGCCGCATCGTCGGCGTCGCCCGCGAGGGTCTGGACGACGACGGCTACCGCAACCAGGTTCGTGGTGCGCTCAACGGCGCCGCTTCCAAGCAGGCCGACAAGGTCGATGCCTTCCTCAAGCTGGTGCACTACCGCCCGCTCGATGCCCGCAAGGATGCCGGCTGGGATGATTTCGCCAAGCTGATGGGCGAATGTCCGGACCACGTGCGCGTGTTTTACCTCTCCACCTCGCCCGATCTGTTTGTGGACATCTGCCAGCGCCTGGGCGGCTACGGCCTCAACCAGGGCCAGTCGCGCGTGGTGCTGGAAAAGCCGATCGGCAAAAATCTGGCGAGCGCCAACCGCATCAACGATGACGTCGGCCGCGTGTTCGACGAATCACAGACCTACCGCATCGACCACTACCTCGGCAAGGAAACCGTGCAGAACTTGCTGGCACTGCGCTTCGGCAATGCGCTGTTCGAGCCGCTGTGGAACGCCGGCCACATCGATCACGTGCAGATCACCGTGGCCGAAACGCTGGGCGTAGAGCGCCGGGGTCCGTATTACGACACCGCCGGCGCGCTGCGTGACATGGTGCAGAACCATTTGCTGCAGCTGTTGTGCATGGTGGCGATGGAGCCGCCGTCCTCGCTGTCGCCGGATGCGGTGCGCGATGAAAAACTGAAAGTGCTGCACGCGCTCAAGCCGATCAACGACACCAATGCCTCCCAGCTCACCGTGCGCGGCCAGTACCGCGCCGGCGTCGGCGAAGGCAAGAGCGTGCCGGGCTATATCGAAGACTTGAACAGCAGCAGCAAGTCGAAGGTCGATCACTCCAACACCGAAACCTTCGTCGCGCTCAAGGCGGAAATCGCCAACTGGCGCTGGGCCGGCGTGCCGTTCTACTTGCGCACGGGCAAGCGCCTGGCCGAGCGCGTGTCGGAAATCGTGGTGGCGTTCAAGCCGGTGCCGCATTCCATTTTCACCTCCTCGGCCGGACCGCTCGCGCAGAACCGCCTGGTGCTGCGCCTGCAGCCGGATGAAGGCGTCAAGCTGTGGCTCACCATCAAGCATCCTGGCCCCGGCGGTTTGCGTCTGCGTCACGTACCGCTGGACATGAGCTTTGTCGAAGCCTTCGGCGTGCAGCAGCCTGATGCGTACGAGCGTCTTTTGCTCGACGTGGTGCGTGGCAATCCCACCTTGTTCATGCGCCGCGATGAAGTGGAAGCCGCATGGAACTGGGCCGACCCGATCCTGGCGGCGTGGGCGGCGAGTGGCGAATCGCCGCGTCCGTACACCTCCGGCACCTGGGGTCCGAGCGCTGCGGTCGCCTTGATCGAACGCGACGGCCGCACCTGGGACGAGGATTTCGAGCAGTGAGCGAGCAACATCTGCACGCGTTCGACGATGCGCAGGCGCTGGCCACGGCGTTGTCGGCCAGCATCGCCGGCAGGCTGCGCGAAGCGATCGACGCACGCGGCGAAGCGGTGATCGCCGTCTCCGGCGGCAGCACGCCCAAGCGCCTGTTCGAAGCGTTGTCGAACGAAGCACTGGATTGGTCGCGCGTCACCGTCACCTTGGTGGACGAACGCTGGGTGCCCGACACCGACGAACGTTCCAACGCGCGCCTGGTGGAATCGCTATTGCTGCAGCGGAAAGCGGCGGATGCCGAATTCGTGCCGTTGTACGTGGAAGCTGCCACGCCGGAAGCAGGCATCGGCGAGGTGCGTGCAACCGTGGCTGGCTTGAAGCAACCGTTCGACGTGATCGTGCTGGGCATGGGGCCGGATGGGCACACCGCTTCGTTCTTCCCTGGCGGCGATCGCTTGAGCGAAGCGCTCGATACGTCGAACGCCGCCCTGGTGCTGCCGATGCGCGCACCGGGCGCGGGCGAGCCGCGCATCACCTTCACCTTGCCGGTGTTGCTGAAGGCGCGGACGCTGTATCTGCACATTCAAGGCAGCGACAAGCGCGAGGTGCTGGCGGAGGCTGAAAAGCCGGGCAGCAGGCTGCCGATCGCCAGTGTTCTGGATGCCAAGCGGCCGTTGGAAATCTATTGGTGTCCGTAGGTTGGGGTGCGAACCCCAACATCGCCATGCCTGCACACACCACGACGTTGGGGTTCGCACCCCAACCTACGTTAGAGCGCCGAACCCGTTCGGCCGGAGCATGAAATGAGTTTGCACCCCGTCGTTGCCCAAGTTACCGAACGCCTGCGCGAACGCAGCCGCGACTCACGCGCTGCTTATCTCGAACGCATCAATAACGCCGTCATCGACGGCCCGCACCGCGCGCGACTTTCCTGCGGCAACCTCGCCCATGGCTTTGCGGCCTGCAACACGCACGACAAGGCCGCCTTGCGCGAAGGCCACACGCCGAACCTCGCCATCGTCACTGCCTACAACGACATGCTCTCTGCGCATCAGCCGTATGAGCGCTATCCAGAATTCATCCGCGAAGTCGCGCGCCAGTCCGGCGTTACCGCGCAGGTGGCCGGTGGCGTGCCGGCGATGTGCGATGGCGTCACGCAAGGGCGTGCCGGCATGGAGCTGTCGCTGTTCTCGCGCGATCTCATCGCCATGACCACCGCCATCGCGCTCTCGCACGACATGTTCGACGGCGCGCTGTACTTGGGCATCTGCGACAAGATCGTGCCCGGTCTGTTGATCGGTGCGCTGAGCTTCGGCCATCTGCCCGGCGTGTTCGTGCCCAGCGGGCCGATGCCCAGCGGCATCAGCAACGAACAGAAATCGAAAGTGCGCCAGGCGTACACGGAAGGCAAAGCCAGCCGCGACGAACTGCTGGAAGCGGAAGCCGCCTCGTATCACGCGCCCGGCACCTGCACCTTCTACGGCACCGCCAATTCCAACCAGATGCTGATGGAGATCATGGGCCTGCATTTGCCGGGTTCCAGCTTCGTTGCGCCGGATACATTGCTGCGCGATGCGCTCACCGCCGAAGCGGTGCGTCGCTGCGCAGCGCTCGGCAAGGCCGGCGAACATCTGCCGATCGGCCATATCGTCGACGAGCGCGCCATCGTCAATGGCGTGATCGGCCTGCATGCGACGGGCGGTTCCACCAATCATCTGTTGCACTTGGTGGCGATCGCACAGGCGGCCGGTATTGCGTTGCGCTGGGAAGACTTCGACGCCCTGTCGTCGGTGGTGCCGCTGCTGGCGCGCGTGTATCCGAACGGCTATGCCGACGTGAATCATTTCCACGAAGCCGGCGGCATGGGTTTCCTGATCGATCAGCTGCTGAGCGCCGGCCTGTTGCACGGCGATGCACGCACGATCATGGGCGCCGAGCTTTCCAGCTACGCGCAGGTGCCGGAACTGGACGAAGCCGGCAAGCTCAACTGGAAACCGGTATCGAAGGAAAGCGGCAATCGCGGTGTGTTGCGTGCGGTCGGCGAGCCGTTCCGCGCGGATGGCGGCTTGCGCATGCTCAACGGCAATCTTGGCCGTTCGGTGATCAAGGTGTCCTCGGTGCCGGACGATCGCCTGGTGATCGAAGCACCGGCCGTGGTATTCCACGACCAGGACGACATCAAGCACGCGTTCGACCGCGGCGAGCTCAACCGCGATTTCATCGCCGTGGTGCGTTTCCAGGGGCCGCGCGCGATCGGCATGCCGGAGCTGCACAAGCTCACGCCTACGCTCGCGGTATTGCAGGACCGTGGCCATCGCATTGCATTGGTGACGGATGGCCGCATGTCGGGTGCGAGCGGCCGCGTACCGGCCGCGATTCACGTGACGCCGGAAGCGGACGATGGCGGCCCGATCGCCCGCGTGCAGGACGGCGACATCCTTCGCCTGGATGCGGTCAACGGCAGGCTCGACGTGCTGGTCGATGCCGCCGAATTCGCCGCACGCACACCCGCGGTGGAAGATCTTTCCCGGCACCAGCACGGCATGGGGCGCGAACTGTTCGGCATTTTCCGCCGCAATGCGATGACTGCCGACCTTGGCGCGGGCGTGCTCTAACGTAGGTTGGGGTGCGAACCCCAACATCGTCATCCCTGTCGATACCACGACGTTGGGGTTCGCACCCCCACCTACCTATTCCGAATGACCATGAATATCGAAACCAAGCAACAACACGTCGAAACCACCATGCGCCTCGCCCCGGTCATTCCGGTGGTGATCATTGAGGACGCCAAGCACGCCGTGCCGATGGCGCGCGCACTGGTGGCCGGTGGCATTCCGGCAATCGAAGTGACGCTGCGCACGCCGGCTGCGCTCGATGCCATCCGCGCCATTGCCGCCGAAGTGGAAGGCGCCGTGGTCGGTGTCGGCACCGTGCTCACCGCCAACGATCTGCATGCGGCGGAAAAAGCTGGCGCGCGCTTCGCCGTGTCGCCCGGCATGTCGCCCAAGTTGCTGGCTGCCGCCGACGACAGCGCCCTGCCCTTGCTGCCCGGCATCGCCACCGCCAGCGAAGCGATGGCGCTGCTGGAGCGCGGCTATCGGCATTTGAAGTTTTTTCCCGCCGTTCCGGCGGGCGGCGCCAAGCTGCTCGGCGCGTGGGCGAGTCCGCTGCCGCAGATCCGCTTCTGTCCGACCGGCGGTATTTCCCTCGCCAGCGCGAAGGACTTTCTCTCGCTGCCCAACGTGTTGTGCGTGGGCGGTTCCTGGCTTACGCCCACCGACAAGCTCAAGGCGGGCGACTGGGCCGGTATCGAACAATTGGCGCGCGAAGCCGCTGCGTTGCACGGCTGATCCCCGCCACATCGTGGGATGAAATGTAGGTTGGGGTGCGAACCCCAACATCGCCATCTGCATGCATTCCGGAGGTTGGGGTTCGCGTTCCGCTCACCCCAACCTACGCAAGCGGCAGCGCATAACGCCGCGACGAACCTGCACCGGCGCAGACATGTCAAGCGCCACGTTCCAGGCCGAAGCCTTCGTCCAGCCAACCCGTGAGGCCGCCGATCATCTCTTTCACCGGCCGCCCCAGTTGCGCCAGCTTCACCGCCGCCTTGTTCGCGCCATTGCAATGCGGCCCGGCGCAATACACCACGAACACCGTATCGGCCGGATAGTCCGCCATACGCTGCTCACTGATCGTGCGCACCGGCATATTGATAGCACCGGGAACATGACCGGCGGCAAACAGTGTTGGCGTGCGCACGTCCAGCAATACGAAGTCTTTCGTTTCGTGCTGCGTCGCGTACCACACGTCGGCGCAATCGGTTTCAAAACCAAGCCGCGCTTCGAAATGCGCCAGTGCCAACGCACTGGCGGCGGCAGGAACGCGGGTGACAACCGTACTCATGGGCAGTGCTCCGTGGTGAAGATGCCCACAGTGTGGGCACTGGCGCCGTCGCCCGACATTGGCAAGAATGCCAGTCACCATGAAAAAACCGCCAAAGCGTTCCGCGCTCGGAAAAGGGCCAGCCAACCCTCGTGTCGTGGCTCTGGTCTACGACGGCTTGTGCACGTTCGAATACGGCATCGCGGTGGAAATGTTCGGCCTTGCGCGGCCGGAATTCGATCGCTGGTACAGCTTTGCCTCGTGCGCCATAGAACGCGGGCCGCTGCGCGCCGCCGGTGGTTTGCGAGTGCAGGCGGATGGCGGACTGGAGCTACTGTCACAGGCCGGCACGATCGTCGTGCCAGGTTGGCGCAGCGTGGATGCCGCGCCGCCAACGGCACTTCTTGAAGCACTGCGAACCGCGCACAAGCGTGGTGCACGATTGCTGTCCTTCTGCTCCGGCGTGTTCGTGCTGGCCGCTACCGGACTGTTGGACGGCCAAACGGCTACCACGCACTGGCGTTACGCCGACGCCTTGGCGGCGCGCTATCCGCGCATCCGCATCGAACCGGACGTATTGTATGTCGATGAAGGCAGCGTGCTTACCTCGGCAGGCAGCGCTGCCGCCATCGATCTTTCGCTGCATTTGATCCGCCGCGACTACGGCCCGCGCATCGCCAATCAGGTGGCACGCCGTGCCGTGGTGCCCACCCATCGCGACGGCGGGCAGGCGCAGTTCATTCCGGCGCCGCTACCTGAGCAGGGCGTGGCGCTGGGCAGGCTGCTGGAATGGATGCGCCGCCGCCTGGATCAACCATTGCCGCTGGCCGAACTGGCCGAACGCGCACGCATGAGCGAGCGAACATTCCTGCGCCGCTTCGAAGAGGCCACCGGCTGCTCGCCCAAGCAGTGGCTTACCCAGGAACGCCTGGCGCGTGCGCGCGAACTGCTGGAGGGCAGCCAGTGGCCGGTGGAACGGATCGCCGATGCCTGCGGCTACGGCAGTGCCGATACGCTGCGGCACCATTTCCGCCGTGTGCTGAAAGTGAGCCCGGCGCGTTATCGGGAGCGCTTCGCGCAGGTGGCACAGTGACTTTTGGCGTATGAAACTCGCCGTGATTGCTGCCTAAGCTGGGAATTCCTGCGCGAATGCGCCGTTTGAAGGATTCCCATGCGTAAGCTTCCGCTCGCTATTGCCCTGGCTGCGTTGCTGCTGGGTAATGCCGCTGCCGCCGACAAAAAAGACAAAACGCCGGACGAGCCAAAGCCGGAAGCGGCCTTGTTGCATCCACAAGCGTCCACCAGCGAAGGCAGCGTTTCCGTCGAAGGCAAACACATTGCCTACAAGGCTGTGGCCGGCACCATCGTGCTGCATGGCAAGGGCGACAAGGAAAACGAACCCACGGTCAGCATGTTCTACGCCGCCTACTTCAAGAAAGGCGATGACGCATCCGGGCGACCGATCACCTTCATCTACAACGGCGGTCCGGGCTCGGCAACGGTGTGGTTGCACATGGGCGCGTTCGGACCGCGCCGCGTCGTGACCAAGGACGATAGCCACACGCCAGCGGCGCCCTATCAGCTGGTTAACAATGACTACAGTCTGCTCGATGCGTCGGACCTCGTTTTCATCGACGCACCCGGCGACGGTTTCAGCCGCCTGGTCGCCAACGATCCGGATGCCTCCAAGCGCGCGGACCAGATGAAGGATCGCCGCAAGGAGATCTACAGCGTCGATGGCGATGGCCGCGCCTTTGCGCAGTTCATCGTGCAGTTCCTGTCGCGCTATGGACGCTGGAATTCGCCGAAGTACCTGTTCGGCGAAAGCTACGGCACCACGCGCTCGGCCGTGCTTGCCAACGATCTGGAAAACGAGAATAGCGTCGATCTCAATGGCGTGATCCTGCTTTCGCAGATCCTCAACTTCGACACCAGCATCGACGGTGCAGATCAAAACCCGGGCGTCGATCTGCCTTACGAATTGGGGCTGCCAACCTTTGCGGCTACCGCGTACTACCATCACAAGCTGCCGCAACAACCGGCTGCATTGGAGCCGTTCCTGCAAGAGGTGGAACAGTTCGCGCTCGGCGATTACACGCAGGCGCTGATGCAGGGTTCGCGCCTGGATGATGCGCGCAAGCAGGCGATTGCCGAGAAGCTGCATCAATACACCGGTCTTCCGGTGGCCTATCTGCTGAAGGCGGATCTGCGCGTCACCGGCGGCATGTTCGAGCATGAATTGCTGGCCGACAGTGCCGACACCGCCGGGCGCCTGGACTCGCGTTTTGCCGGTCCCTCGCTCGACCCGCTCAGCAAGGAAGCCGAATACGATCCGCAATCGTCCGCCATCAGCTCGGCTTACATCGCGGCGTTCAACGACTACGTACGCAAGGATCTGAAATTCGGCCAGGATCAGGTCTACCGCGAATTTGCCGACGTCAACGATTGGGATTTCAAGCACAACGGACACGATGGCGCGGTCAACGTCATGCCCGATCTGGCGAAGGCGATGAAGACCAATCCGGACTTGAAGGTGTTCCTCAACGGCGGCTATTACGATCTGGCGACGCCGTTCTATGCCGCCGATTACGAGATGCACCATATGCCGATCCAGCCGGCGCTGATGAACAACATCAGTTACGCGTGGTATCCATCGGGACACATGGTGTACGCGCACGAGGCGTCGTTGAAGTTGCTGCACGACAATGTGGCGCGGTTTATCGAGCAGTCCGACAACGTCAAGAAGCATTGAAAACCGTAGGCTGGGATGAAATCCCAGCATCCATAGGCAAGACGATGCTGGGATTTCATCCCAGCCTACGTTTCCTCACGCTACAACTTCATATTCGCTTTGCACCAATCCGCTGGCGTATGACCGCGTTGCAACGTGCCTGAGCCGGATATCCCGTTCAAGCGCACCAAACAACGGAATGCCCGAGCCGATCAGCACCGGCACGCGCGTCACGATAAACCGCTGGATCATTCCGGCGCGAAGAAATCCCTGAATCGTCACGCCACCATCTACGTAAATGTGACCGATCCCCTGGGCACTCAGCTTGGCGACGATGTCCTTCGGTTCTCCCTGCATGTGCTGGACGATCGACCCGGCCGGCGCCGGCGCAAGCTCGCGCGAACTCAAGACGACAACCGGCTTCGCGCCATAGGCCCAGCCACCGAAACCAAGCACGGTTTCGTACGTGTTGCGCCCAATCACCAGGGCATCCACGGTTCGCATGAATTCCTCATAGCCGTGCGGCTCGCCACCGTCTTCCGGCAAAAAATCCAGGCCGCCATCCAGCCTGGCCATGAACCCGTCAACGCTGATGCCGACAAACACCGATGCTTTCATCGCGACGCCTCCGGTGACGCCTCGCGGGCCGAAGCATCATCTTACGCTCGTTGCTGCACGGGTTTCGGGAACTCCGCTATGCTCGACGCCGTGCCTTAGAGACATGCCATGCGCGACCTTATCGACCGCTACATAGACGCCTACAACCGCATCGACATCGATGCCATGCTCGCTACCATGCACAGCGAGGTGATCTTCGAGAACTACACTGCCGGTGTGCTCAGCGTGCGTACCGTGGGTGTTCACGAGCTGCGTCATCTCGCGGAGAGCTCGCGGCAGTTGTTTTCGGCGCGACACCAGACCATTACAACTTATGCCGAAACAGCGGGTGTCGCCTACGCGCAGATCCACTTCCGAGGTACTTTCGCCGTCGACTTGCCCAATGGCATACGCGCGGGGCAAAGCATGGCTTTGGACGGGCGTAGCGAATACCGCGAGCGCGATGGCCTGCTGATCTATATCGCCGATTACAGCGATTGATTAGATGTCGTCGGTGTCGATGCGACGCAAACGGTTCGCCCTAATCCCAGCGATTGGCATTTTTTGGAAAACCAGGCCGCTGCACCCGCACCACGCAGAACCGCTGCCCGCTCGGTGCCTGCATCACCACCCAGCGTTCGAGGCGACTGACGATGCGGGCGCCGAGTTTTTCCAGGCGCCGCACTTCGGCCTCGATGTCGTCCGTTTCAATGTCGATGTGCACGCGGCTTTCGTGGTCGACGCGCTGGAGTTGCACGATGGGTTCGTCGGGTGGTGTTTCCAGCATGCGGTAGTTGCCGTGGGTGCCTGGGTGCTCATAGTCGACCGGGCGACCCAATGCCTTGGCCCAGAACAGGGCGGCTTGGTCGATGTCAGCCACGTTGCAATCGATAAGCAGGGCGCAAAGTCTTGAATGATGCATGGTTGATCCGCTGAATTGAGATATCGAGTGTTTTTGCCAAGCCAGTCAGATTGAGCCGAAAATGGCACCTGATAACAATGCAGAAATAACCGTTACGACTCGACTATTGCAAGGCCATTTTCCTGGGCCCAGTCGCGTAGCGACTGGCGCGTAGCTTTGTCTTCGTAGTCATGCCAGTGCTCAAGCTGCCCCTTGCGATCCAGCAAGTCCTTGAATCGTCCATAAGCACCCTGTCTGCGGAAGAAGTGGTAGACCAACTCGCATGAATCGGGAAGATATTGCTCGGCAAAGCGAAAAACGAGGTCTCGCCCAAGATCAAGATCGTTCTTGTGTGGCACGGGTACGTAGCGATCGGAATCGCCGATGTCCTCCGGCAAATCTTCGTCCACGCCGAACTCGGCAATGCCGGACCAATACACTTTGCCCGTTTGCCGGGATACGTAGGCCTCAGGTTCCGAGCCCAAATTGCCGCCGCTTACCCATATGAACGCCTCAAGCAGGTCGTTGAAATTGACGGGTGCGTAGTCGGTCGTCATGGTTTGGTTGTACTCGTTAAGCGCGTTATTCGATAGAGTCCGTTATCATGCCGATCTTGACGATCCCTGGCATGGCCTCGTTAATCAGCATGTAGACGATTTGTGCCATGAGTGACGATCTCTGCGAGCATGGCCGACGTTTTGCGCGAACGAGTACGGCGTACTTTTCGCGGCCCTATTGTTGAGCGCGTTGTTATGTGCGTCCTTTCCAGCGGTGAGGATGACGAGTCCCGTGCATGACGGCAAAGACAACGATATCGACCCGCTCCACGACAAAATAAATACAAAAGGAAAATCGGCTCATTACCGCACGGTGTGCTTTTCTATGTACGCCTGGAAAGCTGAGCGGCTCCTCACCAATCCGGTCGAATAGGGCCTGGGCATCACCGAGAAATTCGTGACCGAGTCCGGCCCGTTGTTGTTCATGCCAAGAAGCCGCGTCGGCTAATCCCGATCCGCCTCATCCCTGAGCCGGACAATGTCCTTCATAATTTTTTGCGTATCTCGGCGACGACGTCGGCGGCCGGGCGACCGGAATTGCCATCAGCTTCGTAGGCGTCCAGGCGATGATCGAGCTCGGAACGTTGTTCCGAAGTAAGTGGAAGAGCTATCCCACAGGTCTTCGACGAGGCGGATGCGTTCGCTGACGGGAAGCTTGAAAAGATTGGCGTTCATGGGCTCACAGGATAAGCCGAAAGGTGCCTTGTTCCAATAGCGCACAACGCCCGAGTTGAGCCGACCAGTGAAGGCCATTCGTAGTAAGCGACGTGATGGAGTGTTCGACCTGTGTCGCCGAGTGAAACCAGATACTCACCGCAGTAAAGCATTGGCCTTAGTTGAACACCTTCGGGGCTGGTCAATGCGACTGATTGAGTATCCGCCATCAACGATGGGCGTATGCTACATCGCTAGTCCCATCCGGCTCTTGCCGCCGCAACAGCGCGTTGTACCACCGCCGCTGCTGCGCAAGATCGCCTTCCATCAACCACTGCGGCTTGTTGGCGACCAATGCGGCGACCGGCATGCCGTCTTCGTAAAGCACGCGCGTGCCAGCCAAGGCAGGCAGGCGATCGCCGGTGAGGACGGTGCCGACCAGGTTCAAAGGATCGCTGCCGCTGAGCGTGACGCGTACTTGTTCGGGTGGCCGCAAGCGGATGCTGCGCAAATGGGCGATTGCCTCGGGCAGTGCGAATTGTTCGCCGACCAATCCTTCCACGAAGCGGCCGCCGCGGATTTCGCCGCGGGCTTCGAGGCGGTGGTAGACGCGCAATAGTTCGCGCCACGAAGGCAGCCACGGGGCTTCGCGCTCGAGCAGCTTCCAGAAGATGACGCCGTAGCGGCGCAGCAACACGCGCGCGATGTGCTCGACCGGATCGTCCACGGCGGCGGGTGTTTCGCTGCGTGGTGACATGGTTGTGGGCAGCTTGCGCACCATCGACCAGCGGCCGGCATCCTCGATCTCGCTCAAGTTATGCCTGCGCACGCGGCGATGCCGCGACGATTCGCGCTTGGCGGCAGGTGTGAGCAGCGCGCGCAGGCCGGCAAAGCTGTCGGAGGTGACACGCCCGGCAGAAACCAGTTCGCCCAGTGCATCCTCCAGCTCGGTACGCAGCAAATGTGCAGCGTCGAGCAGTTCGTCGAAGAACAAGGCGCCGTGTGCGGTCAATGCATCAGCGACGGCTTGTGCACGCGACGACAGCAGCGGTTCCTGCTCCTGGTTGCCATCGGCCTGGGCTGTCCAGATTGGCAATTGCCGACGCGGCAGCAACACGATCGGCGTCGCGCGCACCGGGCCATTGCTGCCACCACCGCTGCGCAGGCGATTCCAGCCGACGCGGCCGGCGCGGCAAAGTTCATCCAGCCAGCGGCTGGAGTAATCCTCGATGCGCGACGCCAGCAACTCGCCTTCCCACGCGCCAGCCGCGGCTTCGAAGCCTTCCAATTGATGCAGTACGCCACTGAGCGCATCCGGACCGCTGAGCTTCGTGCCCGGTGTGGTGTGCTGCCATTCGAGCAGGAAGCGCATCAGGTCGCGGCGGCTGACCGGTTCGATTTCGCGGCGCAGGCGGCCGATGGTGTAACGGTGGATGCGCGCAAGCAGGTGGCGCTCGCACCATTCGGTGTCGTTGGCATCCGGCGAGAAGTGACCCTGCATCACGTAGCCTTCGGATTGCAGGCGGATCAGGGCGAGGTCGATGTCGGTGCTTTCCACCTGCATGGACGCAGCGAGAGCGGTGGCGGTGCTGGGACCCAGGCCAGTGAGGCGGCCGCGCGCGAGTTCCAGCAAAGCGTCTTCGCGGGTCCAGGTTTGCGCGGCGTATTCGGCGGGAGCGGTGATGGATGGATTGAGTGCGGTGTGTTCGTGCACGGCCTGCCACATGGGCAGTTTTTCGGCGCAGATCCAAATGTCGCGCGAAGCCGATCCTTCTTCTTGCCGTCGCGTGAGCTGCGTGGCGCGATGCACTTTGGCGAGCTTGTGCAGCCAATCGAGCCAACTTTCATTCGCGCAAGCTTCTTCTTCCGTGACGAACCCGAGCACATTCAACGCCTCGTGCATTTCATCCGCGCTGCGCACGTCCGGCCATGCTTCACTGCGCACCGCCGCAATCGCTTCCGGATCCAGCTTGGCCAGATCGTCCGTATCTTCGATGCCATTCCAATGACGCGTTTGCACCGCGCGCGTGCGGCGTTCCTCCAGCGGCGCATCGTCGAGAAACGCGTAAGGCGCGGCGTTGAGCACTTCGCTGGCGAGCGGGCTGGGGGCGGTGAGATCGCGCGCGACCACGGTGATCGCGCCCGATTCCATGTTCTTCAAAACATCCAGCAGTCCATCCACGTCCATCGCTTCGCGCAGGCAATCGTGCAAGGTCTGGTTCACCAGCGGATGATCGGGAATCTGCCGCTCGCCGACGATGTTTTCCAGGCAGGCAACCTGGTCGGGAAAGACGGTGGCGAGCAGGTCCTCGCTCTTCATGCGTTGCAAGGGCGCGGGCACTTTCTTGCCGCCGGCATAACGCGGCAGGGCAAGCGAGGTCACGGCATTCCAGCGCCAGCGCACCGGAAACAGCGGTGCATCGAGCAGGGCTTGGATCAGCACGTGTTCGGCGGTGTTGCTGTGCAGGTAACGCGCTACTTCGATCAGCGGAAAACTGTGGCTGGTGGAAAGCGACAGCACGATCGCGTTTTCGGTCGCGGCGGCCTGCAATTCGAAATTGAATTGCCGGCAAAAGCGTTTGCGCAAGGCCAGGCCCCACGCCTTGTTGATGCGGCTGCCCCATGGCGTGTGGATCACCAACTGGGTGCCGCCGGATTCGTCAAAGAAACGCTCGAACACCAGCGTGGATTGTGTCGGCATTACACCTAGCGCGGCCTTGGCCTTGGCAAGATATTCGACGATCTGCTGCGCGGCGGATTCGTTCAAGCCGAGAACGTCGCGCAACCAGTCAAACGCCGCTTGCACGCCACCGGCATCGATACGTGCAGCGATTTCTTCACGCAAACGCGATACGCCCACCGACAATTCGTTGCTGCGTCCCGGTGCCTCGCCCAACCAGAACGGGATGCTCGGCGGCGCGCCTTGCGCATCTTCCACGCGCAAGCGATCGCGCTCCACGCGAACGATGCGATAGCTGGTGTTGCCCAGCTGAAAGATATCGCCGGCCAGGCTTTCGACGGCAAAGTCTTCATTCACCGTGCCGACGATGGTCGCCTGCGGTTCCAGCACGACCAGGTAGTCGGCCGTGTCAGGAATGGTGCCCCCCGATGTGACGGCGGTGAGTCGCGCACCGCGCCGAGCACGCAATTCATGATGTACGGCGTCGCGATGGACATACGCCGCACGTGCACCGCGGCGCGTGCTGAAACCATCGGCGAGCATGCGCACCACCGCATTGAAGGTATCGCGTGGCAGGCTGCGGTACGGATATGCGCGACGCACCAGATCGAACAGCGCATCTTCGTCCCATTCCGCGCACGCTACTTCGGCCACGATCTGTTGCGCCAGTACGTCCAGCGGTTGCGGCGGCTGTACCAGGGTGTCGAGTTCGCCACGACGCACGCAATCGAGCATCGCCGCGCATTCGACCAGATCATCGCGGCTGGTCGGAAACAGACGCGCTTTCGGTGTGCCATTCACCGCGTGACCGGAACGGCCCGCGCGTTGCAGAAATGCCGCGATGGAGCGTGGCGATGAAAGCTGGCATACCAGGTCGACGTCACCGATATCGATACCGAGTTCCAGTGACGCGGTGGCGACCAACACTTTCAGTTCGCCGCGTTTAAGGCGTTGTTCGGCGTCCAGGCGCTGCTCTTTGGCCAGGCTGCCGTGATGGGCGGCGACAGCCTCATGGCCAAGGCGTTCGGACAGATGCCGCGACACGCGCTCGGCCATGCGCCGCGTGTTGACGAACACCAGCGTGGTGCGATGTTGCTCGACCAGTTGCGCGAGCTGGTTGTAGACCAGGTCCCAGGTGTCGTTGGACATCACCGCTTCCAGCTGCACCGGTGGCACTTCGATGGCGAGGTCGCGGGCGCGCGTGTGGCCGACGTCGATGATGGTGCAGTTCGTTTCTCTTTCGCCTGAGGACTCCTGCTCCCTCTCCCCTTCGGGGAGAAGGTTGGGGTGAGCGGCGGCTCTTGCGAAAAGGTCGGTAGTAAAGGGCTGTGGCTCTTTTTCAGCTTCCGGCGAGGTTCGCCCCTCACCCCAGCCCTCTCCCCGCAGGGGAGAGGGAGCAAAACCAGTCCCCTCCCCTACGAGAAACCGAGCTACGTCCTCGATCGGCTTCTGCGTCGCCGACAGACCAATCCGCTGCAACGGCCGCTGGCACAGGGCTTCCAGCCGCTCCAGCGTCAACGCCAGATGCGCGCCACGCTTGCTTGTCGCCACCGCATGGATTTCGTCCACGATCACGCTACGCACGCTTTTCAGCATCTCGCGGCCGGATAGCGAACCCATCAGCACGTACAAGGATTCCGGTGTGGTGACCAGGATGTGCGGCGGCGCCTTGCGCATCAGATTGCGCTCGGCTTGCGGCGTGTCGCCGGTGCGCACGGCGGTGCGGATGGGCGCATCGGGCAGACCGAGTTTTTCCAGCTCGATGCCGATGCCTTCCAGCGGCGCTTCCAGATTGATGTGGATGTCGTTCGACAGCGCCTTCAACGGCGACACGTACACCACGCGTGTTTCGTCCGGCAGCGTGCCGCCGCGGGCCACGCTCTCCTGCACCAGCTGGTCGATGGCGGCAAGAAAGGCGGTCAGCGTTTTACCCGAACCGGTGGGCGCGGCAACCAGCGTGTGGCGCCCTGCCCTGATCTGCGGCCACGCTTGGGCCTGCGCGGACGTTGGCGCCGGGAACGTATTGCCGAACCAGGCGGCAACCGCGGGATGGAAGTTCTGCAGAGGCATCGTAGGTAACCCGTGGTCGCACGGGCTCAAGGCTCGTCGATCATGACATAGGGGTGATTCGCCGGCGTAAAAGCATGCTCGCTGCCCCCTGTCGCAAAGGATGAGACGCGCTAGGCCATCGCACGCTGCCCGAAGTACCGCGCCGGCGAGTGGCCGAAACAGCGGCGGAACATCGCGATGAAGGCACTCGTGCTCGCATAGCCCAACCCATCGGCGACCGTGGCGACCGGCAGGCCTTCGGCCAATTGCTCCAGACCCTTGGTGAGCCGCGCCTGCTGGCGCCACTGCGCGAAGCTCAACGCTGTTTCGGCACGGAACAGGCGGCTGAGCGTGCGCGCGGAAAGGCCGGCCCAGGCGGCCCATTCTTCCAGGCTGCGATTGTCGTGGGGTTGCTCCAGCACGGCATGCGCGATGCGCAGCAGGCGGCGGTCGATCGGCATCGGCAGATGCAGCGGCTCGAGCGGCGCCGCGCGAATTTCTTCGAGCAGCACGCCCATCACGCGTTCCTGCCGCTCGGTCAGCTCCGGATTCCAGGTCCAGGAACTGGCGCGATGCACCAGCTCGCGCATCAGCGGATTCACGCCGATCACCCCGGGCCGTTCGGGCAGGCAATGCGCGACGTCCGGATGCAGAAACACGCCCCAGCCGGTCAACGGCCCGTTGATGCTGACCTTGTGCAGCTCGCCCGGCGGCATCCAGCCGGCGCGATGCGGCGGCAACAGCCAGGAACCGTGCGCGGTGTGCATATGCACCAGCCCGCTTTCCACGCAGAAGAACTGCCCGCGCGCATGGCTGTGCCAGTCGTATTGCTTGGTTTCCTGGGTGTATTCGCTGAAGGCTTCGCCGTCGTCCCAATAGGCGATGAGGGCCGGGCCATCCAGCCGCTCGATCAGTTCGTAAAGCTCCTGCTTGGTCCGCTGCATGGCCGAATCTCGACATTATTTGACCAAATAACGTTATCAGCTTGTCATCGGCTTTGCCTAAGCTTCCTCCACTGACTGGCCGATGGTGCCGGTCCACCCACGCCGCTGCCGCCGCTCGCGGCTATCCGATCCAACCCAGGGGGCTGTGCCATGACTGCGCCAGGCGCGCAGGCCCCTGGTTGGGCGCGCGCAAATGTCTGTCACGGCACGCCTCGTTCGTCCGTCTATTGAGCGATCCGCGCTGCACTGAGAAGGAAAGGTCATGTCCCCGCTTCAACTGGTTTCCCTGAAATCCGAGGTTTCGCGGTCTCCGCTGGAGACGTTCGTTGCCTGTGCACACCAGATGCTGGACCCCGCCACACCCGAGGCCGTGCGCCGGGCGATGGAGCCGCGCCTGCTGGCGCAGTTGCCCGCATTGCGCGCGCTGGGCGTCTTCCAGCTGTTCGAACTGCGCGATCCGGCCCTCAAGGCCTGGCTGGATGACGAGCTGGCCGAACTCGTGAAGTAATCCATTTCTGTCAATTTGCCAAAACAAAAGGTGCCCAAAACATATTTGCCTTGACAAATATTCTGGAGGCAATAGAATACGCGGCCATGAACACCGGACCGCTCGTTACTCCCACCAGCCAGGAAAGCCTTGGCCTGCTGATCAACCTGGTTCGCGTCGAACTGGTGCGCAGCATGGAGGCGGAAATCGCCGCCAAAGGCATGGACCTTCGCTACATCCAGTTCGTGATGCTCAAGCGGCTGGCCATGCTCGGGCCGATGACGGCCACCGAGCTGGCCCGTTCGGTCGAGCTGGATGGTGGCGCCATGACGCGCCAGCTCGACCAGCTGGAGGGCAGGGGTTATCTGCGCCGCCGGCCGCACGCACAGGACCGGCGCGCGCTGCGCATCGAACTGACCGAGGCCGGCAACGCGCTGTGGCAGCAACTGACCAGTTGCAATGACCGTGTCCTGGAAGCGGCGCAACACTCCTTGAGCGACGTCGAGCGCGAGCGCCTGCATGACTACCTGGGCCGCGTGCTGCACGCCTTGCGCGACAAGAACCGAAGTTAGCCATGGACGACCTGTAGCGAGCGGGCCGGGATGGCAATCCCGGCTTCCACCAACTCCACCGATGCCGGGATTGCCATCCCGGCCTACAAACACCCCACACCGAGATTGAAAGCCATGCGTCTGCAAACTGTTGCGGCTGCTGTCGTACTTACGTTGGCTCTGGCCGGCTGCGCGACCCCTGGCGGTCTGCATCCGAACGGCACGCTGACCGATGCGTCGTCGCTCAAGGCCGACCGCAGCCTGGCGAACGTGCAGGTCTCCGACGCCGCCTGGCCGAAGCAGGATTGGTGGAGCGGGCTGGGCGATCCCCAACTCAGCGCGCTGATCACCGAAGCCCTGCGCGACAACCCCAGCCTGGCCGAAGCCGATGCACGCGCGCGCCAGGCACAGGCCGCCGCCGGTGCGGCGGATGCTTCGCGCAAGCCAACCGTCAACGTCGGCGGCAGCATCGGCGAAGCGTTCATTCCCAAATCCGTTCCCGTCTTTGGCACCGGCCACGTCGGCGCTCTGAAATACGCCGACGCCAGCTTCAAATGGAACCTGGACCTATGGGGTGGCCAGCGCGATGCATGGGAAGCAGCCCTCGGCCAGCAACGCGCCGCCGAAGTCGATGCGCAAGCCGCGCGCATCGAGCTATCCACCAATGTCGCGCGCGCCTATGTGCAACTCGGCTATGCCTACACGCAGCAGGACGTCGCGACAGCGGAATTGAAGCGCGCCAGCGAAGCGCGTGACCTCACACGCCAGCGCGTCGCCGCCGGTATCGACAACCAGATGCAGCTGAAGCAGAGCGATTCGGAAGTCGCCAGCGCGGAAGGGCAGAAGGCGCAAACCGATCGCGCCGTCGATGCAGCGCGTATCGCGTTGTCGGTGCTGCTCGGCAAAGGCCCTGACCGCGGCCTCGACATCGCCCGTCCGCAATTGTTGCCGCCAGCCGCGTTGGCCGTGCCAGGCAATCTGTCAGTGGATCTGGTCGGCCATCGCGCCGATCTCGTCGCGGCACGCTGGCGCGTGGAAGCGTCGAGCAAAGACATCCAATCGGCCAAGACCGACTTTCTGCCGAACGTGAACATCGGCGCGCTGGCAGGCCTGATCAATTTCGGCGGCGCCAATCTGTTCACGCTGAAGAATCGCTTCTACGAAGTGGCGCCGGCGATCAGCCTGCCGATCTTCGATGGCGGCCGCCGTCGCGCCAACTTGAACAGCAAGGATGCGCAGTACGACCTCGCCGTCGCGCAGTACAACAAGACGCTGGTATCCGCCGTCAATGAAGTGGCCGACGACTACGACGCCGTGGCCTCGCTGCAGACGCAGATCGCCGCGCAGCAACGCGCGCTGGAGGCGGCGAACGATGCATGGACGCTCTCCGAACAACGCTACAAGGCCGGCATCGGCAACTACCTGGAAGCGCTCAGCGTACGCCAGGAACTGCTCGCCGCCGAGCAGCGCATGGCCGCACTGCATGCGCAGCAGTCCGATCTCAACGTGCAATTGATCCAGGCACTCGGCGGCGGCTATCAACCGCAGGCCGATACCCAACTTTCCTCCAAGTAATCCCCATCCGTTTCTGAGGCAGCTCCCATGTCCAGTCCGAACCCCAACACCGCCGACACGTCCGCCGTGCAGGCACCGCCGGCCAACAACCGGCGTGGCTTCCTGCTGCGATTGCTGCTGGTGGTGATCGTGCTCGCCGCCATCGCATGGACGGCGTGGTATTTCATTGTCGGGCGCTGGTACCAAAGTACCGATGACGCCTACATCAACGGCAACATCGTGCAGATCACGCCGCGCATCGCCGGTACCGTCGTCAGCATCACCGCCGATGACGGCGACATGGTGCAGCAGGGCGAAGTGCTGGTGAAGCTTGATCGCTCCGACGCCGACGTGGGCCTGCAGCGCGCCACGGCGAATCTCGCCAATACCGTGCGCCGCGTGCGTGGTCTGTACAGCACTGTCACCGGCGCGCAGTCGCAGGTTGCGCTGGAAAAGGTCGCGTTGCAGAAAGCGCAGGACGACTACAACCGCCGCCGCAATCTCGCCAAGTCCGGTGCCATCTCCGCCGAGGAACTGGCGCACGCACGCGATGCACTGACGGCAGCACAGAGCGCGTTGGCGACCTCGCAACAGCAGTTGCAGACCAACCAGGTGCTGGTGGATGACACCGTCGTCGCCTCGCATCCGGACGTGAAAGCCGCTGCCGCGCAATATCGCTCCGCGTATCTGGATGACGTGCGCACCACCATGGTGGCACCGGTCACCGGCTACGTCGCCAAGCGCACCGTGCAGGTGGGCCAGCGCGTGCAGCCGGGTTCCGCGCTGATGGCCGTCGTGCCGCTGCATCAGGTGTGGGTGGATGCCAACTTCAAGGAAACGCAGCTCACGCAGATGCGCATCGGCCAGCCGGTGGAACTCACCTCCGACGTCTACGGCAGCTCAGTGAAGTACAAGGGCAAGGTGGAAAGTCTCGGCGTGGGCACGGGCAGTGCGTTCTCGCTGCTGCCGGCGCAGAACGCCACCGGCAACTGGATCAAGATCGTGCAGCGCATTCCGGTACGCGTGGTGTTCACCGATCCGTCGCAGCTCGACAAGAATCCGTTGCGCATCGGCATGTCGATGACCACCGACGTGAACCTGCACGACCAGAGCGGCCCGACGCTGGCGCAATCGGCGCGTACCGAGCCGCGCTTCAGCACCGACGTCTACAAAGACCAGCTCGCCGATGCGAATGCGCAGATCGAGCGGATCGTTCACGAAAACATGGGACAGGCGGTGAATGCCAAGGGCGAAGACCCGATGGCGAAGGCGCACTGATTTGCAGGAACCGTGAAGCACTTCGTCTCCCCTGTCCCTTTGGAAGCAATGCTCCGAACTTAAGATTTTCAAGCGCCGAAAACTCTTGCTCGTCATTCCAGCGAAAGCTGGAATCCAGCGATTTTGGGTCTAAAGGCACGGGATTCCAGCTTTCGCTGGAATGACGGGTTGAGGTCCGCGGCGAGAGGGGCTAGCTATGCGCACAGTTTGCAGGTGACATTCCATGAGCACGCATTTCCGTCCACCCAACCTGGTCCTGGCGACAATCGGTTTGTCGCTGGCCACGTTCATGCAGGTGCTGGACACCACCATCGCCAATGTGTCGCTGCCGACCATCGCCGGCAATCTCGGCGTGAGCTCCGACGAGAGCACCTGGGTGATCACCTCGTTCGCGGTGAGCAACGCCATCGCGCTGCCACTCACCGGTTTTCTCACGCGCCGCTTCGGCGAAGTGAAACTGTTCGTGTGGGCCACGCTGGCCTTCTCGATCGCCTCGTTCCTGTGCGGCATCGCGCAGAGCATGGGCATGCTGATCGTGTTTCGTACGCTGCAAGGTGCGGTGGCCGGTCCGATGTATCCAGTGACGCAGGCTTTGCTGATCGGCATCTATCCACCCAACAAGCGACCGATGGCGTTGGCGCTGTTGGCGATGGTGACGGTGGTGGCGCCAATTGCCGGCCCGATTCTCGGTGGCTGGATCACGGACAACTATTCCTGGCCGTGGATCTTCTTCATCAACGTGCCGATCGGCATCTTCGCCAGTTTCGTGGTGGCGAACCAGATGCGTTTGCGCGAAGTGGTCACCTCACGGCCGAAGATCGACTACGTCGGCCTGGTCACGCTGGTGATCGGCATCGGTGCACTGCAGGTGGTGCTGGACAAAGGCAACGACGAAGACTGGTTCAATTCCAACTTCATCGTCATTACCGCGATTATTTCGGCGATCGCGATTGCGGTATTCCTGATCTGGGAACTGACCGACAAGGAACCGATCGTCGATCTCAAACTGTTCCGCCACCGCAACTTCCGCATGGGCACCATTTCGCTGGTGCTGGCGTATGCCGCGTTCTTCGCCATCAACCTGCTGGTGCCGCAGTGGCTGCAGATCAACCTGGGCTATACCGCGACATGGGCCGGTTTCGCGGCGGCGCCTTTGGGCATCTTGCCGGTGATCCTCACGCCGTTTGTCGGTCGCTATGCAGCACGCTTTGACTTGCGCATGCTTACCGCGGCCTCGTTCGTGGTGATGGGCGTGACCTGCTTCATACGTTCGGACTTCTATATCGGCGTGGACTTCAACCACATCGCCAGCGTGCAGTTGCTGCAAGGCTTGGGCGTGGCGCTGTTCTTCATGCCCGTCACCACCATCCTGCTGTCTGATTTGCAGCCGCATGAACTTGCTTCGGGCGGTGGCGTGGCGACCTTCCTGCGCACCGTCGGCGCCAGCTTTGCCGCTTCGCTCACCAGCTTCATGTGGGAACGCCGCGCCGTGTTGCATCACTCGCAGCTGGCCGAACAGATCACGCCGTACAACCCGACGGCGCAGCAGGCGCTCAGCCAAAGCAGCGATGCGCAGACGACCTTGGCGACGTTGAACGGAGCGATCAGTGCACAAGGGCTGCAGATTTCCTTCAACGAAATCTTCTACGTGCTGGGATGGATCTTCCTGTCGCTGATCGTGGTGATCTGGCTGGCCAAGCCGCCGTTTGGCGCGAAAGCCGGGGCAGGCGGTGGCGGGCATTGATATGGCCCGCCCGTCGATCCTGAAAACAACAACGGCCCCGCAAGGGGCCGTTGCTTTATGCATTGATAGCGTTGTTTAGAACGCAATACCCACCAGCGCCATCGTCTCGCCGCGGTTCGGCTCATGGATGCCGGCGTTGGAAATATGGCGAATGCCGATGCTCCAGTGATCGCCCTGGTAACCCACCGTGGTGGCGAATTCAAAGGCGCTGCTCAGTGCTTCCGTGCGGCCGGTATGTACCGACGGCTGCTCGCTGATGAAGAGCCGGCGGTACCACGCATCGGCAGGGCCGTAGTGGATGCGTACGCCGGCGCCAACCAGGCCGATGTCGTCGCGGGTGGTGTAGCGGCCGCCGTCGAAGCGCTTCAAGTCGCGGCCGCTGATCCAGCCGGCGGTGATGTCGGGTGCCCAGGTGAAGTTGCTGCTGCCGAAGGGGTGCTCGTCGAAGATCACTTCGCCGAACGCGGCAGGCGTGCTGTAGCTGTCCATGAAGCTGACGCCGCCTTGCAGTTCGAAGCGGGCCGCCATGGCGGGGAGCGCCGGTAAAGCAAACATCAGTACAGCAGCGGCGCCGCGGGTAAGGGGATGCATGCGCATGAGTGAACCTATGTGGGGGATAGGAAGTGCGTTTATGTACTCGAAAGTTTACAAATGATTAAGATAAGCCGCCAGCCATATTTGTGTCATTTCGGGCAACACAGTGTTGACCGATAGAGCGGTACGGGAAAACGTCAGCGATGCGTAAGCAAATATCGGCACCCACAACCTTCGATACCACGTCTGCGGTACTTAGGCCGTGGACGACCATGGCTACGCCCGGCGTGGCCATGCCAGTGGCGGCGCAGCGAAAATCTCAGGCTTTCACGCCCTTGGACGCCAGGCACTGCGCGATATCCAGGAATGCATGCACCATCGGGTCGTTGGCGTCGTCGCGGTAAATGGCCCACACGGCCGTGGCCGCTTCCGTGTTCGCCAGGGGGCGATACACCACGTTTTCCACCCTTACGCGCTGGATCGAACCGGGCAGCACCGCCACGCCGAAACCACCGGAAATCAAGCCGATGATGGTCGGCAGTTCGCGCACCTCATACAGGATGTGCGGACTGAAACCCGCGCGCGTGCACAGCGCGATCACTTCGTCATACAGCCGCATGCCCAGGTGGCGCTGGTAGAAGATGAAATCCTCGCCGGCCAGTTCATGGATATCGACGGGACCTTCACCGGCGGCGAGCGGATTGCTCGCATGCATCACCACGGTGAGCGAATCCTTGAACAACTCGATCGCCTTGATGTTCTCCGGCAACGCATCGGGACGGATCACGCCGACGTCGATCAAACCCTGTTCCAGTGCATCGATCTGCTGCGAGGTGGCCATTTCATGGATCAGCAGGCGCACGTTGGGCAAGCGTTCGCGAAAGCGTGCCAGCACGCGCGGCACTACCACGGTGAACGGGCCGGACGACACCAGCCCGAGATGCAATTCGCCTAATTCTCCACGCTGCGAACGCGCCACGGATTCGGCCGCGCGTTCGGCCTGCGTAAGAATGGTGCGCGCGCGCGGGAGCAGGGCGGTGCCGGCTGCGCTCAATGCGATGCCGCGGCCTTTGCGCTCGAACAAATTCGCGCCCAGGCGTGTTTCAAGCGCATGAATCTGCTGGCTGAGCGGCGGCTGCGATATGCCTAATCGTTCGGCCGCACGACCGAAGTGCAATTCGTCGGCCACGGTGACGAAGTACTTCAGATGCCGCAGCTCGAGGTAATCATTCGTCATGCGTATCAAGCCATTCGCGTTGCTGTATCGATCTTAGCAAGTCGTACAACTAATCTTCACGTTCTGTGGCGACTCCCCTTAGCCACAGGCGGCTACACGTTCTCGCAATGTCTTGAACTTGCCGGCCGTCATTCCCGCGAAAAGCGGGAATCCATCTTCGCTTTTCACATCAAAGCAACATGGATTCCCGCTTTCGCGGGAATGACGGCGAGGAAGAAATCAACCAACGCAAGATCGGCAGCCCCTCTCGTCGCCCGGACGAACAACCCCTGGAGCCCATCCCCATGCTAAGGATCGTACGGCTTGCGCTGGAGCGGCCTTATACCTTCGTCGTTCTTGCGCTGCTGATCCTGATCGTCGGTCCCTTGGCGGCCTTGCGCACACCCACCGATATTTTTCCGGACATCAAGATTCCGGTCATCGCGGTGGTGTGGACGTACACCGGCCTGCCGCCGGAACAGATGGCCGGTCGCATTGCCTCACCGTTTGAACGCGTGCTCACCACCACGGTGAACGACGTGGAGCATATCGAGGCCAAGTCGATCGCCGGCTACGGCATCATCAAGATCTTCTTCCAGCCCGGCGTGAACATTGCCACTGCCAATGCGCAAGTCACGGCGGTGTCGCAGACGATGCTCAAACAGCTGCCGCCGGGCATCACGCCGCCGTTGATCCTCAACTACAACGCTTCCACCGTGCCGATCCTGCAATTGGCGCTGTCGGGCAAAGGCCTGAGCGAGCAGAACCTGGGCGACCTGGGCCAGAACATCCTGCGTCCGCAGCTCGTGTCGGTGCCGGGCGCGGCCATTCCCTATCCGTATGGCGGCAAAACGCGCCAGGTGCAGATCGACGTGGATTCCGCGGCGCTGCAGGCGCGCGGTTTGTCGGCGCAGGACGTGGCCAATGCGCTGGCGGCGCAGAACCTGATCATCCCGGTCGGCACGCAGAAGATCGGCACGTTCGAATACACGCTCAACCTCAACAACTCGCCGTCCGACATCAACGAGCTGGGCAATCTGCCGATCAAGCAGGTCAACGGCACCACCATCTACATTCGCGACGTGGCGCACGTGCGCGACGGCGCACCGCCGCAAACCAATATCGTGCACGTGGACGGCAATCGTTCCGTATTGTTGAGCATTCTCAAGAACGGTTCGGCATCTACGTTGGCGATCGTGTCCGGCATCAAGCAGCGCCTGGCCGACAGCAAGGGCATCCTGCCGGACAACCTCAAGGTCACGCCCATCGGCGACCAATCCCTGTTCGTGCGCGCGGCGATCAGCGGCGTGGCGCGCGAAGGCGTGATTGCAGCGGCACTCACCAGCTTGATGATCCTGTTGTTCCTGGGCAGCTGGCGCTCCACCGTGATTATCGCGGTATCGATTCCGCTGGCGATTCTCGGTGCGATCGCGCTGCTGTCCGCGTTTGGCGAGACACTCAACATCATGACGCTGGGTGGCCTGGCGCTGGCGGTCGGCATCCTGGTCGACGATGCCACCGTAACCATCGAGAACATCAACTGGCATCTTGAGCACGGCAAGGACGTGGAAACGTCGATCATCGACGGCGCCAAGCAGATCGTGACGCCGGCGTTCGTGTCGCTGCTGTGCATCTGCATCGTGTTCGTGCCGATGTTCTTCCTGGAAGGCGTGGCGCGCTTCCTGTTCGTGCCGATGGCGGAAGCGGTGATGTTTGCGATGGTGTGCTCGTTCATCCTCTCGCGCACCTTGGTGCCGACGATGGCGATGTTCCTGCTGAAGCCGCATGCGCCTTCTGTCGATGCGCATGGTGTCGAAAGTCAAGGCACGCATGCGGCGCCACCGCCGTCGAGCAATCCGCTGGTGCGTTTCCAGCGCGCGTTCGAAGCGCGCTTCGAACGCATCCGGACGACCTATCACGGCATGCTCGATCTGGCGCTGGCGCATCGGCGGCCATTCGTGCTCGGTTTTCTCGCCTTCGTGCTGGTGTCGTTCCTGCTGGTGCCGTTTCTCGGCCGCAACTTCTTCCCTGACGTGGACGGCGGCCAGATCCTGATGCACGTGCGCGCACAGGTCGGCACACGCGTGGAAGAAACCGCCAACCTGTTCAACAAGATCGAGAACACGGTGCGCGACGTGATCCCCGCCAAAGACCTGGGCACGGTAGTGGACAACATCGGCGTGTCCGGCAGCGGTATCAACACGACGTACAACAACACCGGCCTGGTCGGCGAGCAGGATGGCGACATCCAGATCGCGCTCAACGAAGGTCACCGACCCACGGCCGAATACGTGCGCAAGCTGCGCGAAATGCTGCCTCGCCTGTATCCCGGCGCCACGTTCTCGTTTCCGCCGGCGGATATCGTCAGCCAGATCCTGAACTTCGGTTCGCCGGCGCCGATCGATCTGCAGATTCGCGGCCCCAATCTGGCAGCCAATTTTGCTTATTCGAATACTTTGCTGGGCCAGATCAAGCGCATTCCCGGCGTGGTCGATGCGCGTATCCAGGAATCGCAAGCCAATCCGGCTTTCGACGTCAACGTCGATCGCACGCAGGCGCAATTGCTCGGCATCACCGAGCGCGACGTCACCAACAGCCTGGTGGTGAACCTGGCCGGCTCCAGCCAGGTCGCGCCGACGTTCTGGCTCAATCCGGCCAATGGCGTGTCGTACCCGATCGTGATGCAGACGCCGCAATACGCACTCGACAGCCTGGCACAGCTGCGCAACCTGCCGATCAACGGCAGCAATGGACAATCGCAGGTGCTTGGCGGCCTGGTCACGCTCAAGCGCAACAACACCAATGCGGTGATCGATCAATACGACATCCAATCAGTGGTGCAGATCTACGCGGCTACGCAGGATCGCGATCTCGGCGCCGTCGCGGCGGACGTGCAGAAGCTGATCGACAGCAGTGTCAGCCAGCAACCCAAGGGTTCGCACGTGGTGCTGCTCGGCCAGGTGCAGACCATGAACAGCGCGTTCTCGGGCTTGTTGTTCGGCTTGCTTGGCGCCGTGGTGCTGATCTATCTGCTGATCGTGGTGAACTTCCAGTCGTGGAGCGATCCGTTTGTGATCATCACCGCGTTGCCCGCGGCATTGGCCGGCATCGTGTGGATTCTGTTCGCCACGCATACGCCGCTGTCGGTGCCGGCGCTCACCGGCGCAATCATGTGCATGGGCGTGGCGACCGCCAACTCGATTTTGGTGGTGAGCTTCTGTCGCGAGCGTCTGGCCGAACACGGCGATGCCACGCTGGCCGCACTCGAAGCCGGCTTCACCCGCTTCCGTCCCGTTTGCATGACTGCGCTGGCGATGATCATCGGCATGGCGCCGATGGCCTTAGGGCTGGGCGAAGGTGGCGAACAGAACGCACCGCTCGGCCGTGCGGTGATCGGCGGTTTGATTTTCGCCACCGGCGCGACGCTGCTGTTCGTGCCCGTGGTGTTCAGCATCATCCATGGACGCCATGCGTCCAAAGCCATTCGCGCTTCCGGAGAACCTGGTTATGTCGTCTGAAGCAAGCATCCATCCCTCACAGAAGCTGTCCAAGCGCGGCCTGCGCCTTACAGGCATCGTCATCGCTGTGGTCCTGACTGCCGTCGTGGTGATCGGCCTGATTACGCGCGCCACGCAAGCGAATACCTTGAAAACCTGGACGCAGGAACAGGCCGTGCCCACGGTCAGCGTGGTGGCGCCGGAACTCGGCAAAACCGGTCCGGTGCTGGATCTTCCCGGTCAGCTGCAGGCCTATACACGCGCGCCGATCTACGCGCAGGTCAGCGGTTATTTGAAAGAATGGAAAACCGATATCGGCACGCCCGTAAAAGCGGGTGAACTGCTCGGCGAAATTTCCACGCCGGAACTCGATCAGCAACTGCAGCAAGCGCGTGCCGATCTCGCCAGTACCAAGGCAAATGCCGATCTGGCTGCCGTGACCGCAAAGCGTTGGCAAGCGATGTTGAGCAGCGACTCGGTCGCACAGCAGGATGTGGATCAGCGCACCGCCGACTATGCCGCCAAGTTGGCGCAGATGAAAGCCGCGCAAGCGAACGTGGATCGCCTGGAAGCGGCCAAGGCGTTTGCACGCATCGTCGCGCCGTTCAATGGCGTAGTGACGGCGCGCGATACCGACGTCGGCGCATTGATCAATTCGGGCGGTGGCACCGGCCCGGAGTTGTTCGTGGTGTCGGACATCCACAAGCTGCGCGTATACGTGCAGGTACCGCAACGCTACGCGCCGTCGGTTCGTCCCGGCAGCAGTGCCGTGCTGGTCGTGCCGGAATATCCGGGCCGCGAATTCCATGCGCAGGTGGTCGCAACAGCCAATGCGGTCAACACCACCTCCGGCACCACGCTGGTGCAGCTGCAGGTCGACAATGCCGACAACACGCTGATGCCCGGCGCCTTTGCACACGTGCGCTTCAACTTGCCGGTGGACACGACCGCACTGCGCGTGCCAGCCAGCTCGCTGATTTTCGACAATGCCGGTTTGCGCGTGGCGACGGTGGGCGCCGGCGACAAAGTCGCCTTCAAGAAGGTGAGCATCCTGTTCGACTACGGCAAGACGGTGGAAATCGGCAGCGGCCTTAGCGCCGAGGATCGCGTGATCGACAGCCCGCCCGATGGCATCAAGGATGGCGACGCCGTCAAGCTCGCCACGGATGACATGAAACTTGCCACCGAAGACACAACGGCCAAGCCGCATGAAAAAGCGTGAGTCTCTCCTTGTCGTGATGATCGCGGCGACGCTGAGCGGATGCTCGCTGGCACCGGCCTATCACCCGCCAGCGACGCCGTCAGCGCAGACGTATCGCGACGTCGGGCCGTGGATCAACGCGCAACCTTCGGATCAGCTGCCGCGCGAGAGCTGGTGGCAGTTGTATAGCGAAGACGAACTGGATGCATTGCAACTCAAGTTGCTGGCAAACAACGCCGACCTGGCGGCTGCGTTGGCGCACTACCAGCAGGCCCAGGCCTTCGCGCTGCAGGCACGCTCCGGGCTGTTTCCGCAGCTCAGCGCGGGAGCCAACGGCGTACGCCAGCGCCAGTCCGATCACGCGCCGCCGGTGCGCAATCCTTCCGCGCCGGCCGATTACGACAGCTACAGCGTTAGCGCCCAGGCCAGTTATGAAGTCGACCTGTGGGGCCGCGTGCGCAATACGGTCGAAGCCGGCCGCGACAATGCGCTTGCTGCGCAAGCCGATCTCGCTTCCGCGCAGCTGAGCTTGCAAGCCCAACTTGCCGACAGCTACATGCAGCTGCGTGGTCTCGATCAGCAGATCGAGCTGTTGCAGCAAACCATCCAGGCCTACGAGAAAGCGCTGAAGCTCACGCAGACCTTGCATGGCGGCGGTATCGTTTCCGGCCTCGACGTCTCGCGCGCGCAGACGCAGCTTTCCGATGCGCGTTCGCAGTGGTCGCAGACGCTTGCCCAACGCGCGCTGATGCAGGACACGATTGCTGTGCTGGTCGGCGAGAACGCCGCCAACTTCAGCCTGCCGGCGCGTACTGAGCCGGTACCGGTACCGGTGGTACCGCTCGACGTGCCCTCCACGCTGCTGCAGCGCCGACCCGATGTCGCGGCAGCCGAACGCCGCGTTGCTGCCGCCAACGCCGGCATCGGCGTGGCGCGCGCGGCTTGGTTCCCGTCGCTCACCCTCAATGCGCAAGGCGGCTATCAAAGCACCGGCTGGGCCAACTTGCTCACCGCCGGCAACCGCATCTGGGCACTGGGGCCGACGCTGGCGTTGGATCTATTCGATGGTGGCTACCGCAAGGCCACCATCGAAGCCGCCAGGGCGAAGACCGACGAAGCCGGCGCCACTTACCGCGGCGTTGTGCTCGGCGCCTTCCAGCAGGTGCAGGACAACCTCGCGCTGCTCGATCACCTCGGCACCGCCAGCGCCAATCAGAAAGATGCCGCCGACGCGGCGCAGCACGCGCTCGATCTGTCCATGTCGCAATACAAACAAGGCGCGGTGAGCTACCTGGATGTGGTGCAGGCGCAAACGGTCGCCCTGCAGGAAAAGCGCGGCCTGCTCGATCTGGACACGCAACGCCTGCGCGCCAGCGTGCATCTGATCCGCGCCCTGGGCGGCGGCTGGTCCGCCGACCAGCTGGCCCAGAAATAGCCGCGTAGGTTGGGGTGCGAACCCTATCATCGCCATGCATATCGAGGTCAGGACGTTGGGGTTCGCGCCCCAACCTACTCATGCTTTCCTTCCTGCTACCCGCGGACAATGGCTCCGCACAGCTTACACTTGCCCCGGTCTACGACATGGCGCCCATGCGCTGGATTCCCTCCGCCACGACGGGTGCGATTCCGCGCATGGACGAGAGCGACCCGCTCTACCAGGCCGATGATGTCGAGGCATTGACCATCGCGCAGGAAGTATGGGCGGAATCTTCCCGCCATCCGCATGTCTCTGATGAGTGGAGAAGCTGGGCTGCGCACCGGGCAGCACAGATCGGCACGCTTCTCTTAAGGATGCTCTGATTCAGCGCAGTCCATTGTCATCAAGTTGCCGCGATACGCGCGCCACACTTGCCGACGCGCTACCCCAACCGGGTCGCCGGCACCGCACCATCGCCTCGGTGCCGACCGCATCGCAAGCGCGGGAGGTGACATGCGGATCCTGGTGGTGGAAGACGATCTCGAAACGGCCGCCTATTTGAAAACCAGCCTTGCCGGCACGGTGCAGGCTGTCGACTGCGCGCACGACGGTTCGGCGGGTTGGCAGCTGGCGCAGAGCGGTGACTACGATCTGCTGGTGGTCGACCGCATGCTGCCGTATATCGACGGCGTCTCGCTGGTGCGTCAGCTGCGTGCGGAGGGCAAGCAGACGCCGGTGCTGATGCTTTCGGCGCTGGGCGAGTGCGATGCACGTGTGGAAGGCCTGGAAGCCGGCGTGGACGATTACCTGGGCAAGCCCTTCGCGCTCAGCGAACTGAAGGCACGCATCGGCGCGTTGGCACGCCGGTTGCCGGCACTCGATGCGAATGCGCGCCTGTCCGTGGCCGATCTGCAGCTGGATCGGCGCACGCGTGAGGCGAGCCGCGCGCAGCAGCCGATTGAATTGCAGCCGCGCGAATTCCGCCTGCTCGAATATTTGATGAAGCAGGCCGGCAAGGTGGTGACGCGCGCCATGTTGTTGGAACACGTATGGGAATTTCATTTCGATCCGCAAACCAGCGTGGTGGAAACCCATATCAGCCGCCTGCGTGCAAAGATCGATCGCGGTTACGCCGTGCCGTTGCTGCACACCATCCGCGGCACCGGATATTGCCTGCGTGCGCCCGATTAGCTTTGTCCGCACGGCCACGTTTCGCATGGCCATCTTGCAGGCGATGCTGTTCGCCTGCGTGGTCGCCGGTCTGTTCGGCCTGGTATGGCGTGAAATTCATGCCTACGTCGCGGATCAAATGCGCACGGCGGTGCAGATAGAAACCGCGAGCCTGCGCGAAGCGGCGCGCGATGGCATGCTCGCGCCGCAAATTCGCCAGCGCCTGTCGGTCAAGCAGGAAGGCGCCGATTACTACTTGCTGAGTGATGAGCGTGGACAGCGCATCGCTGGCAATCTGCGGTTTCATCCCACCGCTGCCGGTTGGCAACGCGTGCCGATCCGCGATGCCATTGGCATTCACGCGCATCACGCCACGCAAGTAGACCTGCTGGTGACGCCGCTCGACGACGGACATTGGCTGACGGTGGGGCAGGACAACCGCGATATCGGCGAACTCGATGAAGATCTCGGGCGCTACTTCTTCGTGAGCGTGGGCGCGGCGATGCTGTTCGCTTTGCTATCAGGCGGCATTGCCGGACACGTGTTCGTGAAATCGGTCGATAGCCTGAGTGCACGCGCCGAACGCATCGTTGCCGGCGAAGAAGCCGGCCCCTTGCGCCTTAAGCGCGGCAGCGAGGAATTCGTGCAGTTGACCGCGCGGCTCAACCGCATGCTCGAGCGCATGCACACGTTGATGGAAAACATGCGGCAAGTCTCCAACGACATCGCGCACGATCTGAGCACACCGCTCACGCGTCTTCGCCAGCGCCTGGAATCGGCTTGCGACGAACAACACGAGCCCGCGCAGCAACGTCAAACGATCGAACGATGCATCGTGGAAGTCGATCAGGTGCTGGCGACGTTCGGCGCGCTGCTGCGCATTTCGCGCATCCAGGCGCGTGAGCGCCGGGCAGGCTTTACGCCCGTGGACCTGTCCGAGCTGTTCACGTCGATGGCCGAGGTCTACCGGCCGGTGGCTGAGGATGCGGGGCGCATCGTGGATGCCAACATCCAGCCAGGGCTCGCCTTCAAAGGCGACCGCGCGCTCATCACGCAGATGCTCGCCAATCTGATCGAGAACGCGATTCATCACACGCCAATGGGAACACGCATCACCGTGTCGCTGATGCAGACCATGCAAGGTGTCGTCGGTTGTATCGAGGACACCGGTCCCGGCATTCCGGCGGAAGCGCACCAGCGCGTGTTCAATCGCTTCGTGCGGTTGGATAGCAGCCGCAGTTCGCCGGGCAGCGGCCTTGGCCTGGCGCTGGTAGCAGCGATTGCTCAATTGCACCGCATTCCGCTGCACCTGGCGGATCGCCAGCCCGGATTAGCTGTCGAAATGCGCTTCACGTAGGCTGGGATGACATCCCAGCATTCGGGGAATTCGAGAAAAAGCCGGGATTGTCATCCCAGCCTGCGAATGGCCATTCAGCTTGAAGCTTACGAATTCGTATAGTGGCTGCATTCTCGCTGTCATCGCACCCACCTACGTTGGTGGCTTTCGTGGGCGGTCCGGGTGAGGCCGCCCACGGGCAGTCAGCAGCGAGGAAAAAGCGATGTCTCTTGCACGTGCGTGTCGTATGGCCCTGGGTTTGGCGGTGGTGGCATTGCCCACCGTGGTGTTGGCAGCGCCAAGCGGCGTCAATGGCCACGTGGAGACGGCCAAAACACATGCGCCGGTGGCCGGCGCACAAGTGGAGCTGCGCGAAGCGCAACGCAGCGCCACCACCGACCGCAACGGCAATTTCAGCCTCGACAACGTGGTGCCGGGTGTTTACACGCTGGTGATCAGCATGCCGGGGCAGGCTGAGCTGGAACGGCAGATCACCGTGCGCGAAAGCGCGCCGGCGGTCGAGAATTTCATCGTGGGCAACGACGTGAAATCGCTGGGCCAGGTCCGCGTGATCGCCGCCGCCACGCCCGATGAGGAGGCGCGCGCGCAACAGCAACTGGCGCCGAACATGGTGTTCGTGCAGCCGCAGTCCGCTATCGAACGGCTGCCCGACGTCAACGCGGGTGAAGCGGTGCGCCGCCTGCCCGGTGTTTCGTTGGAAACGGATACCGGCGAAGGCCGCTTCGTCAATATTCGCGGACTGGATGCCGATCTCAACAGCACCACTTTCGATGGCGTGCGCATGATGCCCACCAACACCGCCTCGCCGACCGGCGGCGGTCGCGCCGTGGCGTTCGACTCGATCCCCGCGGGCCTGGTCGGCTCGCTCACCATCACCAACACCAATCTGCCGGACCAGGACGCCGAAGCGCTCGGCGGCACGATCGAGATCACTTCCAAGCAGATGCCCAAGGACAAGGACCAGTTCATTGATCTGCAGCTGGGCGCCGGCCTGGAAAACCTGCGCGACACGCCGATCCACAATTACGAAATGACCGGTGGCCTGCGCTTTGGTCCAAGCGCCAACTACAAGCCGTTCTCGGTGATCGGCACGGTCAACTATTACCAGGACCATCGCGGCATCGACGACGTCGAAGCAGGCTACGTCGATCAACAGGGCGCAGGCGTGCCGGATAAGGCTTTTGCGGCACTGGACCAGCGTTTCTACAACTATCAGCGCACGCGCCTCGGTTACGGCGTGGAATTCGATTTTCAGCCGGATGAAGACAACAAGTGGTACGCGCGCTACTTCGATGCCGGCTACACCGAGCGCAAGAGCCGCGACAACCTGATCTTCAACTTCGCCGGTGCGCCGGCGGTCGATCCCAACAATCCGAACGGATTGATCGACGACGCCAGCTACCAACGCGGCAACCAGCATGAAAAGGAAACTATCGATTCGCGCGTGGCCATGCTCGGCGGCCAGAACGACTTCCACAGCTGGCGCACCGATTACCACCTGGCGATGTCGATCGGCTCCTACAACATGCCGTACAACTACAACGCAACGTTCGTGAATGGCAGTCCGAATCCGAACAACGCGGACGGCTCCGGCCAGGCGCTCATCGCCTACGACAACATCACCCGTCCCAACGTGCCCAGCTACAGCATTCTGCAAGGGCAGAATCCGGCCAATCCCAGCGGCTACACCTTGAGCGACTACAGCGCCGGCACGCAGCACGACCACGATCAGGAATACAACCTCGGCGACAACGTCACCGTGCCGACGCACTGGTTTTCCACCAGCACGGACGAATTCATCAAGTTCGGCGTGAACGCGCGTTTGCGCAGCCGCCATGGCGCGCAAGCCAGCTACGACTACAACCCGCCAGCCGTGCTGTTGTCCGATGCCGTGCAGGGCGGGCCGATCACGTATTACAACGGCCATTACAACATTGGTCCGCTGATCAATCCGCAAACGCTCATCAATCTGCTCAACAGCAATCCCGGTGCGTTCGCCGAAAACACGGCAAACGATTTTCTCGCCGATCTGCAATCGCAGGCGCGCGACCGTGAAAACATCTTCGCCGGCTACGCGGAGTATCAATTCCAGCCGGTGGAGAAGCTCAGCATTCTCGGCGGCGTGCGCTACGAGGCGACGCGGGCGCGCTATGAAGGCCTGAATGTCGTGACCAACAATGGCAATCTGGTCAGCTATTCGCCAAACATCATCCAGCGCAACTACGGCAACGTATTTCCTTCGCTGCAGTTGAAATACAGCTTCCAGCCGGATCTGATCGGCCGCGTGGTGTATTCCAAAACCATCGCCCGCCCAGGCTTCCAGCAAGTCACGCCCGCTACCCAGGTGGACGACGTCAACGATACGGTGTCGCAAGGCAATCCGGCACTCAAGCCTACCTATAGCGACAACATCGATGCGTCCTTCGAGTACTACCTGCCCGAAGGCGGCCTGGCGTATGCCGGCTTTTTCGACAAGGAGCTGACCAACTACATCGTGCCGTTGGCGTCGGTGCAGACGATCACCAATCCGGCCGGCATCCTGGATGTATTCGCGCCGGGTACCCTGGTCACCTTCAACGGCTACGAAAATATTTCCTCGGCGTTTGCGCGCGGCCTGCAGCTGGCCTACACAGACCGCTTCCGCTGGCTGCCGGGCGCGCTCAGTGGGCTGGGCGTGAATACCAACTTTACCTACGTCGATTCCCGTATCCAGATCCATCCCGGCGTGTATTCGCCGCTGCCGTCCACCTCCCGCGATACGGCCAACTTTTCCTTGACCTACGAGTATCGCGGGTTGCGCATGGACCTTGGTGCGTATTACGAAAGCAAGAACATCTTTGCGCTAGGCGGCCCGCTGTACACCAATGCGGACGGCACGCCGTCGAGTGTTTACGCCGACCAGTATTCGTCGGCGCGCACCTCGCTGGATTTCGGCGCGAGTTATGCGTTTAACGACACGTTCTCGGTGTACTTCGGCGCCAAGAATCTCACCAATACCAAGCTGCGGTTTACGGAAACGTCCAGCGACAATCGCCCGATCCAGCGGGAGTTCTACGATCAGACCTTTACGGCCGGGGTACGCATCCATTTGTGATGCGTATGCCACGTCGAACCCATGCAACAATACGCGGATCTTCGCTGGAGCTCCGCATGACCACCAAACCCAACGCCGACGTCAGCATCAACAAGGAAGGCAGTACGGACGCCGCCAACCCGCCGGGTGGCATGCATGGTCCGCGTCACAGCGCCCTGGATATGGAGGAGATTGCTGCACACGATGAAGTGCAGCATGAAGACGCGTTGCGCAATTCGTCGTTGCGCGTACCGCGTTGA
>NZ_DATEJY010000103.1:0-11995 GCF_035277725.1 Dyella sp. | reverse complement strand
TCCTCCGATGGGGAAGCGGCGCGTGGCCGCATCGAAGCCCTGCTGGCAGGCGTGCTGAATTCCGAGCGCGCCACGCAGACGATGTAAGCAAGCGCTACCGTCGGCTTTTTGACCTTTGGCAGAATTTCTTGCGTGCAGGGCGCGTCGTGCGTCCGTGCAGCGTTATTGCACGCCCCGCGACCATCGATTTATTGCAAGAAACATCCCATGGTGCGCCACACAAGGCTTGTCGGGCCACCCATGCCCGCTGATACAATATCGTGATCCCCGGGCTTGTCCTGAGGAACGTCGAGCGCCCACATCTGCATCCACAGAGCTGGACAGCCCGCTGATTTGAACTTCCGGACCGTTTGCCCCAACGGTCGCTGATGCACTCATGTGGTGCGGAGGTAAGTTAAACCGTGCTTGCCGAATATTGGCCCGTTCTCCTGTTCCTTGGCGTTGCCACAGGGCTGGGTGTCGTCCTCCTCATCATCGGCCTGCTGGCTGGTCCTCGCCGTCCGGAGTCAGAGAAACTCTCGCCGTACGAGTGCGGCTTCGAGGCCTTCGAGGATGCGCGCATGCAGTTCGACGTGCGCTACTACCTCCTCGCCATCCTCTTCATCATTTTCGATCTGGAAATCGCCTTCCTGTTTCCATGGGCGGTGGTGTTCCAGCACATCGGCATCGTCGCGCTGATTGAAATGGCGCTGTTCCTGTTGCTGCTGGTGGTCGGTTTTGCTTACGTGTGGAAGAAGGGAGCACTGGAATGGGAGTGATCTCCTCCATTGACCGGGTGATGCACAACCCGCAGCCGTTGAACCTGGTGGATGACATTCTGCGTCCGGCTGGCGACAACCCTGTCATGCAGCGCGGCTTCGTCACCACGTCGGTCGATGCCCTGATGAACTGGGCGCGCACCGGTTCCATGTGGCCGATGACGTTTGGTCTCGCCTGCTGCGCCGTGGAAATGATGCATGCCGGTGCCGCACGTCTGGATCTTGATCGTTATGGCGTGGTGTTCCGTCCGAGCCCCCGCCAGTCCGACGTGATGATCGTGGCCGGCACGCTGGTCAACAAAATGGCCCCTGCGCTGCGCAAGGTCTACGACCAGATGCCCGACCCCAAGTGGGTGATCTCCATGGGCAGCTGCGCGAACGGCGGCGGCTATTACCACTACTCGTATTCCGTTGTACGCGGCTGCGATCGCATCGTGCCGGTGGACATCTACGTGCCGGGCTGCCCGCCTACGGCCGAAGCGTTGATCCACGGCATTCTGCAGTTGCAGAAGAAGATTCGTCGTACCAGCACCATCGCGCGTTCCTAAAAGGCGCAGTCAGTCATGAGCGATACGCAAACTAACTCGCTGGCCGAGCGGCTTGCCGCGCGGTTCGGCGACAAGCTCACCGTTTCCACCAGCCATGGCGCTGTGACGGCCGTGGTGGATGCAGCCAATCTGCTGGCCGTGGTCACCGCACTGCGCGACGAAGCGGGCTTCCGTTTCAGCGAGCTGGTCGACCTGTGCGGCGTGGATTATCTCGGCTACGGCCAGACCGAGTGGGATACCACCGACGTATCCGGCAACGGTTTCTCGCGTGGCGTGGAAGGCGAGGCGGTTGGTCGCTTCAGCTGGGATGATCGTCCGCGCAACGTGTCGATGCCCAAGCGCTACGCCTCGGTGTTCCATCTGCTGTCGATCGAACTCAATCAGCGTCTGCGCGTACGCGTGTTCTGCGACGACAACGATCTGCCGGTGGTGCCTTCGCTCACGGGTATCCACCCGGGCGTGAACTGGTTCGAGCGCGAGGCGTTCGACCTGTTCGGCATCATCTACGAAGGCCATCCGGATCTGCGTCGCATCCTTACCGATTATGGTTTTGTCGGCCATCCGTTCCGCAAGGATTTCCCGCTGATCGGCAACGTGGAAGTGCGCTACGACCCCGAACAGAAGCGCGTGATCTACGAACCGGTGTCGATCGAGCCGCGCGTGCTGGTGCCGCGCGTGATCCGCGATGACGCCGACTTGATGCAAGCGAAGGCGGAAGCCGCCGATCATTGGCGGGAGAATTGAGCATGGCGAGCCAAGAAATTCGCAATTACACGATGAACTTCGGCCCGCAGCATCCGGCCGCGCACGGCGTGTTGCGCCTGGTGCTGGAAATGGATGGCGAAACGGTTGTCCGTGCTGATCCACATATCGGTCTGCTCCATCGCGGCACCGAGAAGCTGGCCGAATCCAAGCCGTTCAACCAATCGATCGGCTACATGGACCGTCTCGACTACGTGTCGATGATGTGCAACGAGCACGCCTACGTGCGCGGCATCGAAACCCTGCTGGGTATCGAGGCGCCGATCCGCGCCCAATACATCCGCACCATGTTCGACGAGATCACTCGCATCTTGAATCACCTGATGTGGGTCGGTTCGAACGCGCTCGACCTGGGTGCGATGGCGGTGTTCCTGTATGCCTTCCGCGAACGCGAAGAGTTGATGGACTGCTACGAAGCCGTCTCCGGCGCGCGCATGCATGCCACCTACTATCGTCCGGGCGGTGTTTATCGCGATCTGCCGGGAAAGATGTCGCAGTACCGCGAATCGCCCTGGCACAAAGGCAAGGATCTGCAGCGCCTCAACAGCTGGCGCGAAGGTTCCATGCTCGACTTCCTCGATGCCTTCACCGCCGACTTCCCGAAGAAAGTCGACGAATACGAAGAGCTGCTCACCAACAACCGTATCTGGAAGCAGCGTACCGTCGGCATCGGCGTGGTCTCGCCGGAAATGGCGCAGCAGTGGGGCATGACCGGCGTGATGCTGCGTGGCTCGGGCATCGCCTGGGATCTGCGCAAGAAGCAACCGTATGCCAAGTATGCCGACGTGGATTTCGACATCCCGGTAGGCGTCAACGGCGACTGCTATGACCGTTACCTGGTGCGCATCGAAGAAATGCGCCAGGCCAACCGCATCATCAAGCAGTGCGTGGACTGGCTGCGCGCCAACCCCGGCCCGGTGATGGTGGAGAACTTCAAGGTCGCGCCGCCCAAGCGCGAGGCCATGAAGGAAGACATGGAAGCCCTGATCCATCACTTCAAGCTGTTCACCGAAGGCTATGGCGTACCGGCCGGCGAAACCTACGCGGCGGTCGAAGCGCCGAAGGGCGAGTTCGGTTGCTACCTGGTTTCCGACGGTGCCAACAAGCCGTTCCGCGTGCATTTGCGCGCACCGGGTTTTGCCCATCTTTCGTCGATGGATGTCCTCGTACGCGGCCACATGCTGGCCGACGCGGTGGCAGTGATCGGCACCTATGACCTCGTGTTCGGCGAAGTCGATCGCTGAGCCCGGAGGATAAGCACACATGAAAGCCACCGGAAATTACGAGCAGGTCAAGCACGTCGATCCGCTCGCCGTGCTCACCGAGCACACGCGCCATCACATCGATCATTGGCTGACCAAGTTCCCGCCGGATCGCAAGCGCTCTGCGCTGATCCAGGCGCTATTTGCCGCGCAGGAACAGAACCACGGCTATCTCACCGACGAGCTGATCACGGCAGTCGCCAAGTACATTGACGTGCCGGCGGTGTGGGCCTACGAAGTGGCCAGCTTCTACTCGATGCTGGAAACCGTGCCCGTGGGCCGCAACAACGTTGCGATCTGCACCAATATCTCGTGCTGGCTCAATGGTGCCGAAGACCTCGTGCGTCATTGCGAAAAGAAACTCGGCATCAAGCTGGGCGAAAGCACGCCGGACGGCCGCGTGTACCTGAAGCGCGAAGAAGAATGCATTGCCGCATGTGTGTACGCACCGGCAATGACGGTCAATGGCCATTACCACGAGCGTCTCACGACCGAAAAGGTCGACGAGATCCTCGATGGTCTCAAGTAAGGGCAGGGCAATGGCAGTCGGACCCGCACCCCAAGAGCACCAGGTTGTCTACACCACACTGCATTTCGACAAGCCGTGGTCGATGGACAGCTATCAGCAGGCGGACGGTTACAAGGCATGGAGAAAAATCCTCGCCGAGAAGCCCGATCCCGCGTCGATCGTCGAGATCGTCAAGAACAGCAATCTGCGTGGCCGTGGCGGCGCAGGCTTTCCGACCGGCTTGAAGTGGTCTTTCATGCCGAAGGGCAACATGCAGAAGTACATCCTCTGCAATTCCGATGAATCGGAGCCCGGTACCGCGAAAGACCGCGACATCCTGCGCTACAACCCGCATTCGGTAGTCGAAGGTCTGGCCATTGCTTGCTATGCCACCGGCTCCACCGTGGCCTACAACTATCTGCGTGGTGAATTCCATCATGAGCCTTTCGAGCATTTCGAAGAGGCGCTGAAGGAAGCCTATGCAGCCGGCCTGCTCGGCAAGAACATCCAGGGCAGCGGCATCGACGTGGATATCTACACCGCGCTCGGCGCCGGTGCGTACATCTGCGGCGAAGAAACCGCACTGATGGAGTCGCTGGAAGGCAAGAAAGGCCAGCCGCGCTTCAAGCCGCCGTTTCCGGCCAATTTCGGCCTGTACGGCAAGCCCACCACGATCAACAACACCGAAACCTATGCCTCGGTGCCGGCGATCCTGCGCAACGGCGCCGAGTGGTTCTTGAATCTCGGCAAGCCGAACAATGGCGGTCCGAAGATTTTCTCCGTGTCCGGTCACGTCAACAATCCAGGCAATTTCGAGGTTCGTCTTGGCACCTCCTTCAAGGATCTGCTGGAGATGGCCGGTGGCGTTCGCAACGGCAACAAGCTGAAAGCCGTGATCCCTGGCGGTTCCTCGATGAAGGTGCTCAACGCCGACGAAATGATGGCTGCCACCATGGATTACGACTGCTTGCAAAAAGCAGGTTCGGGCCTCGGTTCTGGCGCAGTGATCGTGATGGACGAAACCACTTGCATGGTGAAGGCTTGCCATCGCATCGCGCGCTTCTACTTCAAGGAATCCTGCGGCCAGTGCACGCCATGCCGCGAAGGCACCGGCTGGATGTATCGCGTGCTGACGCGCATCGTCGAAGGCAAGGGCACACCGGACGACCTGCATCGCCTGAAGGCGGTAGCTGGTCAAATTGAAGGCCATACCATCTGCGCATTCGGCGAAGCCGCCGCGTGGCCGGTGCAAGGCTTCCTCGCCAAGTTCTGGCATGAATTCGAATACTACGTGCAGCACGGCCGCTCGATGACCGAGGACCGTCTCGCCGACACCCGTGGAGTTGCTGCATGAGTGCGCAGCCAGCCAATACTGCACCTGACCTCGTCAACATCGAGATCGATGGCAAACCCACGCAGATTCGCAAGGGCGCCATGATCATCGAGGCGGCCGACAACGTCGGCATCGCCATCCCGCGCTTCTGCTATCACCGCAAGTTGCCGATCGCCGCCAACTGCCGCATGTGCCTGGTGGACGTGGAGATGGGCGGCCGCATGATGCCCAAGCCGCAGCCGGCTTGCGCCACGCCGGTGGCCGAAGGCATGAAGGTCATCACGCGTTCCGACAAAGCGCTGAAGTTCCAGCGCGACGTGATGGAATTTCTGCTGATCAACCATCCGCTCGATTGCCCGATCTGCGATCAGGGCGGTGAGTGCGAACTGCAGGATATTGCGCTCGGTTACGGCCGCAGCGTGTCGCGCTACACCGAGCGCAAGCGCACCATCGCCGACGAAAACCTCGGTTCGCTGGTTGCCACCGAAATGACTCGCTGCATCCAATGCACGCGCTGCGTGCGCTTCACCAGCGAGATCGCCGGCACGTACGAACTCGGCGGCATGAGCCGTGGCGAGAACCTGCAGATCGGCACCTACATCGGCAAGGCGCTGGAAACCGAACTCTCCGGCAACGTCATCGACGTGTGCCCGGTCGGCGCGCTCACCAACAAGCCGTTCCAGTTCAAGGCGCGCGCCTGGGAACTGATCGCCAAGCCGTCCGTGGCCTATCACGATGCGCTCGGTTCCAACCTGTGGCTGCATACGCGTCGCGGCGAAGTGCTGCGTACGGTGCCGCGCGACAACGAAGCCATCAACGAATGCTGGCTCTCCGACCGCGATCGCTATAGCAACGAAGGCTTGTACGCCGCCGACCGCCTGCATGCGCCGGAAGTGAAGCGCAACGGCCAGTGGCAGCAGACCACCTGGGACGATGCGCTTGCCGTCGCCGTCGAAGCGCTGAAGAGCGTGCCGGGCAGCGAACTCGGCATGCTGGTGCATCCGGCAACGACCAGCGAAGAAGGCGAGCTGCTGGTTCGCCTCGCGCAGGGCCTGGGCAGCGCGCACATCGATCATCGTCTGCGCCAGCTCGACTTTGCCGACAACGCGGTCGCGCAAACCTTTGCCATGCCGGTTGCCGACGTGGACAAGGTCAAGGCAGCTCTGCTGGTCGGTTCCGACCTGCGCTACGAAATGCCGCTGCTCAACCACCGCATCCATCAGGCGGTGAAGAAGGGCGCCAAGGTTTACGCGGTCAATCCGGCCGAGTTCAACTTCAACTACAACCTGGCTGGTGAAGCCGTGGTGCCGCCGCACTACCTGGTCGATTCGCTGCTGGTGCTGGCCAAGGCGTTGATCGAAGGCGGTGTTGCGCAACCGGACTTCATTTCGGGCGAATCGCTCGCGCCGCTGCAAGCGACCGACAAGGCTCGCGAAGCCGTCGAAGCGCTGAAGTCCGGCCACGCCGTGGTGATCCTCGGCGAAGCGGCGGTGACGCATCCGCAGGCTTCGTGGCTGCGCGCCGTGGCGCGCTTCATCGCCGAAGCAACCGGCGCCGCTTACAACGAGCTGCCGGTTGGCGCCAATGCTGTGGGCCTTGCCAAGGTCGGCGTGCTGCCGGGCAACGGTGGTTTGAATGCCCAGGCTATGTTGGCGCAGCCGCGCAAGGCGTACCTGCTGTACGGTTTGGAGTTCCCGCACGATTTCGCCGATGGCGCGGCTGTCAGCCATGCATTGAACGGCGCACAGCACATCGTGGCCTTCAGCGCCTTCGCCAATGCAGCACTGCGCGACGTCGCCGACGTGATCCTGCCGATCGGCTTGCTGCCGGAAATCGCCGGCACGCTGGTGAACGTCGATGGTCTTCTGCAGCGTGTGGAAGCGGGCGCCAAGGCTCCGGCCGAAGCGCGCGCGGGCTGGAAGGTGTTGCGTGCACTGGGTGGCCTGATGAAGCTGGCCGGCTTCGAATTCGACGATATGGCCGGCTTGCGTGAAGGTATGTCCGAACGCAAGGCCGCGATGTCGCGGAACCTGGCCGAGCGCAAGCCGGCGCAGGGCCTGAGCCGGCTTGCCACGTGGTCGATCTATCGCAGCGATGCGGTGGTCCGTCGCGCCACTTCGCTACAGGCGCATCCGCTCAACCGTACGCCAGCCGTGCGCGTGAACGCGAACGAGGCGCAGCGTCAGGGCGTGGGCGACGGCGACAAGATCAAGTTCGCGAACGCTGTCTTGTTGCCGCTAGCGATCGACGACACGCTGCCCGATGGCGCCGTGTGGATCGATGCTGCCCATGATCAGACCGCGACGTTGCCGCCGTACGGCGCGGCTATCACCTTGAGCAAGGCGTAACCCATGGATCAATTAATCCATCAACTCCTGCTGCCGCTTCTCTACACGATTGCAGTTGTATTGCCGCTGGTCATCGCAGTGGCCTTGTACGTGTGGTGGGAGCGCAAGGTCATCGGTTGGATGCACGTCCGCATGGGGCCCAACAAGGTGGGGCCGTTCGGTTTGCTGCAGGCCTTCGCCGACGTGGTGAAGCTGCTGCTGAAGGAAGTGATTCTTCCCACCAATGCGAACAAGGCGTTGTATTACCTGGCGCCGCTGATCGGCCTGGTGCCGGCGCTCGCGGCGTGGGCTGTCATTCCGTTCTACAACAAGGTTGCGTTGTCCAACGCCAACGCCGGCCTGTTGTATCTGTTGGCGATGACCTCGCTGGGTGTGTACGGCATCATTCTCGCCGGCTGGTCTTCGAACTCGCGCTACGCACTGCTGGGAGCGATGCGTTCGGCCGCGCAGGTGATCTCTTACGAACTGGCCATGGGCTTGTGCCTGGTGTGCGTGCTGGTACTGGCGGGTAGCCTGAATCTCACTGACATCGTGAATGCGCAGGTTGGCCACAAGGGCATCGGCGACTGGTTCATGTGGCCGTTGCTGCCGGTATTCGTCGTCTACTTCATCTCGGGCGTGGCCGAAACCAACCGTGCACCGTTCGACGTGGCGGAAGGCGAATCGGAAATCGTCGCCGGCTTCCACGTGGAATATTCCGGTTCGGCGTTCGCGCTGTTCTTCCTGGCCGAATACGCCAACATGATCCTGGTCAGCTTTCTGGCTGCGATCCTGTTCTGTGGCGGCTGGCTGAGCCCGTTCCCGGACAGCATTCCCGTGCTAGGCGTGGCCAACCCGGTGTGGCTGGCGATCAAGGTCTTCGTGTTTGCCACGCTGTTCCTGTGGTTCCGTGCCACCTTTCCGCGCTATCGCTATGACCAGATCATGCGTCTGGGCTGGAAGGTGTTCATTCCCATCGGCATCGTCTGGGTGCTGGTTGCCGGCTGCATGAAGTACTACGGCTGGGTCCACGTCGGCACGGGAGGCTAAGGAAAAAACATGTCCCGCGTTACCAATTACTTCAAGAGCCTGCTGCTCATCGAGCTGCTCAAAGGCATGGCGCTCACGCTTCGGTACATGTTCTTGCCGAAGTACACGATGCGCTATCCGATGGAGCACATCCCCAAATCCAACCGCTTTCGCGGGCTGCATGCGTTGCGCCGCTACGCCAATGGCGAGGAACGCTGCATCGCGTGCAAGCTGTGCGAGGCGGTGTGTCCGGCATTGGCCATCACCATCGATTCCGCGCCGCGCGCCGGCGATGGCCAGCGCCGCACCACGCGTTATGACATCGACCTGTTCAAGTGCATCTACTGCGGTTTCTGCGAAGAAAGCTGCCCGGTGGACTCGATCGTCGAAACGCACATCCACGAATATCACTTCGAGCATCGCGGTGAGAATGTGGTGACCAAGCCTCAGCTGCTGGCCATCGGCGACCGCTTCGAAGCGGATATCGCGGCGGCTCGCGCTCAGGATGCGGCTTACCGCTAAGGACATATCCATGATTGACACGTCCTTGTTCCAACTCATCTGTTTCTATGCCTTCGCCGCGGTCACCGTGGTGGCGGCGCTATCGGTGATTACGCTGCGCAACTCGGTGCATGCCGTATTGGCGCTGGTGCTTACCTTCTTCAGTACCGCCTGCATCTGGATGCTGGCCGAGGCCGAATTCCTCGCCATCGCCCTGATCGTGGTCTACGTCGGCGCCGTGATGGTGCTGTTCCTGTTCGTGGTGATGATGCTCGACATCGACCAGGAAAAGCTGCGCGAGGGCTTCGTGAAGTTCCTGCCGGTTGGCCTGATCGTGGCCGTGGTGATGCTGGTGGAAATGCTCGGCCTGATCGGTGTGCGCGTGATGCACGTGCAGACCATGGGCCAGAACCCGGCCACCGCCGCAGGTTTGTCCAATACCGCATGGCTGGGCATGGCGCTCTACACGCAATACCTGCTGCCGTTCGAGATTGCCGCGCTGATCCTTACCGTTGGCGTGATCGCCGCTGTGGCTCTGACGCTGCGTCACCGCACCGGTGCGCGCAAGCAGCATCCGAGCGAGCAGGTGGCGGTCAAGGCGACCGATCGCGTGCGCATCGTCAAGATGGCGGCGGAGCGCCCGGTCGACACGCAGCCCGCAGCACCGGCCCAGGAGCCCAAGCCATGATTACGCTTTCGCATTACATCGTGCTGGGCGCGATCCTGTTCTGTATTTCGGTGGCGGGCCTGTTCATCAACCGCAAGAACGTGATCGTGCTGCTGATGGCGATCGAGCTGATGCTGCTTGCCGTCAACATCAACTTCGTGGCCTTCTCCCGCTTCAGTCATGACGTGGCGGGCCAGGTCTTCGTGTTCTTCATCCTCACCGTGGCCGCGGCGGAATCCGCGATCGGCCTGGCGATTCTGGTCCTGCTGTTCCGTAATCGCAGCACGGTCAACGTTGCCGAAATCGACAGCATGAAGGGCTGAGCATCATGGAACTTTCCTCCTCCATCCTGTTGACTATTGCGCTGGCGCCACTCGTCGGCTGCCTGTTTGCGGGTTTCCTCGGCAAGCAGATCGGCCGCGCTGGTGCGCACAGCATCACCATCCTCGGCCTGCTGATTTCCTGCGGCCTGTCGTTCTACGTGCTGTACCAGATCGTCTTCGCCGGCGCTCCGGTCTATAACCACAACATCTACACCTGGTTCGAGATCGGCAAGTACACCGCCACGGTCGGTTTCCTCATCGACCATCTCACCGCGATGATGATGGTGGTGGTGACCTTCGTGTCGCTGCTGGTGCATGTGTACACCATCGGCTACATGGCGGACGATCCGGGCTACCAGCGTTTCTTCAGCTACATCTCGCTGTTCACCTTCTCGATGTTGATGCTCGTGATGAGCAACAACTTCCTGCAGCTGTTCTTCGGCTGGGAAGCGGTGGGCCTGGTGTCGTACCTGCTGATCGGCTTCTGGTACAAGCGTCCGACGGCGATCTTCGCCAACCTCAAGGCGTTCCTCGTCAACCGCGTGGGCGACTTCGGCTTCCTGCTGGGTATTTCGGCCGTGCTGTTCTTCCTGGGCACGCTGGATTACGCCACTGCGTTCGCTACGGCACCGACGCTGGTAGGCAAGACGCTGGCGCTGACCCAGAACATCCACTGGGATGCCGCCACGGTGATCTGCATCCTGCTGTTCATCGGCGCGATGGGTAAGTCGGCGCAGGTGCCGCTGCATGTGTGGCTGCCCGATTCGATGGAAGGTCCCACTCCGATCTCCGCGCTGATCCACGCCGCGACGATGGTGACCGCGGGCATCTTCATGGTGGCGCGCATGTCGCCGCTGTATGAGCTGTCGGAAACCGCGCTGAGCGTGGTGTTGGTGATCGGCGCCACCGGTGCGCTGTTCACCGGCCTGATCGGCATCGTGCAGAACGACATCAAGCGCGTGGTAGCGTATTCCACGCTGTCGCAGCTGGGCTATATGACGGTGGCGCTAGGCGTGTCCGCCTATGCCGGCGCGGTGTACCACCTGATGACCCACGCGTTCTTCAAGGCGTTGCTGTTCCTGGGCGCGGGGTCGGTGATCATCGCCATGCACCATGAGCAGGACATGCGCTACATGGGCGGCCTGCGCAAGTACATGCCGATCACCTGGATCACCATGTGGATCGGTGCGCTGGCACTGTGCGGTGTGCCGTTCTTCTCGGGTTTCTACTCGAAGGACGCGATCATCGAAGCGGTACAGCATTCGCATCGCTGGGGTTCAGGCTACGCTTACTTCTGCGTGCTGATCGGCGCGTTCGTCACGGCGACGTATACGTTCCGCCAGATGTACCTGACCTTCCACGGCAAGGAGCGCTTCCGCGTCGAGCATCATCATCACGATGCGCATGGTCACGACCAGGGCAAGGACACGCATGCACACGAACATCCGCTGCATGCTGACGTCCATGGTCCTCACGCGCATGCGATGACCGATGAGCCGGCCAAGCACGGCGAGCACGGCGGCCATGAGCCGGGCGTGTTGGAACACGCGCCGAAGGAATCGCCCTGGGTGGTGACGCTGCCGCTGGTCCTGTTGGCGATTCCCTCGCTGGTGGTGGGCTGGTTTACCGTCAAGCCGATGCTCTATGGCGGCTGGTTCGGTGGCGCCATCCATGTCAACGAATCCAACGACGTGCTGGGCGAGATGGCGAAAGAATTCCAAGGTTGGGCTTCGGCCGGCTTGGAAGGGTTACACCAGTTGCCATTTATCTTCGTGGTCGCGGCCTTCCTCATCACTACGTACATCTACCTGTTCAATCCATCGCTGGCAGGCAAGATCAAATCCGCGCTCAAGCCGTTCTGGGTCATCCTCGACCGCAAATACTGGGTCGATGACATCTACTTCGCGATCTTCGCCCGTGGTGGCGTGAAGCTGGGTCGCATGTTCTGGAAGGGTGGCGATGCGGCCGTGATCGACG
>NZ_DATEJY010000102.1:0-47511 GCF_035277725.1 Dyella sp. | reverse complement strand
AGCCTCCAATTTCATCCCAGCCCACGGGATATGACCCGGCTTGTTACAACCGGCCTTCGCTGGCGTTATCCTTGCCGGCCGTAGCCCTCCTGGGCATCCGTACTCCGCAGAACCCTCAAGGAATACCCATGGCCATCAATGTCACGATCACCACCAACCGCGGCCCCATCCACCTGCGCCTGCACGAAGACAAGACGCCGGTGACGGTGGCGAGTTTCGTCAACCTGGCGCGTCGCGGTTATTACGATGGCCTGTCGTTTCACCGCGTGATCCCCGACTTCATGATCCAGGGTGGTTGCCCCGAAGGCAGTGGCCGCGGCGGCCCGGGTTACCGCTTCGAAGACGAGTTCCATGCCAGCCTGAAGCACGACAAGCCGGGCATCCTGTCCATGGCCAACGCCGGTCCGCGCACCAATGGCAGCCAGTTCTTCATCACCCACGGTGCCACGCCCTGGCTGGACGGCAAGCACAGCGTGTTCGGCGAAGTGCTTGGCGGCGACGACCAGAAAGTGGTGGATGCGATCAAGCAGGGCGACACCATCGAGAAGGTGACGGTGGAAGGCGACGTGGACGCCCTACTGGCCGCGCAGGCCGAGCGCGTGAAAGAGTGGAATGCGGTGCTTGACCAGCGCGGCTGAGTGGCGCCCTTTGACCCTCTCCCGCAAGGGAGGGGGTTGGCTGCCCATGGCGTACTTTCACGCCACTGTTACGTTCGTGTAGCGCATGTCCACATAGAATTCGCGGACTTGGATTCATTCCCAAAGGAGAACAGCCATGTCGTTACTCGACAGCTTGGGTAGTTTGTTAGGTGGCAATCAGGGTGAGGGTGCCGGTTCGCTGATTTCGGTGGCCGGGCAGTTGATCCAGCAGGCCGGTGGCGTGCAGGGTCTGGCCGACAAGCTGCAGCAGCATGGCTTGGGTGATGCAGTGCAGTCCTGGATCGGCAGCGGTGCCAACCAGGCGATCTCCGGCGATCAGCTCAATCAGGTGTTGCAGAAGACCGGCCTGGATTCGGTGGTCAACAATGCGGCCGGCAAGCTTGGTGTCGACCCGGGCCAGTTGATCGGCCAGTTGGCGCAGGTGTTGCCGCATGCCGTGGATCACGCCACGCCGGATGGCCAGGTGCCTGCGAGCGGTGGCGGTTTCGACCTCTCGATGCTGGGTGGCCTCGCCGAAAAACTGCTCGCCCCGCGTACCGCCTGAGCGTTACGCACGGAACAAAAAAGCACGGCGGAAAACCGCCGTGCTTTTTTGTTGCCTGCAAGAAGTTGCCGGCCTTAGTGCTGAATGAAGCGCAGCAGATACAGCAGGATGATCGCGCCGATGATCGACATGATGAAGCCCGCCGTGTGGAATTTCTGACCCGGCTCCGGCTTCTTGAACAAGGTGCCGATAAAGCCGCCGATGATGGAGCCGACGATACCCACGATCGTGGTCATGATGAAGCCGTAATGCTCGGCGCCCGGCACGATCCAGCGTGCGATGAGGCCGACGATGAAGCCGACGATGATGGACCAGATGATATGGAACATGGACATCCCCTTGTCTTGAGCCGTGGTTGATTGCGACACCCCTCCGCCCGGTTCTGCAGCGGCCCGGCGACATGATGCCAGGGGAACAAGTCAGGGCAAAGGAAATTTCCGGCTACGCTCCCCGTCCCCGCGGGATGACGCATCGCCACATGCTAAAATCCGCTGGTTTGCTGTCCCGCACCCCACCGAGGAAAGCCATGCCCCAGCTCGCCCAGCGCATCGGCCGCGCCAAACCCAGCGCGATCATGGTCATCGCCGAAACGGCCAGGCAGCTGAAGGCCGCCGGCCGCGACATCATCAGCTTCTCGATCGGCGTGCCGAATTTTCTGCCTGGCGAACACGTGTACGCAGCAGCCCGCGAGGCGCTCTCGCATGACAGCGGCCAGTACGGCAGCAACCGCGGTTCGGATGCCTTGCTGGATGCTTTCCTGAAGCACATCGAGGCGCTGGGTTTTACCGGCTACGGGCGTTTGAACCTGTCGGTGGGCATCGGCGCCAAGCAGGTGCTGTACAACCTGGCCGAAGCGCTGCTCAACGACGGCGACGAGATCTGCTTCCCCGCACCGTACTGGACCACCTATCGCGACATCGCCGACATCGTCGGTGCGAAGGCCAACGTACTGCATTGTGGTCCCGACCAGAACTACAAGCTCACGCCGCAGCAGCTGGAAACAGCGCTGGCGCGCAAGCCGAAAGTGTTCCTGTTCAACAACCCGTCCAATCCAACCGGCATGGTGTATACGCGCGAGGAAATCGCCGCACTGGCGGACGTGCTGGTGAAATACCCGGATACATGGATCGTCACCGACGACATCTACAACTCGATGGTGTTCGATGGCATCGGCTATCACAACTTCGTGTTTGCGCGTCCCGAATTGCGCGATCGCTTGATCTTCGTCGATTCGATTTCCAAGACGTACGGCATGCCGGGTTGGCGCGTCGGCTTGATTGCCGGGCCGGAAAATGTGGCCAAGGCCGTCACCACACTCAATTCCAATCACATCACCAGCGTGCCGGAAGTGATCGCGGCTGCAGCCATTGCTGCCTTCAGCGGTCCGCAGGATGTGCCGCAAGCCAAGTGCAGGGAGTTCGCGCAGAAGCGCGACGTGGTGCTGGCGGCGCTGGCGAAGATTCCTGGGGTGGTGTGTCCGCGTCCGCAGGGTGCGTTCTATGCGTTCCCGGATATCTCGGTCGCGTTCGGCAAGAGCCACAACGGTACGCGCATCGAAACCGATGTGGATTTCTGTGCTGCATTGCTGGGCGCAAAAGGCGTAGCGTGCGTACCGGGCTCGGCCTTTGGCGAGCCGCGCGCCATGCGCATTTCCTACACCTGTCCCACGGCACAGTTGGAACCCGGCCTTGCACGTATTGCCGAGTTCTTCGCTGAGCTGAGTTGATCTCTTTTTACGGCCCGCGTCGTTACGATGCGGGCTTTGTCGTTTTATGCACCTGAAGGAGTTGCCACGATGAAAGCCCCCGTTCGTGTTGCCGTGACCGGCGCAGCCGGCCAGATCGGTTACGCCCTGCTGTTCCGTATTGCCGCCGGCGACATGCTCGGTCCGGATCAGCCGGTGATTCTGCACTTGCTCGAAATTACGCCCGCGCTGCCTGCGCTGCAAGGCGTGGTGATGGAGCTCAACGATTGCGCGTTCCCGCTGCTGGCCGGCGTGGTCGCCACCGACGACGTCAACGTGGCTTTCAAGGATGTCGACTATGCCCTGCTGGTTGGCGCGCGTCCGCGTGGCCCGGGCATGGAGCGCAAGGATCTGCTGGAAGCCAACGGCGCCATCTTTGCGCCGCAGGGCAAGGCGCTGAACGATCACGCCAAGCGCGACGTGCGCGTGCTGGTGGTCGGCAACCCGGCCAACACCAATTCGCTGATCGCGCAGCAGAACGCTCCTGATCTCGATCCGAAGTGCTTCACCGCGATGGTGCGCCTGGACCATAACCGTGCGTTGTCGCAGCTGGCCGAGAAGACCGGCAAGCACACCACCGACATCAAGAAGGTCACCATCTGGGGCAACCACAGCTCCACCCAGTATCCCGATCTGCATCACGCCACCGTCGGCGGCAAGCCGGCGCTGAGCCTGGTCGACCAGGCGTGGTACGAAAAGGAATTCATCCCCACCGTGCAGCAGCGCGGCGCGGCGATCATCAAGGCGCGTGGCGCTTCCTCGGCAGCTTCAGCCGCGTCCGCCGCGATCGATCACATGCGCACCTGGGCGCTCGGCACCGCGGAAGGTGACTGGGTGTCGATGGGCATTCCGTCCGATGGTTCCTATGGCATCAAGCCGGGCGTGATCTACGGCTATCCGGTGACGGTGAAGGGCGGCAAATACGAGATCGTGCAGGGCCTGGAGGTCAACGACTTCTCGCGTGCGCGCATGGATGCCACCGACAAGGAGCTGCGCGAGGAGCGTGCGGGTGTCGAGCATTTGTTTGCGAAGAAGTGAGCGCAGCTTACAGTGCTGAAGGAAAACGGCCATCCGTGAGGATGGCCGTTTTTATTTGGAGTGCACGAAATGCTCGGTGTGAATCATGCGCGCTTACGAAAACGGCATTCGACAAGTCATGCCGTGGTCGTCAATCCGAGCAAAGGGATGAAGGGTTCTGAAAACGGGTAGTGGGCACCCGCTTTTGTCGGCTTGCTTTATGGCGCCAACCCCTGCAGGGTGCGTTCGTGCGGCGTCACCCGCAGCACCGAACCCTGATCGTACCAATCGCCCAGCACGATGCGTTCGGCCGTCTGGCCGTCCAGATCGAAATGATGGATGGCGGGGCGGTGCGTGTGCCCGTGGATCAGGTGCAGCACGCCGGCGTGGCGCATCGCCTGGGCGACCGCATCGGCGTTGACGTCCATCAGCGCTTCGTCGGCGCCGCTGGTGTAGCTGCGGCTTTCGGCGCGCGCTTTCGCGGCGAGGGCGCGGCGTGCGTCCAGCGGCATCGCCAGCACCTGGGCTTTCCACTCCGGTGAACGCAGTTGGCGGCGCAATTGCTGATACGCCACGTCATCGGTACAGAGCACGTCGCCGTGCATCAATAGCGTGGGTGTGCCGTACAGGTCGTGCACGGCGCCGTCTTCGATCAGCGTCATGCCGGCGCGGGCGGCGTAGGTCTCGCCGAGCAGGAAATCACGATTGCCGACGATGAAATACACCGGCACGGCGGCATCGCGTACAGCGGTGGTGGCGCGGGCAATGCGATTGGGCAGCTCGGCATCATCATCGTCGCCGACCCATGCCTCGACCAGGTCGCCGAGGATGTACAGCGCGTCGGCGTGGCGGACTTCGTCGCTTGCGAGATATTGCTCAAACAGCGAGGTGATGTGCGGACGGCTATCGTCCAGGTGCAGGTCGGAAATGAACAGCGTGGTCATTTTTTCGATTTGCGCGGTGCCGGCGCCGGTGTCACCGGGGCCGGCTTGGCCACCGTGCCGGGTGCGGCCGGTGCTTCTTCGCCGACCACGTTCGCACTTTCGATCACCACCAGCGGGGTGGGCACGTCGGCGGCGAACGGCCCTTGAGCATGCGTGGGCAGCGCGGCGATCTTGTCGACCACATCCATGCCCTTGATCACCTTGCCGAACACGGTGTAGCCCCAGGTGAGACCGCTCTGGTTGCCGACGTAATCGAGGCGGCGGTCATCCACCAGGTTGACGAAGAACTGTGACGTGCCCGAATTCGGATCCGCGCCGCGCGCGACCGCCACGGTGCCGCGCAAGTTGGAAAGACCGTTGTCCGCTTCGCTAGGTACCGGTGAATGCGTGCGTCGCGGTTGCAACTCGGCGGTGTAGAGGCCGCCTTGAACGAGGTAGCCGGGGATGACGCGGTGGAACACCGTGCCGGCGTAAAAGCCTTCGTGCACGTAGCGCAGGAAATTCGCCACGCTCTTGGGCGATTTGTCCGCATACAGCTCCAGGGTGATGTCGCCTTGCGAGGTATGCAGCGTCACCTGCGGATTGGCCACGACGGGCGCCGGCGTGGCGGGAGCGGTAGCAGGTGGCTTGGCCGTCTGCGCAACAGCAAGCGGAGCAGCAAGCAGGAAGAGGGCGGTCAGCAGGTACTTGGGCATGATGGGGGCGGTACGGCTGAAATATCCGCGCATGATACGCGGGACAACGGGCTGGAACGAAATCCCGGTGTGGCGAGGCATGCGAAAGCTGGGATTTCACCCCCGCCTACGTGATCCTTCCTTATTCGTTTGCCGATATCGACAGCGCCAACCCAAGTTCCGCCATCGGCGTGATTTCCTGCTCCAGGTCCGCCTGCGTCAGCGGATGCTGTTCCACCCATGCGGCCGGCAAGCTCAGGCCCAGGCGCTGGGCGGTGGCCGACAGGCGCAGCGGCGGCAGCGATTCGGGGCGACGCGCGCGGCGGAACAACACCGCCAGGCGCAACAGGGCCGTGATGTAGCGGGCAAGCTGGCGATAGCGTTGCGGCAACGTGGAGAAGCTGGCCTTGTCCGGTTTGCGCCGGTGCGCCTGCACGATGGTGGCGAGCAGATGCTGTTCCTGCTTGGAGAAACCGGCCAGGTCGGCGTTGCGCAGGATGTAGGCACCATGCTGGTGATGCTGGCTGTGCGCGATGGCCAGGCCGATTTCGTGCACGCGTGCGATCCACGACAGCCATTCGCGTGCCTCGCCATCCAGTTTCCAGCTGGGCGCCACCTGATCGAACAGCATCAGGGCCGTGGACTCCACGCGTCGCGCCTGCGCACGATCGACGCCATAGCGATTGGCCAGTGCATCGATGCTGGAGGTACGCGGATCGGTGCCCCCGGCGCGGCCGATCAGGTCCCACAGCAGCCCTTCGCGCATCGAGCTTTCGCATACCTGCAAGCGTTCGATGCCGAGTGCGGCGAAGGCGGCTTCGAAAATCACCACCGCGCCGGCAAATACCGGCGCACGGTCTTCCGAAAGGCCCGGCAACTTCAGTGCGTTGATCTGGCCTTGCTCCAGCAGCGCATCGCGCAAGGTGGCGAGTGAAGCGGGGGTGACGCCGTGGTCGGAGAACTTCATCGCTTGCACCACCGCACCGATGGCCTTGGCGCTGCCGGACGAGCCGAACGCATCGGTCCAGCCGGACTCCAGGTATTCCTCCGCGAACTGCTGCAGCAGCACGCCGATCTCGCCACGCGCGCGCTGCCAACGCTTGCGCGTGAGCTTGCCGCCGGGAAAGAAGCGCTGCGTGGAGGCAATGCAGCCGACCTGCACGCTTTCGGTATGGAGCGGGGCAAGGCCGCGGCCGATGATGAACTCGGTACTGCCGCCGCCGATGTCGATCACCAGCCGGGGTTCGCGCGAGGTGGGCAAGTCATGCGACACGCCGAGGAAGATCAGGCGGCCTTCCTCGCGGCCGGATACCACTTCCACCGGATGCCCGAGCGCGGCTTCCGCCGCGGTGAGAAACGCCTGCGGCGAAGCAAGGCGGCGCACCGTATTGGTAGCCACCGCGCGCACGCGGGCAGTGGGAATGCCGGCGATGCGCTGGCCGAAGCGGGCAAGGCAGTTGAGCGCGCGGGCGCGGTGCTCGGCATCCAGGGTGCCGTCGGCACGCAGGCCGGCGGCCATGCGCACGGTTTCGCGCAGACGGTCGATCACCCGCGGCTCGCCATGCTCCATGCGCGCGACCACCATGTGAAAACTGTTTGAGCCGATGTCGACGGCGGCCATAAGCTCGCCATCCTTGATTTGCATCTGGTCACCGAGGCTCATATAGGTGCTCTGTCCAAACTGCGGGGATTCTCGCATGGATGCCAGCATCATCAACCCTGCGTTTGCAGGTTGGGGTGAGGCGCAGCCGAACCCCAATGTGGCGTGCAAGTAACGGAGACGTTGGGGTTCGCGTTCCGCTCACCCCAACCCACGCCATGGCAATTCGCTGGGATGACAATCCCAGCATCATCAACCCTGATAGGTTGAGGTGCGAACCCCAACATGGCCATCGACACGGGCATGGCGATGTTGGGGTTCGCACCCCAACCTACGTGTTAATGATCTTCCCGCAAGGTAGTGGGCAAGGAAGGGCGAACCGGCGCCACCACCGCGCTGCACAGCTTCGCCAGCAATGCCTCCTGCGCCGAATGCGGCGTGCCCTCGCCGGGCGTGGCGCGCGTGTAATGGCCGTTGCTGTCCAGCAACCACGCATGCGTGTTGTCGGCGAGGTAATTGGCCAGCGTTTCCTCATACACGCGTGCGGCAAGCTGTGGATCAAGGATGGGAAAGGCAACTTCGATGCGCCGCATCAGGTTGCGCTCCATCCAATCCGCACTGGCGCAATAAAGCTCCGGTTCGCCGTTGTTGCCGAACCAGTACACGCGGCTGTGTTCGAGAAAGCGCCCCACGATCGAGCGCACGCGGATGCGTTCGGATACGCCCGGCAGGCCAGGACGCAGCGTGCAGGCGCCGCGCACGATCAGATCGATTTCCACGCCTGCTTGTGCGGCAGCGTAGAGCGCCTCGATCACGTGCGGCTCGTTCATCGCGTTGAGCTTGGCGACGATGCGCGCCGGCTTGCCGTTGCGTGCATGGGCCGTTTCGCGCTCGATCTTCTCCACCACGTTCCTGTACAGCGTAAACGGCGAGTGCAGCAGGCGCTTGAGGTTGATCATCGGCCCCAAGCCAGAGAGCTGCTGGAAGATCTTGTGCAGGTCGTCGCCGAATTCCGGATTGGCGGTCATTAGCCCGATGTCGGTATACAGCCGGCTGTTGGCTTGATGGTAGTTGCCGGTGGACAGATGCACATAGCGGCGCAAGTGGCCATTCTCGCGCCGCACGATCAGCATCATCTTGGCGTGCGTCTTGAAGCCCACCACGCCATAGACCACCTGCACGCCGGCCTCCTGCAGCTGCGTGGCGAAGCGGATGTTGGCTTCTTCGTCGAAGCGTGCGCGCAGCTCGATCACCACCGTGACGTCCTTGCCGTTGCGCGCCGCTTCGATCAGCAGATCCACCAGCGGCGTGTCCTTGCCGGCGCGGTACAGCGTCTGCTTGATCGCCAGCACATCGGGATCCTGCACCGCTTCGCGCAGCAGGTCGACCACCGCGTTGAAGGACTCATACGGGTGATGCAGCAGGATGTCGCGCTGGTTGAGCACGTCGAAGATTTTCCGGCCGCCATTCAGCGCTGCCGGCAAGGAGGAGGTGAAGCGCGGGAATTTCAGTGCCGGATGATCGAGTTCGTCATACACCGATCCGGCGCGAATGATGTTGACCGGCCCGTTGCAACGATAGACGTCGCTCTCTTCCAGCTCGAAGTTGCTGATCAGCATCGACACGATCGATTGCGGACAATCGGCGCCGATTTCCAGGCGTACCGGCCGCGCATAGCCGCGGCCATGCAGTTCTTCTGCCAGGGCGCGGGCGAGGTTGTCGACTTCTTCCTCTTCCACGATCAGCTCGCTGTTGCGCGTGACGCGGAACTGATACGAACCGGCCACCTTGAAGCCGGGGAACATCATGTCGACGAAGGCCTGCAGCAACTCGGCCAGGAACACGTAGTGATCGCCGGGGCCGCACACCTCGTTGGGAATGCGGATGATGCGCGGCAAAGAACGTGGTGCGCGCACCAGCGCCATATGCCCCTCGTGGCCGAATGCATCGCGGCCTTGCAGTACGACGGCGATGTTGAGCGTCTTGTTGAGGATGCGCGGGAACGGATGCGCGGGATCAAGCCCCAGCGGCGACAGCACCGGCAGCACTTCGTTTTCGAAGTAGCCATGCAGCCAGCGGCGCTGACGCGGTGTCCACTGCGCACGCGTGAGGAAGTGGATGTTTTCGGCGGCGAGCGCGGGACCCAGTTCGTCCTGCCAGGTGGTGTATTGCGCGCTGACCAGGTCGAGCACGCGTTCGCGGATGCGTGCGAGCAGTTCACCGGATGGGATGCCATCCGGGCCCGGCGCGGCCGAACCGAACTGATGATGATGCTTGAGCATCGCTACGCGCACCTCGAAGAATTCATCGAGGTTGTTGGCGACGATGCTGAGGTAGCGCAGGCGTTCCAGCAGCGGAATGCGCACGTCGCGCGCTTGCGCCAGTACGCGGAAATTGAACTCGAGCGTGGCCAACTCGCGGCTCAGGAACAGCTCGGGCTGGGATGTTTCGGCGATGGCCGATTGAGTAGCAGGGCGGCGTGGCATCCGTGCATTCTTACTCATGAGGCGGCGTTGCGCCTATGCGTTTGTAAGAAGGCGTTCAACGTTCTGTAATGGGTGCGAACCCCAACGCAAAAATCGGCATCGTGATGTTGGGGTCGCACCCCAACCTACGTCAGTCGGGGCGGGGTTCGTGCGTTTCTGGCCCCATCAGGCGCTCGCGGCCGAAGCAGCAAGTGAAGGTGGAACCCTGGCCGGGCATGCTGCGGATATCCAGGCGTGCCTGATGCAAGCCGAGCACGTGCTTGACGATGGATAGTCCCAGGCCCGTGCCGCCGCTGTCGCGCGAGCGGCTGGAGGAGACGCGATAGAAGCGCTCGGTAAGGCGCGACAAATGGTCGGCGGGAATGCCGTAGCCGGTGTCGGTGACCGAATAGTTGGCGCCTTCCGCGGTGCGTTCCCAGCGAATGGTGATGCGGCCGCCGGTGGGCGTGTAGCGCACGGCATTGCTGACCAGGTTGGATAGCGCGCTGTGCAAGTCTTTCGGCGAGCCGAGCAGGTCGATGTTCGCCATGTTTTCCACGGTGATGCTGTGGCGCCCCTGGCTCAGCGCCTCGGCTTCCTTGCGCAGCGTGGCGAGCAGCGGTGCCATCGGCACGCGCTCTTCGTTGACGTGGTCCTGCGTTTCCAGGCGCGACAACGTGAGCAGGTCTTCCACGATCTGGCCCATACGCTTGGATTGCGCGCGCATCTCGTTGAGCACCGGCGCCAGGTGCGGCACGTCTTCCGGATCGAGCAATTCCAGGTAGCCGTGAATTACGGTGAGTGGCGTGCGCAGTTCGTGCGACACGTTGGCCACGAAGTCGCGGCGAATCTGTTCCAGCCGCGACATGTGGCTGATGTCGCGCGCCAGCAGCAGGCGCTGGCGTGTCCCGAACGGCAGCAAGGTCACGTTGATGTGGCGGCTGGGTGCGCCCGGGGCGCTCACGTCGTTGAGCGGCTCGGGCGAGGGCTCTTCCAGCCAGCCGGCCAGCTCGGAGTTGTGCAGGCGCTCTCTCAGCACCACGCCGCGGTCTTGCGGGCGGCGCAGGCCGAGCAGGCTTTCGGCAGCGTGGTTGAACCAGCGCACGTGCTGCTCCTGGTCGAGCAGCACGATCGCGTCCGGCAGGCTGCCTGCGGCACGGCGTAGATCATGCAGGTTGGCGGCTAGGCGTCGGGAGCGCATCATGAATCGGTCATGGCGGGAGGAGTCCGTGGTACCCACCGGGGAATCGGACGGTAAGCTCATGATGGGCTTAGGAATGTGACGCAAATGCGTCAACAACAAGACAATCTCTGCTACCGCGATGAGCGCCACACCGGTCGCGACGTGACCGCCCACTAGCCAGCCGCCCACACCGCCCACACACCATCCCCCGGCCAGCGCGAGCGGAAGTTTCCAGGCGCTTGCGACCGGGGTTGTCATGGGGATGCTTGCCTCAAGGGCTCGCCGAGAAGCGATAGCCGGCACCGCGGACGGTCTGCACCATGTCCTCCAGCTTCCATGGCTCGAGCGTCTTGCGCAGGCGGCGGATGTGCACGTCGACGGTGCGCTCCTCCACGTACACGCTGCCGCCCCACACATGATCGAGTAACTGCGCACGCGAGTAGACGCGTTCCGGATGGGTCATGAAGAAGTACAGCAGGCGGTATTCGGTGGGACCGATCGGCACCGGCTCGTCACCGGCAAAGACGCGGTGCGCGGGGCCGTCGATGCGCAGCCGGCCCAGTTCCACCATGCCCGAGCCGTCATCGCCCTGGCTGCGGCGCAGCACGGCCTTGATGCGGGCGATCAGCTCGCGGGTGGAGAAGGGTTTGACGACGTAGTCGTCCACACCGGCTTCCAGGCCGTTGACGCGATCCATTTCCTCGCCGCGCGCGGTGAGCATGATGATCGGGATCTCGCGGCTCAGTTCTTCCTTGCGCAGGCGGCGGGCCAGATCCAGGCCGCTGGTGCCGGGCAGCATCCAGTCGAGCAGGATCAGGTCGGGCACCTGTTCGGCAATGGACATTTGCGCGGTGCGTGCGTCGGCCGCTTGGGCGGTATCCATGCCAGCCTTGCGCAGGGCGAAGGCGACCATGTCGCGGATGGAGGCTTCGTCTTCAACAATCAGGATGCGTTTGTGCACGCTAAGGTCCGGAGGGGTGGCCTATGACGCAAATATTGCAGCGGTGCAATGTTACGAGCCAATGACAGCCTGTGAAAACAGTGCCTTGGCGAGGTAGGTTGGGGTGCGAACCCCACCATTGCATGTTCGGCGGCCAACATGTTGGGGTTCGCACCCCAACCTACGGCTTGGTGGCCCGGAGGGACATCCGCGGCGATCCGAACTGCTGCTGGCTGGTGCCATCCGGATTGTCATCCGTGGAGATTCGCCGTTTGCGCAGCTCCATCACCAGCGGGGTGAGTTCGGCAATGTGGGCCTGGATGCGGGCGCGGGCGTAGTAGTCCAGATCGTTGCGCTTGAGCAGGCCCTTCAGCTGTTCCATGGCGTCGAACGGCCGCCCGGACAGGTAACTGGCCTGGGCGTAGGCCTCGCCTGCGCGCACCTTGTCGCCGGCTCTTTCCGCCGCGCGGGCATAGGCGGTGAACAGGCTGGGCTCGTCCGTGTCTTCCAGCATCGGGCGCAGCAATTCGGCGGCGTGGGCAGCCTGTTCCTTGCTACCGCCGAAGTTGAGCGCATTGGCGTAGGCCAGGCCAATGGCCTTGTTGCGCGGAGACTCTGTGTTGAGGGCGGCGTAGATGCCGAGCGCGGCGGCGCGTTCACCGGCCTGCAGGCGCGCATCGGCCATTGCCAGCCGCACGATGAGGTTGTCCGGTGATTTGTCCAGCAGCGGCTGCAATTGCCCGACGGCCTTGGCGCCCTGGCCGCTGCGCGTGAGCGCCAGTGCGTAACCGTAGTGATTCTCCGGCGTGTTGTAGCGGCCATCCTGGCGACCAAGCAGGCCGGCGTAATAATTGCTCATGCGATAGGCATCATCGGACAGCACGCGCACGCGTTCGCGCATCAGCAGAAAAGTGCTTGGGCCTGGACCTGCGCTTCGCTTTGCGGGAAGGAGAGTGGTCGGGTCTTTGACGTAGGCGATCGGAGCGGTTTGCTGTACCCAGCGATTCTTGTCGAGCAGGTTGCCGCCGGGCTGCAATTTTTGCGCAGCAATCAGCGCACTGGCACGTGATTTGGCGTCGCTGATGCGCTCGGCGGTAACCGGGTGGTCCAGCAGCAGGGAGGGCACCTGGTAGCCGCCGGAGTCGGCGCTCATTTCGTCTTCCATGCGCTGGAAAAAGCCGGCCAGTGCGTTGGGGTCATAGCCGGACTTGGCCAGCGTTTCGATGCCGGTGCGATCGGCTTCGGCTTCGTCCTTGCGGGTGAAGTTGATCTGCTTCTGCATCAGCACGCCCTGGCCACCCAGCAACGCGGCTGCCGCGGCCTGGCCGCCGGCGGCGCCGCCCGCGGCGATCGCGCCGAGGGCAACCAGCGCCATCAGCGGCGTGTCCTTCTTGGCCGCCTCATAGGCGCGTTGCAGATGGTTTTGCGTGATGTGGCCGATTTCGTGCGCCATCACGCCAGCCAGTTCATCTTCGTTGCGCGTGATGACGATCAGGCCCGAATCGATGCCGATGTAGCCGCCCGGCGCCGAGAACGCATTGATGACCGGATCTTTGGCAATAAAGAACGCGAAGTGATCTTTGGGCTTGGCCGAGTTGGCGACCAGGCGGAAGCCGAGGTTGTTGATGTAGTCGTCCAACAGCGGGTCGTCCACCACCATGTCCAGCGCACGCATCTGCTGCAGCATCATGGCGCCGTAATCCTGCGCTTCCTGCGGCGAGATCAATGCGTTGGCCGAACTGCCAAGGTCGGGCAGGCGGACGTCGTCGGGCTTGTCCTGCGCGCCTGCGCCAAAGGCGACGCCAGCGGCGGCCAGCGTCATTAGCAAGCGGTAGCGGAAGGGTGAATGCGGCATGGTCATAGATGAACGACAATATCACTCAGACCGTTCGGCAGTGTGGCAGTTCAGCTTGCTTTCGACACCGCTGCCGCCATTTTATGGCGCAAGTTATTCCGGAGTTTTCGCGATGCCCAAGATCGAAGTTTATTCCACTGCGGTATGCCCGTACTGCGTGGCCGCCAAGAACCTGCTGAAGGCCAAGGGTCTGTCGTGGGAAGAGGTGCGGGTGGACACCGATCCGGCCCAGCGCGACCTGATGCTCCAGCGCAGCGGTGGCCGCCGCACGGTGCCGCAGATCTTCGTCAACAACCAGCACGTGGGCGGTTACGACGACCTGGTCGCCGCCGACCGTAGTGGCAAGCTCGCCCAGTTGCTGGGAGCGGCCGCATGAGCGCCGAGAAGGATCGCCTCGCCGAATTCACCGCTTTTCGCCAACGCATGAACGAACGCATCCTGGCCGAGGACAACCAGGTGGTTCGCCGTTTCTTCGCACTGGATACGCAGACCTACAAGCCCGGCGCGCTGGATGTGAAGACCAAGGAAATGCTTGGCCTGGTCGCTTCGATGGTGCTGCGTTGCGACGACTGCATCAGCTATCACGTGGCACAGTGCAAGGAAGCAGGCGTGACGCGCGATGAATTCTTTGAAGTGTTCAGCGTGGGCCTGGTGGTGGGCGGGTCGATTGTGATTCCGCATTTGCGCCGCGCGGTGGATTTTCTGGATCAGTTGGAAGCGGGTGCGGCAGCCGGGCAGGCGGAGGGCTGCGGCGAACACGCGTAGGTTGGGGTGCGAACCCCAACATGGCGCGGGAATGGGATGACGATGTTGGGGTTCGCACCCCAGCCTACGCGGCTGCGCTAGACCTTGAATCGTCGTTCCGGCTTTCGCCGGGACGACGGGTTTTGATTCGTTGCATTCGAATTGAAGCAACGCTCCATACGAGCATTTGCAACACCTCCCAGCCGCACCCAGGCTGTTCGCCGACAAGCCCATCAGGGATAATTACGCGGTTTTCAGCCAGGCGCCTCCCCTCAGCGCGCCGGCATCCCCGCTTCATTCCCCCAAGGAGTTTCCCCCATGAGCAAGACCATTGCGGTGATCCCGGGCGATGGCATTGGCCCGGAGATCATGGCCGCCACGCTGCACGTGCTCGACGCGCTCGATTGCGGTCTCACCTATGACACCGTCGAGGCCGGCATGATCGCGCTCGAAAAGCACGGCGATCTGCTGCCCAAGCCCACGATCGATGCCATCGCCAGGCACAAGGTGGCGCTGAAGGGGCCGCTGACCACGCCGGTCGGCGGCGGCTTCACCTCGATCAACGTGACGCTGCGCCGTCATTTCGATCTCTACGCCAACGTGCGTCCGGCGATCAGCTTTCCCGGCACCAAGGCGCGCTACGACAACATCGACATCATCACGGTCCGCGAGAACACCGAAGGCGCGTATCTCTCCGAAGGACAGACGTTGTCGGAAGACGGCGAACTGGCTACCTCGATGATCCGCGTCACGCGCAAGGGCTGCGCGCGCATTGTGCGCTATGCCTTCGACATGGCAGTGAAGAAAGGCCGCAAGAAAGTCACGGCGGTGCACAAGGCCAACATCATCAAGACTGCGTCGGGCCTGTTCCTCAATGTGGCGCGCGAGATTGCGAAGGATTTCCCGCAGATCGAGTTCAACGAGATGATCGTGGACAACGCCTGCATGCAGCTGGTGATGCGTCCGGAGCAGTTCGACGTGATCGTCACCACCAATCTGTTCGGTGACATCCTTTCCGACCTGTGTGCCGGCCTGGTTGGCGGTCTCGGTCTTGCCCCGGGCGACAACATCGGCGAGCACGCGGCGATCTTCGAAGCGGTGCATGGTTCCGCGCCGGACATCGCCGGCAAGGGCATTGCCAATCCGTGCGCGTTGCTGCTTGCCGCTGCCGATATGATCGATCACCTCGGCATGGTGGAGAAGGGCACCAAGCTGCGCGAGGCGATCCGCGACACCATGGCGAACGATCGTGACCACGTCACGCCGGATATCGGCGGCAAGGGTTCGACGCAGAGCTTTGGCGAGGCGATTGCGAAGCGGGTGAAGGCTGCTTGATGGCTTTCCGTTCCCTCTCTCGTTTGAGAGAGGGAACCCGTAGGCTGGGATGACAATCCCAGCGTTCCGGCGGCGGGCAGATGCTGGGATTGCATCCCAGCCTACAATCAAGCGACCTTGCGCTCCGGCAATTGATAATTCGGCTCCGTCTTCGACGGTATCGCGATGCGATTCCAGCCGTTGATCATGATCACCAGCAGATTCAGATCCATCAGTTCCTTCTCGCTGAACTGCGCACGTGCCTGCTCGTAGACCTCATCCGGCACGCCGTGCACGGGATCGAGCCGCGTCACGGCTTCGCACCATGCCAGGGCTGCGCGTTCGCGGTCGCTGTAGAACGGCGCTTCGCGCCATGCCTGCAATACATACAGGCGCTGCTCGATTTCACCCTCGGCGCGGGCTTCCTTGCTGTGCATGTCCATGCAATAGGCGCAGCCGTTGAGTTGCGAGGCGCGCATCATCACCAAGTGCGTGAGGCTCTTTTCGAGGCCGGATTTGTCGATGTGCGCCTTCATCGCAAACAGCGGCTTCAAGGCTTCGGGATAGGTGTAATAGGAAAAACGTGACATGGCTTGAGTCCTCATGTGGACGGCCGTTATGGGCCGTTTCAATGCAAGGACGAAGCACCGGGTGATTTCGTGACATAGGAGCCTATCCAATACCTCCACGCAGCCCGCGTTGCGCCCAAGCGGCTGCCAGGCGGCAACGCGCGGCTTGACTTGACCACCAGTCAAGCGCTGCGCCACGCGCTACCGCCTGGCAGCCGCTTGAACACAACGCGAACTACGCTGAGGCATTGGAGAGGCTCCAGGCCAACCGCGCCAGTTTTTCCGGGTTGCGCAAGGCATGCACGGCGACGATGCGCTCGCCATCGCACTCGATCCAGCATGCCGTGACCAGCTGTCCGTCCGCCCAGGTCAGCAGCACCGGGGCACCGTTCAAGGTGCGCAGCTGACGGCGTACCGCATGGCCGTCTTCGTGCTTGGCCACTTGCAGATACAGGCGGGCAATGCGTTCGCTGCCCAGCAGCGGGCGCAATGCCGCCGTCACGATGCCGCCGCCGTCGGAAATATGCACGGCATCTTCGGCAAACAGCGCCCGCAGGTTTTCTTCCGTCGGCTGTTGCAAGGCTTGTGCAAATCGCTCGAGCAGGCGCCGTTGCGTTTCCAGATTGGTGGTGAAGCGAGCACGCTCATCGTGCAGGCGCTGCTTGGCGCGATGCGCGCGCTGACGGCAGGATTCTTCGGTAATGCCCAGGATGGAGGCGGCTTCCGCGTGGCTATAGTCGAACACCTCGCGCAGCAGGAAGGCAGCGCGCTCTTCCGGGTTCAACCGTTCAAGCAGCATCAGGAACGACAGGGTGAGCGTTTCGGCTTGCTCAGCCTGTGTGTCGGGCTGTTCCTGCGTTTCGATCAGCGGCTCGGGCAGCCAAGGGCCGGTGTAATGCGCGCGCTCGACCTTGGCGCGGCGCAGCCGGTCCAGCGCCAGGCGCGTGGTGACGGTGACCAGCCAGGCTTCCGGATCGTCGAGGCTGGCTTTGTCCTGTACGTGCCAGCGCAGCCAGGCATCGTGCAAGACGTCTTCGGCATCCGCTTGCGTACCAAGCATGCGATAAGCCAAGCCCAACAGGCGCGGGCGGTATTTCTGGAAGAGTTCGGTAGATGCGTCCATGGTCGTTTCCGATGAAGGCCTAGAGCCAGGACGCGCGTGCCACCGAAAACGTGACAGCCTCAGTGCACGAACGGCCAGGGGGCGAGAAACACCAGCCAGATGAAGATCAGCATGCCGATGTACTTCACCGTGCGGAACAGTCGCGGGAACTTCTTTTTGAACGCACGGCTGCGTTCGCGGCTGCGCGCATTGAGTGCGAACACGCGATTGACGAAACCGGTTTTTTCTTCCGGCGATTCGGTATTTGGTGAGGCGGTGATCTTGCCCATAAAGGCCCCCACGCGATGGTTGATGGCGCCCATCGCCCGTGTGCGCAGCGGGCGCTCGACGTCGGCAAACAGGATCACGCGCGTCTGGTCGGTCTTGTTTTCCACCCAGTGCACATAAGTTTCGTCGAACACCACATCTTTGCCATCGCCCCAGGCGTGTTCTTCGCCGTCGACGAAGATGCGGCAGTCGCGCGAGTTCGGCGTGATCAGGCCCAGGTGATAGCGCAGCGAGCCGGCGAAGGGATCGCGATGTGGATTGAGCTTGCTGTTCGGGGCGAGCGTGGCGAACATCGCCGCCTTGATGGTGGGGATCGAATTGAGCAAGGCCACGGTTTTCGGGCACAGCGTTTCGGCCGAGGCCAGCGGCTCGCCGTACCACTTCAGATAAAAGCGCTTCCAACCCTGCTTGAAGAAGCTGTTGAAGCTGGCGTCGTTGTGTTTTTCGGCCGCGCGGATATGGCCGTCGTCGAACAACTGCAGCGCTTCATCGCGAATGGTTTGCCAGTTGTCTTTCAGCAGATCCAATTGCGGAAAGCCGTTGCGATCCAGGATCGGCCGCGCCGGTACCGCCGAGAAGGCGTACATCAGCAAGTTGTACGGCGCGAAGATCGCGGAGTGATCCACCAGCTGGCGGTCAAAACGCAGGCGCGTACGGCCGCGCAGATGGACCAGCAGCACGCACAGCACGAAGGCCAGCAGCACGTAGAGGATGATGAAGCGGGGGCTGAGGAAATCCATCGTGAAGGCGGCTTAGGGGATGGCCTGGATATGGGGCCGGATGGCCGCCAGGCAATTTTACGGCAAATCCGTTCAGTGCCGGAGCACGTAGGCCGAGCCGCCACCCGGCTGATAGCCGTTTTTCAGCGCGCGTTGCACATAGGCGATGGCGCGACGCACCGCCGGGCGCGGCGTGGCGCCTTTGGCCAGCTCCGCGGCGATGGCTGATGCCAGCGTGCAGCCGGTGCCATGGCCTTCGCGTGCAAGACGAGGGTGGCGGATGTCCATGATTCCGCGCGCATCGACATAGCGATCGATCACGTCGTTGCCACGGCCGTGACCGCCTTTGAGTAATACTCCGCGCGCGCCGAGTGCGCGCAGGGCTTGCCCGGCTTCCGCAAGTTGTTTCGCAGTACGCAGTGGATAGCCGAGCAGGGCTTCGGCTTCGGGCAGGTTCGGCGTGAGTACGTCGGCTAGCGGAATGAGGTGTTCGATCACCGCTGCGATTGCGTCTTCATCCAGCAAGCGCGATCCAGTGGTCGAGATCATCACCGGATCGATCACCACCCACTTCGGCTTATGTTGGCGCAGTGCTTTGGCTACAAGGCGCACAGTGGCCGCATTGCCCAGCATGCCGGTCTTTACCGCGGCGATGGGGAAATCACCGAACACTGCATCGAGCTGGCTGCGGATATGCGCGAGCGGTACCGGATGCACGGCGGTGACACCACGCGTGTTTTGCGAGGTGATGGCGGCGATGGCGGACAAACCATGCACGCCGTACGCGTGGAAGGTTTTCAGATCGGCCTGGATGCCCGCACCGCCGCCGGAGTCGGAGCCGGCGATGGTGAGGGCGATGGGGATGATTTGGTTCTTCATGTTGGCGTAGGTTGGGGTGCGAACCCCAACATTGTCGTGCACGCGGTGGGCGGTGTTGGGGTTCGCACCCCAACCTACAACGCCTCCGATGCAAAATCAGCCAACCGCGAGCGCTCGCCGCGCCGCAGCGTGATATGCGCCGAATGCGCCCAATGCTTGAAGCGATCGACCGCATACGTCAAGCCGGAGGTTGTTTCGGTGAGGTAAGGCGTGTCGATCTGCTCCACGTTGCCCAGGCACACGATCTTGGTGCCGGGGCCCGCGCGCGTGATCAGGGTTTTCATCTGCTTGGGCGTGAGGTTCTGCGCTTCGTCGATGATCAGATAGCGCGACAGGAAGGTGCGTCCACGCATGAAGTTGAGCGAGCGGATCTTGATGCGCGAGGCCAACAGATCATTGGTGGCCTGGCGTCCCCAGCTGCCGCCTTCTTCCGGATTGGCCAGCACCTCCAGATTATCGGTAAGCGCACCCATCCACGGCGTCATCTTTTCTTCTTCGGTGCCAGGCAGGAAACCGATGTCTTCGCCGACCGACACCGTCGCACGCGTCATGATGATTTCGCGATAGCGCTGTTGATCCATCACCTGCGCCAAGCCAGCCGCCAGCGCCAGCAGCGTCTTGCCGGTGCCGGCGGTGCCGAGCAGGGTGACGAAATCCACGTCCGGATCCATCAGCACGTTCAGTGCGAAATTCTGTTCCCGATTGCGCGAAGCGATGCCCCATACGCTGTGATTGGTGTGGCTGTGATCGTCGAGCAGTACCAGCGTGGCGCGTACTTCATCAACATGCAGCACGCGCAATTCCACGCTGTTGTCGCCGGGCAGGAACAAGCATTGTTGCGGATGCCAGTCTTCGTCTTCGCGGCGATCGACTTTGTAGAACGTGCGACCACGTTCGTTCCACGATTGCACTTCCGGATGGCGGTCCCAGAAATCCTCCGGCAGTTCGGTCGAGCCGGTGTAGAGCAGGGCGAAATCGTCCAGTGCGCGGTCGTTTTCATAGTCTTCTGCATCGATGCCGTAGATCTTGGCCTTGATGCGCAGGTTGATGTCCTTGGTGACAAGGATTACCGAACGACCCGGGTTTTCTTCCTTCAGCTCGATCACCGCCGAAAGAATCAGGTTGTCGGCCTTGCCATGCCCGTTGGTGGTGCGCTGCTGAAAATACAGCCGGCCAACCGCGGCGCCGCGCCGCAGCGAAATGCCTTCGGGGCTTTGCAATTCCAGGCCGTTGCTGATGCCGTGGCCGTTGCCGCGTTCGATCAATTCATTGAGAAAACGGCTGACCTGGCGGCCATTGCGCGAGACTTCCGAGGCGCCTTTCTTTTTTTCGTCCAGTTCCTCCAGAACGGTCATCGGGATGAAGACGTCGTGCTCCTCGAAGCGGAACAGCGAGGTCGGGTCATGCAACAGCACGTTGGTGTCGAGAGCGTAGATGCGCTTGCTTCCGGTCATGCGGAAGTAACCTCACGAGGCAGGAAGTGGGAGGAACGTGTCACGTTGGCGAGAGCGTGCGACGTGGAAATCACCGAGTTGGAATGGCGCCGAGCACCGCCTGCGCATGGCCGGGCACTTTCACGCCCCGCCATTGTGCGGCGAGCTTGCCGTCGGGATCGATCAGGAAAGTACTGCGCACCACGCCCATGTGACGTTTGCCGTACAGCACTTTTTCGTGGATCACGTCGAAAGTGCTGCACCAGGTTTCGTCCGCATCGGATACCAGCGGGAACGGCAGTTCCTGCTTGGTGGCGAAGTTGACGTGGGATTTCACCGAGTCGCGCGAGACGCCGATGATCTCGGCATGGCGCTTTTTGAACTTCGGGTAGAGGTCGCGGAAGTCTTTGGCTTCGGTGGTGCAACCAGGGGTGCTGTCCTTGGGGTAGAAGTAGACGACTACCCATTGGCCTTTCAGTGAATCGAGTTTCAGCGTACTGCCGTCGCCGGTGACGCCTTGCAGCTTGGGGACTTTCTTGCCTAGTTCGGGCATGGGCTCTCCGGTAGCCAGACTTACGTTTAGCAACTGCTGGAGCGGAGACTAGCGCGTGTTATGTGACGGAAACAGCCTTGTCAGATGGCAAAAGGCGGAGCATCCTAGATTTTCGCCGGAGCCATCCGTAGGTTGGGGTGCGAACCCCAACATCGTTATGCATGCAGGCATCCGGATGTTGGGGTTCGCACCCCAACCTGCGCAGCTAGAACTTCACCGGATCCATGATGGCGTCGAGATTCAAGCCGTCGCAGAACTCGAGAAAGTCATCGCGCAACGCGGCGATGTGCAGCTTGTCCGGCACCCCGATCGTGAACTGCGCCTGGAACATCGCGGCACCCGTTTGCATGGCCTGATAGCGCATGGAGCTCAGCTGCTCCACGCTGATGTCGTGGCGGCTGAAAAAATCGACGATCTTGACCAGGATGCCCGGGCGATCGGACGAGACCACTTCCACCAGATACGGCAACAGATGGCCGCTCGGTTCGCGCAGGCTGGTGCGGTAATGTGTAAGCCGCAGTTCTTCCTCGCGCGCCAGTTTGGCCAGTGCGGTTTCCAGCTTGGCCACCGCGTCCCACGCGCCGCTGGCAAGCAGGGTAAGCGACGTATCGGCGCCGATGGTCGATACGCGTGCATCGGATAGATTGCAGCCGGCATCGGCAATGCGTCGCGCCAGTGCGAGCAGCGGCGTGCGCGTGGCCGGCGTCAGTGTCTGGATCAGCAGTTGATGGTCGTTGCTGGATCGCGCGGAAAAAGGGTTGGTGGACATGGATGGCAAGCGACCCCGCGTCGTGCGGGATGACGACGAACGATACGCCAGCTTACTTGCCCGTCCCGCGAGGCCGCAAGTAAGATGCCATGTCCATTTTTTGTTGTGCGGATCGCGCCATGAAGATTCACGGAAGCGTCTGCGCGCTGGTCACTCCATTCGGCTCGGATGGGGCTCTCGACCTGGCGGCATTCGGCCGCCTGCTCGATTTCCAGATCGCGGGCGGCACCCAGGCGGTGGTCGTCGCTGGTTCCACCGGCGAAGCCCACATGCTCGAACACGATGAATACGATCGACTGCTGGCCTTCGCGGTCGAGCATGTCGCTGGTCGTATTCCGGTAGTCGCCGGAACCGGTGAAGCCGGTACCGCCAAAACCGTGGCGCTGACGCAACGCGCCCGCGCGCTCGGCGCACATGCTGCGTTGGTGGTGGCGCCGTATTACGTGCGTCCCACGCAGGAAGGTCTGCGCCGCCATTTCCTGGAAGTGGCCGATCGCGGTGGCTTGCCGGTGATTCTCTACAACGTGCCCAGCCGCACGGCATGCGATCTGGCGCCGGAAACCACGGCAGTATTGCGCGATCATCCGGCCATCATCGGCATCAAGGAAGCGCGCGGCGACGCCGAGCGCATCCAGCGCACCGCGGAACTTGTGCGGTCGGATTTCGTCTATCTGTCCGGCGACGATGGCAGCGGGGCGCAAGCCATGCTGGCCGGCGCCGCTGGCGTCATCTCGGTGGTAGCCAACCTGGCGCCCAGGGCTTTCCGTGCGTTGTGCGATGCGGCCACCTCGGGTGATCGTGCTGCCACCGCACGCTGCAACGCCGCGCTCGACCCGCTGGTGCAGGCGCTCAACTGCGCGCCCAATCCGATCGCGGTGAAGGCCGGCCTGCCGGAGCTGGACCTGGGCACGGCCGCGCCGCGCCTGCCGCTGGTGGAGCTGGAACAAGGGCCGGCGCGCGAGCAGCTACGCAAGGCCTTGGCGACTCTGGCATCCTTGGCGGATGCCGCTTAGTCTGGCCGGCTACTCACACTCATTTCGGAACACAACGGAATCCATTACATGAAGAAATCTTCCCTCGCCGTCGCCCTGCCGGCCTTGGTTTTGACTGGCTTGCTCCTCTCGGGCTGCGGCATCTTCCGTTCCGAAAAAGCCTGGCAGACGGCCAAGCAGGAATCGCCGCTGGAGATTCCGCCGGGCATGGACACCCCTAACGCCAGCGCCGCACTGGTGATTCCGCCGACCGGCAGCAACCAGCCGACGGCCAATGGCGCTACGGCGCGCATAGGCAACAACGCCGGTACCATTACCGACGGCTTCATTCTGGCCGATACCGTGGACAACACCTATCGCCGTGTCGGCGAGGCGCTGAGCAACGGCGAAATCGGCACGCTGAAGAACCACGATGACGCCGCGCACAGCTACAGCTTGAGCGTGATGGCCTCCGACCAGCCGGCCGAAAAGCAGGGCTTCTTGAGCCGCATGTTTGGCCGCAGCAACAGCGGCTCGGGTGGTCCGAACGTGGCGCCGCGCCAGGTGGTGGTTACCGTCAACAGCAGTGGCCAGGGTTCCGCCGAGGTTCGTGCACAGGGCGAAGCCGCGGCCGTGGCCAAGGTGGTCGACAGCCTGAAATCGCGCCTGGGCGGCAAGGGCTGAGCGATACGCTCAGCCTTAAAGGCCCAAACAAAAACGCCGCTCATGGAGCGGCGTTTTTTTGTGTGCCGGATCGGCGTGCTCAGCGTTCGAGCAGCTTGAGCTTATCCGGCTTGTTCTCCCACTCTTTTGCATCCGGCAAGGCATCCTTGCGCACGGTGATGACCGGCCAGTCTTTGGCAAGCTCTTTGTTCAGAGCGGTGAAGCCTTCCTGGCCGGCGGGCACGTCATCTTCCGGATAGATCGCATTGATCGGGCACTCCGGCTCGCACAAGGTGCAGTCGATGCACTCGTCCGGATTGATCGCCAGGAAGTTGGGGCCTTCGTGGAACGCATCGACGGGACAGACTTCGACGCAATCGGTGTATTTGCACTTGATGCAGTTGTCAGTGACGACGAAGGTCATGCTGCCGTGTGCCTGCTGCTGAAATGGGCGGTGGCGCTCCCAACGAGGTTCGAACTCGTGTTCCCGCCTTGAGAGGGCGGTGTCCTAGGCCACTAGACGATGGGAGCGGATTGTTGCGAAGCGCGCTAGTATAGCTGAATTGTCTCGTCCGGCAACGCCTTGAGACAGTGCCCTCGCATTAGCGGTAACGCTTGCAGGACAATGCCTTAAGACCGGCTCAGGATGGTTCGACGCATGCCGGACATGCTCGGCCACACCGCCCCGGATTTGGAAACCCGCAAGGATTTCGATCGCTTGAATCCCACAGCCGCCAAGCTCGCCCTGCGCATCTTTCCGCGCGAACAGCACACGATTTCCCGCAAGAACATCAGCAAGGCCGCCTTGCGCGTGCTCTATCGCCTTAACGAGGCCGGCTACAACGCCTACCTGGTTGGCGGCGCCGTCCGCGACCTGTTGCTGGGCGGGCATCCGAAGGATTTCGACGTGGCCACCAACGCCACGCCGGAAGAGGTGAAGAAGCTGTTCCGCAATTGCCGCCTGATCGGCCGCCGCTTCCGCCTCGCGCACGTGGTGTATGGCACCGAGATCATCGAAGTGGCCACCTTCCGCGGCACCAGCGATGAAGAGAGCGAGGGCGATCGGCACATCGTGGATGGCCGCATCGTGCGTGACAACGTGTGGGGCAGCATCGAAGAAGATGCCATGCGCCGCGACTTCCGCGTCAACGCGATGTACTACGACATCAGCGATTTCTCCGTGCGCGACTACGTCGGTGGCATGCAGGATCTGCAGAATCATGCGCTGCACCTGATCGGCGATCCGGCCACGCGCTATCGCGAAGATCCGGTACGCATGCTGCGCGCGGTGCGCCTGGCGGCCAAACTGGATTTCCGCATCGATCCGTCCGCCTCCGAGCCGTTTGCGGAACTCGGCCCGTTGCTCAGCAGCGTGGCGCCGGCGCGATTGTTCGACGAATCGCTGAAGATGTTCCTGGCCGGCTATGGCCGCAAGAGTTTCCGCATGCTCGAAGAATGCGGGCTGCTCAAGTTCATGTTCCCGGCCACGGCGCGTGCGCTCAAGCGTGGCGACAAGGCGCTGCGTGCGCTGATCGAGCAGGGCCTGGAAAACACTGATGCGCGCGTAGCGGAAGGCAAGTCCGTCACGCCGGCATTCCTGTTTGCCGTGTTGCTGTGGGGCGAAGTGCGCGATCTGGCCCACACCTGGAGCACACAGGGCAAAGACATCAACGAAGCCTGGGCACGCGCCGCCGTGCACGTGGTGAGCGAGCAATGCCAGCGCGTGGCGATCCCGCGCCGCTTCACCATCACGATGGAAGAAATCTGGTCGCTGCAACCGCGTTTCGAGCAGATCCAGCGCAAGAAAGTATTTCGCTTGCTGACCCATCCGCGGTTCCGCGCCGCGTTCGATTTCCTGCTGCTGCGCGCGGCAGAATCACCGGCGATGGGCGAGCTCGGTCAATGGTGGGCGCACGCGCAGCAACTGCCGCACGAAACGCTGGCTGCCGCGCTGCCGCTGCATCAAGCCAACGCTCCGGGCGATGCCGAACCGGTGCGCGCGAGCGCACCACGCAAGCGCAAGCGGCGCCGCAAACCTGCTGCCGGTAAATCAGGGACTGCCTGATGCGCGCTTACGTCGCGCTGGGCAGCAACCTTGGCGATTCGAAACAACACGTACTGGAGGCCATCGAGGCGCTCGCAGCGTTGCCTGGCACGCAAGTGATGGCGCGTTCGCGCATCTATCGCACACCGCCATGGGGCAAGCTGGATCAACCGGATTTCCTCAATGCGGTGGTGGCGCTTGAAACGGCGCTAGAACCGCCTGCGCTGCTCGATGCGTTGCTGAGCATCGAGCGCGCAGCCGGACGTGAACGCAACGGCGAACGCTGGGGTCCGCGCACGCTTGATCTTGATCTGCTGCACGTCGCCGGCAAAACCGTGAACACCGAGCGCTTGACCTTGCCTCACCCGCACATTGCCGATCGTGCCTTTGTGCTGCTGCCGTTGCACGACGTCGCGCCGGAGTTGGACATTCCGGGGCAGGGCAAGGTGGTCGATCTTCTACAGAACGTTGATGTGCAGGGCTGTAACGCCCTGTAGGCTGGGATGAAATCCCAGCATGTGTTGTGGATGGTGATGCTGGGATTTCATCCCAGCCTACAGGGCTACGAACCGTTGATACACAAGGCTGTGCACGCTTCGCTTGAGCCTCGCCCGTTCCGCGCCCGATAATTGTTCACCGCAACATCAAAGGAACCACCGTGTACGTGGAAAACGCCAGCGCTCCTGCCCGCAAGCCGGTCACGGTACCCAGCCTGCATGCGATGAAGGCGGAAGGGCGCAAGATCGTGATGCTCACCGCGTACGATGCAAGCTTCGCCACGCAACTGGAAATCGCCGGCGTCGATGTCGCGCTGGTCGGTGATTCGCTAGGCATGGTGGTACAAGGCCAGCGCAGCACGCTGCCGGTCACGCTTGATCAGATGGTCTACCACACCAGCATGGTGGCGCGCGGCTTGTCTGCCACCTTGCTGGTGACCGACATGCCGTTCATGGCCGATCGCAACGTCGACTACGCGCTGGAAGCCGGCGCGCGACTGGTCGGCGAAGCCGGCGCGGCGATGGTGAAAATCGAAGGCGCCGCGCCGCATATTCTTGAATCGATCCATGCGCTGACCGAGCGCGCCATTCCGGTGTGTGCGCATCTCGGGCTTACGCCGCAATCCGTGCACAAGTTCGGCGGCTACAAGGTGCAAGGCCGCGAGCACGAAGCCGCCGAGCGCGTACTGAGCGAAGCCTTGGCCGTGCAGCAGGCTGGTGCCAACATCCTCGTGCTGGAAGGTGTGCCGACGCCGTTGGGTGAACGCGTCACCAAGGCGCTGGACATTCCTGTCATCGGGATCGGCGCTGGCCCGCATTGCGATGGCCAAGTGCTGGTGATTTACGACATGCTGGGCATCACGCCCGGCAAGCGGCCGAAGTTCAGCAAGGATTTCCTTGCCGGCCGCAGCTCGGTGCAGGAAGCCATTGCCGCTTATGCAGCCGATGTGCGCAGCGGTGCGTTCCCCGCGGCCGAACACAGTTACAACTGAAGAAGACGTCCACATGCAAACGCTTCAAGACGCAGCAGGCCTGCGCGCCACCATTCGCGGTTGGCGTGCGCAAGGGCACACGATCGGCTTCGTGCCAACCATGGGCAACCTGCATGCAGGGCATCATTCACTGGTGAAACTGGCGCGCGCCCGTACCGATCGCGTGGTGGCCAGCGTGTTCGTCAACCCCACGCAGTTCGGGCCGAGCGAGGATTTCGAGCGCTATCCGCGCACGCTCGCGCAGGATCAGGTGGGCCTGGCCGAATCGGGCTGCGACGTGCTGTTCGCGCCGGACGTGGCGACGATGTATCCGTTCGGCGCGGACAAGAGCGTAAGCCTGCGCGTGCCGGAAATTACCGACACGCTGGAAGGCGCGCATCGCCCCGGTCATTTCGATGGCGTGGCGACGGTGGTGTGCAAGCTGTTCAATCTGGTGCAGCCCGATATCGCGATCTTCGGCCAGAAGGATTTCCAGCAGCTGAAGGTGATCGAGCGCCTGGTGCGCGATTTATCCCTGCCGGTGAAGGTGATGAGCGCGCCCACCCAGCGCGCGGAAGACGGGCTGGCGTTGAGTTCGCGCAACCAGTACCTGTCGCCGGACGAGCGGACAACCGCACCGCTGATCTACGAAACCCTGCAGCAGATGCGCGACCTGATCGCCAAGGGCCATGCGCGCAAGGTGGTGGAGCAGGCGGCGGCATCCAAGCTGGAACGTGCAGGTTTCGTCCCCGATTACGCCGCCATCCGCCGCGCGGACGACCTGGCCGAGCCGGTCGACGGCGAGCACGAAGGCCTGGTGGCGCTGATCGCGGCCCGCCTGGGCACCACCCGGTTGATCGATAACCTGGTGTTTGATTGAAACATGACGGGTATTGAATGACCCTTCGCTATCCCCATGTACGGGCCTGTGCCGTTGCGGCCATGGCCGCGGCGGCGGGATAATAACGGGCTACGCAGGCAGTTCCTGCTGGAAAAAGTCATGCACCTGAACATGCTCAAGGCGAAAATCCATCGTGCCACCGTGACCCACGCGGAGCTGCACTATGAAGGTTCGATCGCCATCGACGGCCTGCTGCTCGACGCATCAGGCATTCGCGAATACGAACAGATCCACGCCTGGAACATCAACAACGGCAAGCGCTTCGTCACCTATGCGCTGCGCGCCGAAGAAGGCTCCGGCATCATCTCCGTGAACGGCAGCGCCGCGCATCGCGCACAGCCGGGTGACCTCGTCATCATCGCGGCCTTCGTCCATCTCGATCAGGCGGAAGTGGAGAAATTCCAGCCGACGCTGGTGTACGTGGACAAGGACAACCGCATCAGCCATACGAATCGCTCGATTCCCAAGCAGATGGCTGCGGCGTAACCCGTAGGTTGGGGTGCGAACCCCGACATCGCCATGCATGAAGATGACGATGTCGGGGTTCGCACCCCAACCTACATGTGCCGCGCAAGCGCCCACGCCACGTGCTCGCGCACCAACTCCGAAGGATGATCCGCACGCGCCTGCAATGCCGCGCGCACTTCCGCTGACGACGGCGCATTCCCCAGCGCCACCGCAATATTGCGCAACCAGCCTTCATAACCCGTGCGGCGAATCGCCATGCCTTCCGTGCGCTTGAGAAATTCCTCTTCGCTCCAGGCGAACAGTTCCACCAGCCTGGCGCCATCCAGGCTGTGCCGTGGTGCGAAATCCGGCTCGGTTGCATCCTGCGCGAACTTGTTCCAAGGGCAGATCAGCTGGCAATCGTCGCAACCAAAAATACGGTTGCCCATCGGCGCGCGCAGTTCCTCCGGAATCGAGCCTTTCAGCTCGATCGTGAGATAGGAAATACAGCGGCGCGCATCCAGGCGATACGGTCCAACGATGGCCTGCGTGGGGCAAATGTCGATGCATTTGCGGCATGTGCCGCAATGCGCCGTGGCTGCTTCATCGAGCGGCAGCGGCAGATTGGTATATAGCTCGCCAAGAAAGAAATACGACCCGGCCTGACGATGGATCAGCACCGTGTGCTTGCCGATCCATCCCAACCCCGCATTGCGTGCAAGCGCCTTTTCCAGCACAGGCGCGGAATCGACATAGGCGCGATAACCAAACTCACCGACTGCTTCGCGGATGCGCTCGGCCAGCTTCTGCAGACGATTTCGCATCAGTTTGTGGTAATCGCGTCCCAGCGCATAGCGCGCCACGTAGCCGGCTTCGGCATCGCGCACTACATCCCACGCATGCTGTGTGCCAGGCGGCAGGTAATCCATGCGCACGGAAATCACTCGCTGCGTGCCTGGCTCAAGTTCATCCGGCCGGCTGCGCTTGGTGCCATGGCGTGCCATGTAGTCCATGTCGCCGTGGTAGCCGTCCTCCAGCCAGCTCTGCAGATGCTGCTCGTCCTGTTCCAGTGCCACCCCGCTGATGCCGGCATCGGCAAAGCCAAGTTCGCGCGCCCAGCGCTTGATGTCGCGGGCGAGGGCGGTGTAGTCGGGGGCGGTGTGCGGGGACGTGCGCATAGATATGCGCATAGTGTAGTCGTGCTCCCTATAATCCGCCGATGCACGCAGACCGGCACCTCCACGACCTCTACACCGTCGAACAAGTGCGCGCCATCGACCGGCGCGCCATCGACGATCTGGGCGTCAGCGGCTTCGAGCTGATGAACCGAGCGGCCACCGCGGCCTTTGCCTGCTTGTGCCGCCAATGGCCGCATGCGCGTCGCATCGTGGTGTTCTGCGGTCCGGGCAACAACGGCGGCGACGGTTATCTGCTCGCCAGCCTTGCCTATGGCTCGGGCGTGAGCGCCGAAGTGGTGGAGCTGAGCGATAGCGTGCGCGGCGATGCGGTGCCGGCGCGTGAAACCTGGTTGCGCAACGGCGGTATCACGCATCGCTGGCATCAGGATGCCTCGCTGCCACATGCGGACGTCTATGTCGATGCGTTGTATGGCACCGGTTTGAATCGCGCGCCGGAAGCGGCTGCAAGCACCCTGATCGAGCGCATCAACGCATCCGGCATTCCGGTGCTGGCGCTGGATATCCCGTCCGGCTTGGATGCGGATACCGGGCATTGCCCAGGCGCGGCGATTCGCGCGCAAGCCACGGTGAGCTTTATCGCCGCCAAGCGCGGCATGTATACCGGGCAGGCAGCAACGAAGACCGGTGTGCTGCATATCGACACGCTCCGCTTGCCGGACATTCTGTGGCAAGGCATGCCCGCCGACGCCACGTTGCTTGATGCCATGCACCTGGGCCCGCGCGCACGTGATGCGCACAAGGGCGATGCAGGGCATGTGCTGGCGATTGGCGGCGATCACGGCACCGCAGGCGCCATTCGCCTGTGCGGCGAGGCGGCGTTGCGTTGCGGCGCCGGCCTGGTGAGTGTTGCGACACGCGGCGACAATCTCACCGCATTGAACAGCGCGCGTCCGGAATTGATGCCGCACGGCGTGCACGGCCCGCAGGAACTGCAACCCATGCTGGAACGTGCCACCGTGCTGGCTGTCGGTCCGGGCCTGGGGCAGGGCGCGTGGGGCCATGCCTTGTGGCTCACGGCTCTGGATAGCGGCAAACCGCTGGTGCTGGATGCCGACGGCTTGAACCTGCTGGCCCGCGAGCCGCGCCGTTTCACCACGCCTGCCGTGCTGACGCCGCATCCCGGTGAAGCGGGGCGACTGCTCGAAAAAAGCACGGCCGATGTACAAACCGATCGATTCGCCGTCGCGCGCGAGCTGGCGCAACGCTACGGCGCCGTCGTCGTCTTGAAAGGCGCCGGCAGCCTGATTGCCAATCCGGATGGACGTCTAGACGTCTGTATCTGGGGCAATCCCGGCATGGCCAGCGGCGGCATGGGCGATCTGTTGACTGGCGTGATCGCCGCACTGATGGCCCAGGGTTGTTCAGCCTGGGATGCCGCGCGCATCGGCGTCGGCTTGCATGCCCGCGCTGGCGACGTCGCTGCGCGAAAAGGCGAGCGCGGCTTGCTGGCCAGTGATCTACTCGATCCGCTGCATGCATTGGGCAACGGGTTAGGGGTGCTCTGATCCATTTTGCGTAGGCGGCATGATGTCCAGAAGGCACGCAGAGTGGGCTGCGTGGCGCAGGGAAGGCTGGTTGCCTTTTCAAGCCGTGCAGCGCAGTCTGCGTGCCTTCTGGACATCACCCTTCGGGCCGCCCCTGTCTGTTCGCATGCCTTCGGTCCATCGTCTCGACAGACGGCCAGTCTGCCTTCGCCGATGGCCCTGTGGCCTGCGAACAGACAGGGGCGGTGACGCCTACGCAAAATGAATCAGATCACCCCAAGCATGACTGAAGAACATTGGGAGCTGCCCGACGAAGACGCGACCCGTACGCTCGGCGCACAACTCGCCTCCGTCTTGGACAGCGGCCTGGTCATTTACCTGCGCGGCGAACTCGGCGCCGGCAAGACCAGTTTTGCGCGCGCCCTGCTGACGGCGCTGGGCGTGGGCGAACGCATAAAGAGCCCCACCTACAGCCTGGTCGAGGGCTACCAGACCCGGGATGGCCGACCGGCCTGGCATCTGGACCTCTATCGCATCGCCGATCCCGGCGAACTCGAATGGCTGGGGTTGGATGCGCTGGCCGAACCGTCGGCCGTGGTGCTGGTGGAGTGGCCCGAGCGCGGGCAGGGCGCATTGCCCGCGCCGGATCTGGAAGTGCATCTCGGGTACTTCGGCACCGGCCGGCATGCGCGCCTGCAACCCAAGACGCCACGCGGCGAGCTGGCGCTAAGTAGGGTGGGATGACAATCCCGGCTTTTTCTGGACATGGCGATGCTGGGATTGTCATCCAGCCTATGTAAACGTCCGTATTCATTGGGGAAAACGGACCAAGTGCCCCATTTCGCTGGATCGCAAAACGCGCCGTTTAGGGTCAACACCTTGACCTAATCTGACAAAAGCGTCGCAGGTCATGGAAATTTAAAGGAAAACCTCTTGCATTCAGGAATGTGGTGAGCTTCAATGCGCCACCATGAGGGGCTATCTCACTCGCATTTATTGCCTGACTGCTACCGCGCTGCTTGCCGCGGCGCCCAGCTTTGGCCTGCAGGCTGCAGAAGTGAAGAGCGCCCGCGTCTGGGCCGGCCCCGAATACACCCGCGTGGTGTTCGATCTTTCCGGCCCGGCCAAGTACAAGCTCAGCCAGCAAGGCGACCAGGTGGTGCTTGAGCTGGCCGACAGCAGCGCCAGTGGCAAGCTCGCGCCTTCCGCACAAGGCCTGTTCAAGGGGTTGAGCAGCGCCTCGCAGGGTGATGCGCTGCGCCTTGCTGCCGCCGTGACGCCCAATAGCCAACCCAAGACTTTTGTGCTCGGCCCGTCCGGCCAGGCCGGTTATCGGCTGGTGCTGGACCTTTATCCCGGTAGCAGCAAGTCATTGGCTAAATCCGCCTCCGACAAGGACGACGACACGGCGGTGGCGTCGAGCAAACCGGCGCCAGCCAGTGCCAGCTCCACCGCCCTCGCCGACAAAGCCGATGCGCCGGCACCGGTAGTGATCAACGCGAGCAGCAAGCTGACCTCTCACAAGGGCGTCACCACGCGCCAGGCAGCCGTGCTGCTCAACAGCCAGCGCCAGGTGGTGGTGGCGGTCGACGCCGGCCACGGTGGCAAGGACCAGGGCGCACACGGCCCGGACGGCACGCTGGAGAAGAACGTCACGCTGGCCGTGGCGCGCAACCTCGCCGCCTTGATCAACCGCCAGCCCGGCATGAAGGCTGTGCTCACCCGCGATGGCGATTACTTCATTCCGCTCAAGCAACGCTACGAGATCGCCCGCCAGAACCAGGCCGACCTGTTCGTCTCGGTCCACGCCGATTCCTACACCAGCAGCGACGCCAAGGGCTCCTCCGTGTGGGTGCTGTCGCCGCGCGGCAAGAGCTCGGTCGCCGCGCAGATGCTGGCCGATCGCGAAAACAGCTCTGACCTGATCGGCGGCGTATCGCTGGCGGCTGAAAACGACAGCCTTGCTTCCGTGCTGCTCGACATGCAGCAGGGCTGGGCGGTGCAGGCCAGCGAAACGGTGGCGCAGAACGTGCTGAACGCACTTTCCGCACTCGGCCCCACCCATCGCGGCTACGTCGAGCGCGCCAACTTCGTGGTGCTGCGTTCGCCGGACGTGCCGTCGATCCTGGTCGAAACGGCGTTCATCAGCAATCCGAGCGAAGAGCGCAGGCTGCGCGATCCCAGCCATCAGCAGCAGTTGGCCACGGCGATCATGGATGGCGTGAAGGGCTATTTCCTGAGCAACCCGCCACAAGGCACCTGGTTTGCAATGGAAGCCGCGCGCCGCAAAGGCGTGCTGCCGAATGATGCCAAGACCGATGCGGTGGCCAGCACGGATCAGCCCGCCGATGCCGACGTGCGCGACATGCATCGCGTCGTCACTGGCGAAACCTTGCGCAGCATCGCCAAGCAATATGGCGTGAGCGTGGATACGCTCAAGAGTGCCAACGGCATCAACAGCAACAGCGTGCGCACCGGCACCATGCTGGTCATACCAAACAGCTGAGCCACGTAGGTTGGGGTGCGAACCCCAACATTTGCCATGCCCGCATGCAGCACGATGTTGGGGTTCGCACCCCAACCTACGAATCTGAGCGCACGTAGGCTGGGTTGGCGCAGCGTAACCCAGCAAGTCTGACGAAGCCCGGTACGCTGTTGGGTTACGCTACGCCAACCCAATCTACCTTGCGCCCATGTCCCGTATCCGTCCCCTCCCGCCCGAGCTCATCAACCAGATCGCAGCCGGTGAAGTGATCGAACGGCCATCCTCGGTCGTGAAGGAACTGGTCGAAAACAGCCTTGATGCCGGCGCCGGGCGCGTCGAAGTCGATATCGAACTGGGCGGCGCGCGCCTGATTCGCGTGCGTGATGATGGCGATGGTATCGCCGCCGACGATCTGCCGCTGGCCGTCGCCTCGCACGCCACCAGCAAGATCGGCAGTTTCGATGATCTCGAACACGTGGCCAGCATGGGCTTTCGTGGCGAGGCGCTGGCGTCGATGGCGTCGGTCGGCCGTTTCGCCATGACTTCGCGCTTGCGCGGTGCGGACAACGCCTTTCGCATCGAGGTCGATAGCGGCCGCATGCAGGACGTGCGGCCCGCGCAGCATCCGCAAGGCACCAGCGTGGAAGTGCGCGATCTCTTCTACAACGTGCCGGCACGCCGGAAGTTCCTGCGCGCGGAACGCACTGAATTCGCGCACATCGACGATCTGCTCAAATCACTTGCACTGGCGCGTGGCGCTGTCGAATTCCGATTGAGCCATAACGGCAAATCGGTGCGCGTGTGGAAAGCCGCGCGCGATGACAACGCCATGCTGATGCGTGTGGCGGAAATGCTCGGAGAAACCTTTCCGCAGCAGAGCCTGCGTATCGATCATGCGTCGGCAGGCATGCGTTTGTCGGGATGGGTGGGCTTGCCGACCGCGTCGCGTCCGCAGGCCGATGCGCAATATTTCTACGTCAACGGTCGCCTGGTGCGCGATCGCGTGGTGGCGCATGCGGTAAGGCAAGCGTATGCCGACGTGCTGTTCCATGGCCGTCATCCGGCGTTCGTGCTTTACCTGGAATTGGATCCCGCCGGCGTCGATGTGAATGTGCATCCGGCCAAGAGCGAAGTACGTTTTCGCGAACAGCGTCTCGTGCACGATTTCCTGTTCCGCACCTTGCATGAAGCACTCGCGGAAACGCGTGCCGGCCAACATGTGCCCACCGAGGCGCCGGCGTGGAACGCTGCGTCGAACGTCGCCACGACGGTGGTGCAAGAGGCGAGCCGGCAGGTGAGTCATTGGCCGGTAAGTGCATCGCAAAGCCGTCTTCATCTGGGTGTTCGCGACGAGCCATTGATCGAGTACGCCACCTTGCTTGGCGAGCCCGCAGCGGCACTGGCGAACATCGCGCCGCAACCGATGCCCGCAGCGGACCAGGGCGAGGCGCCGCCGCTGGGATATGCCATCGCGCAGCTGAAGACCATCTACATCCTGGCCGAAAACACGCATGGTTTGATCCTGGTCGACATGCACGCCGCGCACGAACGCATCACCTATGAAAAACTGAAAAGCGGCCGCGCCTGCAGCAATCTTCGTTCGCAGATGCTGCTGGTGCCCTTGTCGGTGCCGGTCAGCGCCAAGGAAGCCGCTGCCGCCGAAGAACACGGCGATGCGTTGGCCGATTGGGGCCTGGAGCTTTCGCGCAGCGGCCCTTCGGCTGTTGTGGTACGTCGCATCCCTGCCTTGCTGGAAGGCGCGGACGTGGCGGAGCTGACCCGCAGCGTGCTTGGCGAGTTGGCGCAGCACGGCAGTTCGCGTCAGCTGCAGGAATTGGAAAACGAACTGTTATCCACCATGGCGTGTCATGGCTCCGTGCGCGCAGGCCGCCGGCTCACCCTTCCAGAAATGAACGCCTTGCTGCGCGACATGGAAGCCACCGAGCGCTCTGGTCAATGCAATCATGGCCGGCCAACCTGGGTGCAGTTGGGTATGACGGAGCTGGATAAATTGTTTCTGCGCGGGAGGTAGGCGTAGGTTGGGTCGGCGCCAATGAGACTAAGTTGAGCATCGTCGCCCCGGCGAAGGCCGGGGCCCAGTGATTTTAAGGATCTAAAAAGCCACTGGGTCCCGGCCTTCGCCGGGACGACGGTTCTCAGTTTTTCCAGCCTTTCAGCGGTGTATGGATTCCGGTATGACCTAACCGGATAAGCTTGTTCCTCGATGTCGCCAGGCGCTGCTTGTTTCCCCTGCAAATAGACGTCCATACTCGGCCTTTCTTGCATCGAGCGGAGCAAACCCCATGTGGCGCAGTGTCCTGGCCGGAATGATCTTAAGTACTGGAGTAGCCCTCGTGCATGCCGATACCCCTCAACACGCCGCAACCTCCGATGCCTATCAGCAAAGCATCGAGCAGTGGCGCGCCCAACGCGTCGCGCGACTGACCGCACCAGATGGCTGGCTCAGCCTGATCGGCCTGGAATGGATTCAGGAAGGCGCCAACAAGGTCGGCACCGCGTCCGACAACGACATCGTGCTGCAGGCTGGCCCTGCGCATCTGGGTGTGATCACGCTGGACAAGTCGGGGCAGGTGCAGATCAAGCTGGACAAGAACAGTGGTGCGACGGTGGATGGCAAGCCAGTCGAACAGGCCACGCTGATCGACGACGTGCACGTTACCGGCAATGCAGCCCCTACCAAGGTGACTTTCGGGACGGCGAGCTTCTACGTGATCGATCGCGAAGGCCGCAAGGCATTGCGCGTCAAGGATCCCGATGCTGCCACGCGCAAGCATTTCCTTGGCATCGATTACTTCCCGATCGATCCGTCGTGGCACATCGTCGCCGATTGGGTGCCGTTCGATCCGCCGCATGATTTGAAGATGGGTTCGGTGATCGGCACCACCGACACGGTGAAGGTGCCGGGCAAAGCCGTGTTCACCCGCGATGGCCACACCTACGAACTGCTGCCGTACCAGGAAGAGCCAGGAGGCGAATTGTTCTTCGTGCTGGCCGATCGCACGTCAGGCCATGAAACCTATGGCGCGGCGCGTTTCCTTTACGCCGCGCTGCCGCAGAACGGCAAGGTGGTGCTGGATTTCAACAAGGCTTACAACCCGCCTTGCTCGTTTACGCCGTTTGCCACCTGCCCACTCGCGCCACCGGAAAACCGGTTGGATTTGCGCATTACCGCGGGCGAAAAGAAATACCGCGGCGGGCATTGATGATCGCGTAGGTTATTGTAGGTTGGGGTGAGCGAAGCGAACCCCAACATCGCGAATCATCAGGCATGGCGATGTTGGGGTTCGCGTTCGCTCACCCCAACCTACGATTCACTTCCCTTGAAACACTGCCTTGCGCTTCTCCAGAAACGCGCGTGTTCCTTCCTGCATGTCTTCTGTCGCAAACATCAACGCGAACGCCTTGGTTTCAAACTCCAAGCCTTGATCCAGCGACGTCTCGCCGCCTTGCAGCACGGTATCCAGAATGCTGGCCGCAGCTACCGGTGCGGCGGCAGCGAGCTGGTCGGCCAGCGCATGGACCGCGTCATCCAACGTTTCGGGTGCCACCACGCGAGTGACGATGCCCAGTTCGTAAGCGCGCTGCGCGGTGATGGTGCCGCCGGTCAGGCATAGCTCCAGCGCCGCGCCACGGCCGGCCAGCCGCAGCAGGCGCTGGGTGCCGCCAAAGCCGGGGATCAGGCCCAGGTTGATTTCCGGCTGGCCGAACCTGGCTTTCTCGCTGGCAATGCGCAGATGGCAGCACATCGCCAGTTCCATGCCGCCGCCCAGGGCAAAGCCTTGAATGCGCGCGATCACCGGCTTGCCCAATCGTTCCACGCTGCTCATCAGCCGCTGGCCGGTGCGCGAAAAACTTTGCGCCTGCATCGGCGTGTAGCCGCTCATCTCACTGATGTCCGCGCCGGCTACGAACGCCTTGTCGCCGGCGCCGGCCAGCACGATCGCCCGTACCGCGTCGTCCTGCGCGGCCTGGCTGAAGGCGAGGGTCAGCTCGTTCAAGGTTTCGCGATTGAGCGCATTGAGCTTGTCTGGCCGGTTGACGGTGATGGTGCGCACGGCACCACGATTGCCGATCTCGAGATTGCGGTAGGCCATGCGTTGGCTCCCTTGGAAACGGTAAAGCACTGATTTTAGCAGCGGGAACCTTTGCCGCTCCTGGCTTTCTCATTGCCAGTTCGATGTCTGTGCCATGCCGTTCCGGGCCATCCCTCGTTGCGCTGAGCGTTACGGTGTAGCTGCATCGAGCCACCGATCTGCCTACGATGACGGCTTTCGCCGTATGCTTAGAGCCCGCCCCATGCCTCCAAGTCGTACTCACCAGTTCTGTTTGCCCGGATCGCGGCCGCTCAGGGATGCCGGCTGCACAGAGGCGTTGGGCGGTTTTGCAGCCTGGAGAATGTAATGACACCTACGCGTTGGTTGCTTCCGGTTCCGCTGCTGCTTGCCGCTTGCGCGGTCCAGGCGCAGGGAACGAACGCGTCCGGCTCGTCACAACCGCAGGCTCCGGCAGCGAAGCTCGACAAGCACAAGCTTTCCTACGCCATCGGCTATCGCATCGGCACGCAGTTTTCCGACGGCGATATCCCGGTGGACATGGCTGTGCTGCAGAAAGCCATCGAAGACGCCTACGCCAAGCGCGCACCCGCCGTATCCAGGCAGGACATGTACAACCAGCTGGTGAGCCTTGGCGAACGCATGCACGACCAGGCGATGGCCGAGTTCCATCGCATCGCCACCGAGAACGCCAAGAAAAGCGCCGACTACATGACGCACAACGCGACCCTTCCGGGCGTGGTGCAGCTGCCTTCCGGCATCCAGTATTCGGTGATCAAGAAAGGCGACGGCTCGGTCAGTCCGGGCATCGACAGCCAGGTCACCGTCAACTACCGCGGCATGCTGATCGACGGCACCGAATTCGACAGCACGTGGGCGCATGGCAACCCGGTCACGTTTACCGTGGACAAGGTGATCCGCGGCTGGCAATACGTGATCCCGCGCATGCACGTGGGCGATCGTTGGAAGGTGGTGATCCCGCCTGCACTCGCCTACGGCGATCAGGGCGCACTGCCACGCATCGGCCCAAACCAGGCGCTGGTGTTCGACATCGAGTTGCTGGACATCAAGCCGCCAAATCCGCAGGCAGCAGGCCCCTGACGCCGGTACGGCATGTGCGTTAGCATGTCCGGCGCATGCCGAACCCATCCCCGCTTACTCCTCAAGCCATTCTCAGTCCCTGTGTCGGCATCTGCCGGCTGGACGCACGCGGCTATTGCGAAGGTTGCTACCGCACCGGCGATGAAATCGCCCGCTGGCGCAGCATGAGCGAACTCGAACGTTCACACTTCATGGACGTGGTGCTGCCCGCACGCGAACCCGCATGATGGAAGCCCTGCAGCGCGTCCTGCGTCCGCTGTCGCAACCGCCGCTGCCGCCGGGTTGGAATCACGCCGAGATGACCGAGCTGATCGGTGAAGTGGAGCGCCGCCCCGCCGCGGTGCTGATCGGCGTGCGCGACGAGCAGCCACTGCGCATGGTTTTCACGGTGCGCACGGATCATCTCAGCTCGCACGCGGGACAAGTCGCGTTTCCCGGCGGCAGTGCCGATCCCACCGACGCCGATGCGCTGACCACCGCGCTACGCGAAACGGAAGAGGAGATCGGCTTGCCGCGCGCATTGGTCACGCCGCTGGGCTATCTGGATTGCTTTGAAACCATCAGTGGTTTCTGCATCACGCCGGTCGTGGCGCGCATCGATGCCGCAGCGCGCTTTGTGCCGGCGCCCGACGAGGTGGCCGAAGTTTTCGAAGTGCCGCTGGCATTCTTCCTCGACCCGTCGAACCTGAAACGCTACGCCATGAACTACCGCGGCCATCAACGCGAGATGGTGGAATTCCACTACCAGGGCCACCGCATCTGGGGCGCCACCGCCGCCATCTTGATGAATCTTCTGCAAAGGATGGAACAGTCATGAAAAGCACATTGATCGCCGCCGAAGAACTCGCGGCCCTGTCGCCGGATGGCGTGCTGATCGTCGATTGCCGTTTCGATCTCGCCGATGCCAAAAAGGGCGAGCGCGATTACCACGCCGAGCACATTCCTGGCGCCGTCTTTGCCGATCTGGATCATGATCTTTCCGATCTCAGCCGCATTCCGCTCGGGCTTGGCCGGCATCCGCTGCCGTCCGAACAAGCATTCTCTGCCGTGCTGTCGCGCCTGGGCTGGCGCCCCGGTTTGCAGGTAGCGAGTTATGACGCCGGCAACGGTTCGCTTGCGGCAGCGCGCTTGTGGTGGCTGCTGCGCTTGTGCGGCATACGCGAAGCAGCAGTGCTCGATGGCGGCTATGCAGCGTGGAAGGCGGCGAATTTACCGGTATCGCAAGAAATGCCAAAGCGGACGCCAACGCAGGTGAGTGTGCATTACGAAAGTAGCCAGGTGGTCATCGATCACACTGCCATTGGCAACATGCAAGACGACTTGCTTATCGATGCGCGCGCTACACCGCGTTACCGTGGCGAAGTGGAACCGATCGATCGCGTTGCCGGCCACGTTCCCGGTGCGGCGAACCGGCCGTTTACCGATAACCTGCAGGCGGACGGGCGTTTCAAATCACCGGCGGCGTTGCGCGAGGAGTTTCGCGCGGTGATCGGCAACCACGCGCCGGAACAGGTCGTGCATATGTGCGGCTCCGGCGTTACCGCCTGCCACAATCTGCTGGCCATGGAGCACGCCGGCTTGGCCGGCTCGCGCTTGTATGCGCCATCGTGGAGTGGATGGATCAGCGACGCCTCCCGCCCCATCGCAACCGGGAACACGTAACCCCATGGTCGTCATTCCCGCTTTCGCGGGAATGACGACCATACGTAGGTTGGGGTGCGAACCCCAACATGGCGCTCATGTGCCGGCAATGTTGGGATCCGCGTTCCGCTCACCCCAGCCTACGTCACGTGCGAATCACTTCGCCTTGCTCTTCAACCTCTCCACCAACGCCTGCAACGTCGCCTGGGTCTGCGGGTGGAAGAACGCATCCACAAATGCATCGATCGGCAACGCGTCCACATTCGCAAACGTGGTCATGAGATCCGCGCGCGCGATCAACCGCGTCCGGAGCATGGCATGCGAGGGCAGGGCGAGCGTTTCGTTGAGCCAATGCAAGGCACGCGTGGCAACCTGATCCACCGCAACCAATTCGTCCACAAATCCAAACGCCAACGCCTGCTCCGCATCGATCAACGCACCGGACACCAACAAGCGTTCCGCCCGATACGCACCCACTACGCGACGCAGCGCCATCTGTATGCAATCCGGTGCAATCAACCCTACCTGCACCTCGTTCAAGCCGATGCGATACGGGCCTTGCGCCATCACACGGTAATCGCAGAACAGCGAAAGCACCGCGCCACCGGCAGGGCTGTGACCGGTGATCGCCGCCACGACCGGTATCGGCAAGTTGGCAAGGGCTGCGCAAGTGACGAAGAACTCGCGCCAGAACTCACGCACGCCGAGACGATCTCGCGTGAGCAACGCCGGCACATCCACTCCGGCGGAGAACATACCTTGCGCACCGGACAACACCACACCGCGTGCCTCCTCGCGCACCGCATCGGCCAGCGCCTGTTGCAACGCGCGCAGCAAATCCAGGTTCAGCGCATTCACGGGCGGACGCGCCAGCTGGATCTCCACAACGGCATCGTGCTTGATGATGTTGAGCATGAAATATTCCCCTGATGGCGGCTGCGCGTGGATGCGTAGACATGTACGTTGGGTTAGCGCAGCGTAACCCAACGAATCGCTCCGAACATGTTGGATTACGCTGCGCTAACCCAACCTACGACTGCGGCTGCACGTCGGCCGTCCAGCTGTAGCGTACGCCATAGTCGAGCACGGCTTTGCCGTTCGCCGGCACATCGACCTTGAACTCCAGCGTATCGGTGGTCTGCTTGCTCGGCTTCACCGTCGAGGATGTCACCGCCCACTGCCGCCAGCGGTTCGGATGCTCGCGCACCGTCACTGTCCTTGCACTTTCGCCGGCATTGGTCAGCGTGATGCGGAAGGCTTCATCCATCGTGCGGCCGGCCTTGTCGACATGAAAACTCGTGCGCTCGCGCTGGCCGCGCAGATCGAAGGCGGTGCCCAGCGTGATCATGGCATCGCTGCCCTTGGGCGTGTCGTTGATACGCCCTTCGCCGATGAATTGCGGCACGCCGGTGCGATCGGCGGTAAGCACGCGCAGGTAGCCGGCCGGCAGGCTGTCGAAGGCGGTGAAGCGCAATGTACTGATGACGCTGGTGTTGCCATCGGTATTGAACGTGTCATTGAGCATCGGCTGCGGCGGCATCCAGTTGCCGCCGTTCTCATACAGCGACGTGCGTTCGCAGCTCACCGTGCGCGCGGCATAGAGCGGCACCTGGCTGATGCTGCCATCGGGCAGGTCCACCGGCGCCGGCAGTGTGTAGCTGCGGTAATCGCCGACTGAGGATTGCTCGGGCAAGGCTTCGGCCGCCACGGGTGCGGCCATGGCGCGCATCATCATGGGCCGCGGTCCGCTGCTTTTGGCGAAGTTGGGCTCGCCGGCGATCAAGGTAAGGCTGGTATCGCGCCAGTCGCGACCGCTGCGATTGGCGATGCTGGCGTGCGATTCAAACTGCATGCTGCACGCATTGCCCGGTTGCAGCGTCGCAACATAGGCCGCGCGCCAGCCGATGCCGGCGGTGGGATAGCTCAACACTGCATTGGCTTGCCCGCTGCGCGAAGCATCCACGCGCAGGCGCAGGCTGGAGCCGGTAGGAAAATCGCCGCCTTGCGTATTTACCGCCGCATACTGGCGGATCAACGTGGTGCCGTTGCCAGTGCGTACCACCAGCCCATCGTCGCCCGCGCGAAGCAGCGTGCCGCTCGCCAGCGTCTGCCCGCTGTCACCCAGCACGCTGATGCTGCTGCCGGTCAAGCCGGTCAACGCCGCGTTAGGCCCTTGGCCCAGCAGCAGGCGCTGGGAGATCACCTTGGCCTCGCCGCCGGGAAAGCCCAGCGCCATCGACTCGGCATCCAGGTGATTGGGCAGGTCACCCACCACCACGTCGTGCACCCCCGACTCCAACGCCATGCTGCGTCGCTCCCGCACCACGGCGTAACCGCTGTTGACGTCGGTATCGCCACTGCTTGTGTACAAAGCGGGGTTGTCGCTGCGATACAGGGTCATCGATGCACCATCGGCGGCTTCGGCCCGTGAAACGCCTCCCAGCGCCGCGATGGCAACGGCCAGAACAGTTCGATAGTTGATCGGCATGGCGCACTCCTTTGGCGATGAATGGGCCGATCATAGCGAGCACGCCGCCATGGCGTACCTACTGCATCGCCAGTCGTTCCCATCCGCTTCAGGGCGGCGGCCTGCCATGCATGCATGGCACGGTCGAACCGGCGTACCATCGGCGCCAGTTCACGTTTGCCGGTGCGGCACTCCCGGCTGCTTCACTTGAATGCGCAACGGACCCAAGAGGCGCAGATGGATGGCTTCTCGCTACGCGTGGTGATTGCGGACGATCACCCGGGGATGATCGCCGGTGTCGAACACAGCCTGTCTTCCGTCGGTACCATCCGGTTGACCGGCACCGCGCTCAACTCCACCGCATTGATCCGCATTCTGGATACGGATGGCTGCGATGTGCTGGTTTCAGACTACGCCATGCCCGGCAACGAGCATGGCGACGGCATTGCGTTCCTTGCGTTTCTTCAGCGGCGTTACCCTTCGCTGAAGCTGGTCGTGTTGACCATGCTGGACAGTCCCGCCGTGCTGCGTGCACTGCGGGCGCAAGGTATCCGCTGCATCGTCAGCAAGTCCGATGCGCTCAGCCATCTGGTCCCCGCCATCCATGCCGCGGCGACGGACGGCACCTACTGTTCGCCATCCATCCAGACCAGCCTCCGCGTGCATCAGCTGGACGTGAACACGGGCCTGGCCCTGCAACCATTGAGCAAACGCGAACTTGAGGTGGTGCGTCTTTACGCCAGCGGCATGACCGTCAACGAAATCGCCGAACGGGTCAGCCGCAGCAAGAAAACCATCAGCACGCAGAAAGCGCGCGCCATGCAGAAGCTCGGCATCGAGCGCGATGTGGATCTGCTGCGGTATGCGATTGAACACGGCATGGTCGCATCAGCATCACAGCCGGGCAGCCCGGACGTGTAGGTTGGGGTGCAAACCCAACATCGCCATGCCTGCATGCATCCTCATGTTGGGGTTCGCACCCCAACCTACGATGGCATCTTGGCGCGCCGCTGCAATACGAAGGGCGCATGCGCGGCAAACTCCCGCATGGCCACCGCCAAGGCGGCACGGTCACCGGCAACGGCCATGGCTTCCATGTTCCCGACTTTATCCGCCGTTTCCATCTCGCCAATCATGGCAAACGATCCGCGCAAGGCATGCAGATGGTCGCGCACGCTTTTCAAATCGCCAGCGCTCAATGACGCATGGATGGCATCCACCGACTGCCGCAAGCTCTGCTGCAGCAGCGCATGAATGTTGGCCGGCAGCGGGCCTTCGGCTAGGTGGGTGATGGCGTGGGGTTCGGCCGATGAACCTGCAAGCTCCAGCACCATGCGCTCGATCGTATCGAGCAGAATCGGCCTGACCAGCACGGCATTCATTCCCGCTTCGGCGCAACGCTCATGTTCGGTGACGCTCGCGCTGGCCGTCACGGCGATGATGGGAAGACGCATGCCCTGCGATCGCAACAGCCGCGCAAGCGTGTAGCCATCCATGCCCGGCATGTTGAGGTCGGTCAGCACCATGTCATAGCGCGCCTGGGCAATGAGCTGCAGGGCCTGCGCGCCATCGGCGGCGACATCGGCCTGGTAGCCGAGGGTGTTCATTTGCGCCTGCACCAGCGCGCGATTGGCCGGATGGTCGTCGACCACCAGTATTCGTACGGGCTGCGCGTGAGCAGCGGGCGATTGCTCGCGCGTATCCACGTCACCAGCGTCAGGGGCCGTCGCCACCGGCAACGGCAGCGTGACGATGAACGTGCTCCCCACGCCGATCTCGCTTTTCACGCCGATCGTGCCATGCATCAGTTCGGCCAGGCGCTTGCACAGCGCCAGCCCAAGACCGGTACCGCCGAAGCGCCGCGCAATGCTCGAATCGGCTTGTGCAAACGGATGGAACAGTTGTTGCTGCTGCGCGGGCGTCATGCCCACGCCACTATCGCTGACGCCGATGACGACCGGCGAATGCGGGTCTGCATCGTTGCGCGGGTAAACCTCCAGCGTGATCTCACCCTGTGCCGTGAACTTCACCGCATTGCTGAGCAGGTTCGTCACGATCTGGCGGATGCGCGTGGGGTCGCCCATGTAGTGCGCGGCCAATGCATCGTCCACCACGCAATCGAACTGAATGCCCTTCGCCGCCAAGATCGGCGTAAACATGTCGCCAACCTGACGGATCACCTCGGCCAGATCGAAACGGATGGTTTCGATCGGCATCTGCCCGGACTCGATCTTGGAGAAATCCAGCACGCTGCTGATGGTGTCCAGCAGTGCATGCGATGATGACGTGACCGTGTGCAAGCGCTCGCTCTGCTCGGGCAGCAGCGGCGATCGGTCCAGCAGCTCCAGGTTGCCGAGAATGGCGTTGAGCGGCGTGCGTATCTCGTGGCTCATGGTGGCCAGAAAAACCGATTTCGCCTCATTGGCTGCATTGGCCGCCCGGCGTGCTTCATCCAGCTTACGCTCGGTGTGCTTGCGCGCGGTGATGTCCGTGAAATTGCACAGCACCACGTCGTTGCCCTGGTAGCGGGTACGCATCAAGCTCACCAGCAGATTGCAGGTGCTGCCGTCTTTCATCGCGACGGCTGTTTCCAGATCATGCTGCCATTCGGGTGCGGCAGGATCAGGGTCAAACAGACGCATCAGCTTGCGATGCAGCGGCTCGTCACCTTGCATCCGCGCATCGTAAGCACGCATCACGTCGTTCTGCAGCAGCACCGCCTTGTCGTGCAAACCCATCAACGCAAAGCCGAACGGTGCGGTGGTGATCATGGTGCGATTGAGGTTCTCGCTTTCCACGATGCGTTGCGAGCGGCGCCACGCGGGTATGAACACTTTGCGGTCCAGCCATGCCAGTGCAATCCAGATAAGGCCGATCACAAGCAGCGAGGTGGCTACGTAGGCAATCAGCTTCGGCCACAGTGCAACGATGATGGTGCTCAGCGCAAAGGTATGGATCAGTGTCCAGTCGGTGCCTTGGATGCCCTGGCTGATGATGAACATACCGTCATGGAACATTGCAACCGGCTGCTCGCTGTGCAGTGCAGGCCGAGTGCGCAGTGCCAAGTAAATGATATTTTCTGACGGCAGGCCATGCCGGGTGTGCAAAATGACTCGGCCATGGCCGTCAACCATGAACGACACCGTGTCGTACTGGTCTACAGGAAGCTTCGCCAGCACCGAACGCGTAGGCAAATTGCTGATGAGGGTGGCGAATGGCTTGCCGTTATCGAAGGCTGTGGCGGCCAGACGTATCACTTGCTGGTGCTGAATGGGATCAAGCGCAGGCACAAGCCAGTTCGAACGGGAAATGGCCGGTACATCCGATGCCGTCGATTGACCGGGTTCGTTGTCACCCGGTGCGATCATCCCGATCAGGTGCCGCACATCGGTGGCGCCATCGGTTTGAAGTGTGCTGTCTGACCCGGGAGCCGGAATGAAAACGATGAAATCGTGATTCGGGCTGTACAAATAACCGGACATCGCTTGCGATTGTGATTGCAATTTGAAATAAGCGCCGGCCCGATAGCTCATCTCATTGGCCAGTGCGAGATAGCGGCCGAAGGTGTCGGAGGGCTGTTGCGGCGTCACCTCACCCAGTGCCAGGACCGGAGCGAACTGCGGATTGCCCTGCAATACGACACGTCCATGCTGTGCTGTGAAAGTGGCGACCAAGGCGGGGGAAGCCGATTCCCTCGTGGACCATACGGCTTCCTCATGGGCAATAAACGTACGCACCGCGAAGTCACGCGCCTGGAATTCGAGCTGGACGAGCAGCTTTCGAACCGCGAAGTCGGCATAGCGCCGCGCTATCTCGTCCCTGGCCATCGAATACAACAAGACACAGGTGGCGGCGGCAAGCACGATCGAGATGAGCATGCCTCCGCCATAGAGCAGCCGTCGCTGATAACGGTTCACCGTGTCTTCCATTGGGCGTAAGAACCTAATAGGGAAGTGAGAAGCGAAGTATTCGCCATGCGATAGTGTGCACGCTGGCTTTATCGCAACTTGCCATGCCCTTCACAAGGGATTATCGGGATACGTGTCATGTTTCACATGCCATGCATGTTTGCGATGCATGGGTGACCGTTAATCGTTTTGACATGCGGTACGGCCGCCGTTTCACCCGGCGGCCACATCTTTAGCGAATCCTCGTCGCGTTGCCAGTGCATGGCATGTGGTAAGGCGCGGTGCGCCGCATATTTGCTTCACGGAGGAAGTCTTTCGATCGATTGCTCCATCGCGCCAACCTTCGGTTCCTGTGCGGAGCCTCCTCTCGTTTCGCCGGAGGTTTTTCAGCGCAAGGCTGAAGCGTGTTCAAGAAACTGTTCCAACCTTTCCGTAAGCCAGCAGCAAGCGTGCATGCGCCGTCATGTTGAGTGCCGAAAGCGTTGCGGTTTTATGAAACCGTGTGTGGATGTGACGCTGAAACGACATGTGGCTGCGTGACGTAAACCTCCTTATCCCCATCGCTGAAAGGATGCGTCGCCATGAAAAAACACAACGGTCACTCTACTGATCATGGCCAATCGAAGGCCCGCCACGTGCCAAGCGGCCTTCAGGCCACTCTGGC
>NZ_DATEJY010000101.1:0-3535 GCF_035277725.1 Dyella sp. | reverse complement strand
AAGCTCACCGCCAGTGCTCCTGCTCTGCGATGCTTTTGCCCTGCGCATGCAGGATCAGGTCGCATACTTCGCGCACCGCGCCCAGGCCGCCGCCGAGGTTCGTGCGGTAATGCGCACGCTGCGCCACCCATGGGTGCGCGTTGGCAACCGCAACGGCGAGGCCGGCGAATTCCATCGCAGGCAGGTCGGGGAGATCATCGCCGATGAAGGCGGCTTCTTCGGGAGCGAGCCCCAAGGCTTCCACGATCTGGCGCAGGCATTCGCGCTTGTCGGATTGGCCCTGATACACGTGGGCGATATTGAGTTCTTCCGCACGCAAGGCCACCGGGTGGCTGATGCGCGCGCTGATGATCGCAACCTGCACGCCATGCGCCTGCAGGCGTTTCAGGCCAAGGCCGTCGTGCACGTGGAAGACCTTGGTTTCATGGCCGCTTTCGCTGTACCACAGGCGGCCATCGGTAAGCGTGCCATCCACGTCGAACGCGGCCAGGCGAATCCTGGCGGCGCGGGCGAGCACGTCGGCAGGCAGGTTGGACAAATAATCCATGCAGGGTTGTCTCTCAGACCACGCGGGCGCGCAGCAGGTCGTGAATGTTGAGGGCGCCCACCACGCGTTGCGTGTGATCGACCACCAGCAAAGCGTGAATCTGGTATTTCTCCATCAACTGCGCCGCTTCGATGGCCAGCTTGTCGGCGCCGATCACCTTCGGACCGCGCGTCATCAAGTCGCTGACGTGCGCATTGCGCAGATCCACGCCATCGTCGTCCAGCGCACGGCGCAAGTCGCCATCGGTGAATACGCCCAGCAAGCGCTGTTCGCTGTCGACGACGGCGGTCATGCCGAGGTGCTTGCGGGTCATTTCCATCAGGGCTTCGGTGATCGTGGCATCCGGAGAAATCATCGGGATGCCTGGGCCGGTGTGCATCACATCGCTGATGTGCAGCAGCAGACGGCGCCCCAGGCTGCCCGCCGGGTGGGAACGCGCGAAGTCCTCAGAGGTAAACCCGCGCGCTTCCAGGAGCGCGATGGCAAGTGCATCGCCCATCACCAGCGCGGCGGTGGTGCTGGCGGTGGGGGCCAGGCCCAATGGGCAGGCTTCGGCGGAGATGCCGGCATCCAGGTGCACGTCGGCCTGGCCGGCGAGGGAGGAATCCGGATTGCCGGTGATGGCGATCAACGGGATGCCCTGGCGCTTGATCACCGGCAGGATGAACAGGATTTCGTCGGTTTCGCCGGAATTGGACAGGGCCAGCACCACGTCTTGCGGCAGGATCATCCCCAGGTCGCCGTGGCTGGCTTCGCCCGGATGCACGAAGAACGCCGGTGTGCCGGTGGAGGCCAGGGTCGCGGCAATCTTGCGCCCCACGTGCCCGGACTTGCCCATGCCGGTGACCACCACGCGCCCCTTGCAGCCGAGGATCAGCCGGCAGGCGTCGACGAACGTCTGGTCGATGCGCGGCTCCAGCGCGCGGATGGCGGCGGCCTCGGTGGCGATGACCGTGCGCGCGCTGCGCACGACGGCGGCGGCGTCCACCCGGGTGGATTTGGGCTTGGCGATGGGTGCGTTCATGCGTCCTCGGCAGGGAGCTGGACAGGGTGGCGACACATGTGTCGTTTCTGCGACAGCGGATTTCCATTAACATGGCATATTCGCATTCTATCTTGATGCCTGTCGCCGATGGTTCCACCTCTACGGGTCGGCAACCGGCATTCAGGCTCTTTAAGTATTTGGAAAATCAATGGACGCAGCCAGCATCCAGGCAATGATCGAAACGGGCCTGCCCGGCGCCAAGGCAAGCGTGCAGGGGGACGATGGGGTGCACTTCGAGGCGGAAGTCGTGGCCGAGCAGTTCAAGGGCAAGCTGCCCTTGGCGCGGCACCGCCTGGTGTACGGCACCCTCGGCGACCTCATGGGAGGCGCCATTCACGCGCTCGCACTCAAGACTCTGACACCCGATGAAGCCGCTGCGCGCCGTTGACGCCGTCGCTGCTGGCGTCACTTATTTCAAGGATTCACCCATGGCAAAAATCCTGATCAGCGGCGGCGAGCCGCTACGCGGTGAAGTGGGCATTTCCGGCGCCAAGAACGCCGTGCTGCCGATCCTCGCTTCCTGCCTGCTGGCCGATGAGCCGGTCACGATCAGCAACGTGCCCCACCTGCACGACGTCACCACCACCATGGAACTGCTCGGCCAGATGGGCGTGCAGCTGGTGCTGGACGACCGCATGAAGATCCAGGTGGACCCGCGCTCCGCCGACCGCTACTTCGCGCCGTACGAGCTGGTGAAAACTATGCGCGCGTCGATTCTGGTACTGGGGCCGCTGGTGGCGCGCTTCGGCCAGGCGGAAGTATCGCTGCCCGGCGGCTGCCAGATCGGCTCGCGCCCGGTGGACCAGCACATCCGCGGCCTGCAGGCACTGGGTGCGGAGATCGACGTTGAGAACGGCTACATCAAGGCTCGCGCCAAGCGCTTGAAGGGCGCGCGCATCATGATGGACATGGTGACCGTCACTGGCACCGAGAACGTGATGATGGCGGCGGTACTCGCCGATGGCACCAGCGTTATCGAAAACGCGGCGCAGGAGCCGGAAGTGGTGGACCTGGCCAACTGCCTCAATGCGCTCGGCGCGCAGATCGAAGGCGCGGGCACGTCCACGCTGGTCATCCATGGTGTGGAACGCCTGCACGGTGGCCATTACGAAGTGCTGCCCGATCGCATCGAAACCGGTACCTTCCTGGTAGGCGCGGCGATGACCGGCGGCAAGATCCGTGCACGCAATGCACGCGCCAATACGCTGGATGCCGTGCTGGTGAAGCTGGAGGAAGCCGGGGCACATGTCTCCACCGGTCCGGACTGGATCGAGCTGGACATGCAAGGCCGTCGCCCGAAAGCCGTGAACATCACCACCGCGCCGTATCCCGCGTTTCCCACCGACATGCAGGCGCAGTTCACCGCGCTCAACTGCGTGGCGGATGGTGTTGGCGTGATTACCGAAACGGTGTTCGAAAACCGCTTCATGCACGCGCATGAATTGCAACGCCTGGGCGCGGACATTCGCCTGGAAGGCAATACCGCGATCATTCGCGGCGTGGACAAGATGAGCGGAGCGCCGATCATGGCGACCGATCTGCGCGCCTCAGCGTGCCTGGTGCTGGCGGGGCTGGTGGCGCAAGGCGATACCACGGTGGATCGCGTGTATCACATCGATCGTGGTTACGAGAACATCGAAGAGAAGCTCAGCACCCTGGGCGCGCGCATTCGCCGTCTGCCCACGTAATCCCTGCTCCCGTCATTCCGGCTTTCGCCCATTGCTGTCCGGGGAAAGTTTTGCTTGTTTAAGTGAAATGGCTAAAAAGCTCGTCGTCCCGGCGAAAGCCGGGATCCAGCGACTTACAGGTCGTCAAAGACACTGGGCCCCGGCGTTCGCCGGGGCGACGAATCGCTAGCTTTGAATTTGCTGGAAAAAAAGGGCTTCGGTTGAGTTGCAGATGTGCTTGTCTAGAGCGCAGCGAATTTCCCCGGACAGCAATGG
>NZ_DATEJY010000100.1:0-3207 GCF_035277725.1 Dyella sp. | reverse complement strand
GAGCCTGGCCTCCAGCCGGCGCACCGCCGTGCTGAGGCCGGAGGCGGAGACGCCGCTCACCCGGGCCGCATCGCGGAAGCCGCCCCCGCGCACCACGGCAACGAAGGCCATCAGGTCATTGATCTCGGCCATTGTTCAATTCCTCGCACAACCCGTGCACATTGAACCCGATTATCGGACAGGCGGTGCTTCCCCATAGTGATGGGCAACCTTCACCCCCTGCGGAGATCGCCATGTCCATCCCCTTTGCTTCCACCTATGCCTTCGCCGGCCGCCACGTGAACCGGATGGGCTACGGCGCGATGCAGCTGGCCGGCCCTGGCGTCTTCGGACCGCCGAAAGACCGCGCGGCCTGCATCGCCGTGCTGCGCGAAGCCGTGGCCGCCGGCGTCGACCACATCGACACCAGCGACTTCTACGGCCCGCACGTCACCAACCAGATCATCCGCGAAGCGCTGCATCCTTATCCGCAGGATTTGCTGATCGTGACCAAGGTGGGCGCAGTGCGCGGCGACGATGCTTCCTGGCTGCCTGCGCAAGGGGCGGAAGACATCAAGCGCGGCGTGCATGACAACCTGCGTAACCTTGGATTGGATGCGCTGGATGTCGTCAACATGCGCATCATGGGCAATGTGCATGCGCCCAGCGAAGGCTCGATTGCCAAACAGGTCGAAGCGCTGGCCGCACTTCAGCAGCAGGGATTGGTTCGCCATATCGGCTTGAGCAATGTCACGGCCGCGCAGATTCGCGAAGCACAAGGCATCGCCAAGATTGTGTGCGTGCAGAACCACTACAACCTGGTGCAGCGGTCAGACGATGCGCTGGTCGACGAGTTGGCCGCACAGGGCATTGCGTACGTACCGTTCTTCCCGCTCGGCGGCTTTACGCCGATCCAGTCATCCGGGCTTTCCAAGCTGGCGGCGGAACTGAAGGCCACGCCCATGCAGGTTGCGCTTGCCTGGTTGCTGCAGCGCTCGCCCAACATCCTGCTGATACCTGGTACGTCGTCACTGCAGCACTTGCGCGAAAATCTGCAAGCTGCGGCATTGCAGCTGCCGGAACATGTTCTGGCGGAACTTGATGCCATTCGCCAGCAAGGCGAGCACTGATCGCAAGGTGCGTAACGAAAGCTGGGATTGCCATCCCAGCCTACGCGGCGGACGTTCGAAGGCGTACCATCCATACGGTTTGCCACCGCCACCGGGGATCGCCATGTCAAGAAGAACCGCCTCCTGCTATTGCGGGCAGTTGAGCATCGAAGTGCAAGGAGAAACATTAGGCGCAGGCGTTTGCCACTGCCTGGCTTGCCAACAGCGCACCGGCAGTGTCTTTGCCGCGCTTGCGGCTTTTGCGGCGCCTTTCACGGTCACCGGCCGTGCCACCGACTTCGTGCGCACGGGTGATCAAGGCGCGAAGTTCCGTTTTCGCTTCTGTCCGGTTTGCGGAAGCAACGTATTTCATACCGAAGAAGGCAACGATCAATACGTGATGGTGGCGGTCGGTGCGTTTGCCGATCCTCATTTCCCGCCGCCGCAGGACTCGGTGTATGAGTGCCGGCGGCATGCGTGGGTGCAGTTGCCGGATAGTGTGGCTCGGTATGAGAAGGATCCGGTTTGAGCGCGATGTTCGAGGCGCGCACTTCATGCCAGTCGTAATGCGTTCCCTCCCCTGCGATCGCAGGGGAGGGAACCGTCTCTTGCCGCCATCACTATCCGCGCACATGTCACCGGGATGACGAGCGATCTTGCGAGATGTCACGCGCCATGCAAGATTTGCAGCTCAAACCTTGGAGCCAGCAATGGATCTTGCCCTGTTCGATTTCGACGGAACGATCACTTACAAGGAAACCATGCCGCATTTCATGCGCCTGGCAGTTCGCCCACATCGCAAGTGGCTGGGAAGCGTGCTGCTCATGCCGTTTTTGTTCGGCTACAAGGCGCGCATCGTTTCCGGCACCGTGGTGCGCGCGCTGATCTGCCGCCTGGGCTTCTGGCGCATTCCCACGCATGAACTGGAAGCGCACGGCAAGCATTTCGCCCAGCACGTCCTGCCCGCCACGCTGCGTGCGGAAGCGATGAAACGCATCGCCTGGCACAAGCAGCGCGGCGATACCGTCGTTGTCGTTTCGGGCGGCCTGGATTTATACCTGAGCCATTGGTGCCAACAGCACGACATCGAGTTGCTGTGCTCCGCGCTCGAGCAACGCAACGGGCACTTCACCGGCCGCTACCTTGGCCGCCAATGCGTGCGCGATGAAAAGGCGCGCCTGGTGCGAGAGCGTTATCCGCTTTCCAAATTCTCGCGTGTGTTCGCATATGGCGACACGCCCGAGGATCATGAGTTGTTGGCGTTGGCGCATGAGCCTTATTACCGGTGGCAGCCATTATCGACGCGGGTGGCAAGCGCCTAAGAGAGAGCGTGAGTATGGATAGTCGGTTAGCGACTTCGCTAGGGATGCTCTGATCTATTCCACGTACCCGTCACCGCACTGTATGCGCGCCTCGGTTTGCCGCGACGTCGAAGGCATACTGGTTGTATGTCTAGACGGCGTGGCGAAGCGAGGCGCGCATACAGTGCGGCCCCAACGTTTTAAATTTGATGATGGGGTGACGTCCAGAAGGCCCGCAGGCCGTGCCGCGTGGCTTGCCAAGACAGCCAGTCTTCCCTGCGCCACGCAGCACGGCCTGCGGGCCTTCTGGACGTCATGCCGGGCACGTGGAATAGATCAGAGCATCCCTAGGTTTTCATAACCCCGCATATATGGGGATTGAGCGGGAGCGGCGCTGGTTATGTCAAGCGGTTCCCCAGGGGCTTGATCTCCAATCCGTTCGGATTGCGGATCTCTACGTAACGGGTGCCCGCCTTCGGCTCAGAGCGGCAAGGCCGTTGTTAGACGGCCCGGCGATTTTTCGCCTGACGCGGAAAGCCGATGTCGATTCGCACACGCGGTTGATTACCTCCATCTACTTGTCGGAAGAGGAGTTTCAGCTGCTTTCCAGCGCACTTTCCGGCCAATGGATTCGCAAGCTCAGGCACCGGTTGCCAGAGATGCCTGATGTCTGCATGGCCATCGATGAGTTTCAGGACGAACTCGCCGGGCTTTTCTTGGTCGAGGCAGAGTTCAAATCATCGGAATCGATGGCGTCGTTTGTCGCGCCGGATTTTGCCGGGCCGGAGGTCACCGATGACGTTCGCTTCACCGGTGGT
>NZ_DATEJY010000099.1:0-19741 GCF_035277725.1 Dyella sp. | reverse complement strand
CCCCTTTTCCACGGAGCCACCGCGATGAACCTGAAACTCTATGCCCATCCCTTTTCGCTGTATTGCCAAAAGGTGCTGGTCGCGCTGTACGAAAACGACATCCCGTTCGAATGGCGCAAGCTGTCGGAGGAACAGCCGGAGGTCTACGCCGAGTTCGCCGCCATCTGGCCGATCAAGCGCTTTCCCGTATTGGTGGACGGCCATCAGCCAATCATGGAATCGAGCATCATCATCGAGCATCTGGAGCTGCATTACCCAGGCCCGGTTTCGCTGCTGCCGGCGAACGCGCGCGACGCGCTGGACGTGCGCAACCTCGATCGCTTCTTCGACTGGTACGTCACCACGCCGGTGCAAAAAATCGTGTTCGACGCCATTCGTCCGGAAGACCATCGTGACGCTCGCGGCGTACGCGATGCGCGCGAGATGCTTGACACCTCCTATGCATGGCTGGACAAACAACTGCAGGGGCGGGAATGGGCCGCGGGCGATCACTTCAGCCTGGCCGACTGCAGCGCGGCGCCATCGCTGTTCTATGCCGACTGGACGCATCGCATCGATCCGTCGCTCACCAACCTCATCGCATACCGCAAGCGCCTGCTTGCACGGCCGTCGTTCGCGCGCGCGGTGGATGAAGCCCGGCCGTATCGCCCCCTTTTCCCCTTGGGTGCGCCCGATCGCGACTGATCTGGTCGCGCCATTGCCCTTCTCTGCACATCACGCTAACCACGGGTACGCTTGAATTTCCCTCACCTTCGTCGTGAGGGAACCGTGGCATGCCTCAGCGTCCAGATGATTCGCCGGAGCATGCATCGCGCCGAAGCTTTCTGCAGATGATCGGGATAACCGGCATGGCTTCCGGAGTCAGATGGTCCAGCGCCCAGGCAGGCGCAGCGCACGACCAGGCGCATCAGCACGTGGCTCGCCTTGACGACGCTCACTCGCACGTGAGCATCGTCGTCAATGGCAAGCCGCATGAGTTGGACGTGGACAATCGCACCAGCCTGCTCGATGTGCTGCGCAACGAACTGCAACTCACCGGCACCAAGAAGGGCTGCGACCACGGGCAATGCGGCGCCTGCACGGTGCACGTGAATGGGCGCCGCATCAATGCCTGCCTCAGCCTTGCGGCGATGCACGACGGCGATGAAGTCACCACTATCGAAGGCCTGGGCCAACCCGGCTCGCTGCATCCCATGCAGCAGGCATTCGTCGATCACGACGGTTACCAATGCGGCTACTGCACGCCCGGACAGATCATGTCCGCCGTGGCAGTGCTGCATGAAAAATGGGGCGAGAGCGACGCCGATCTGCGCGAAGCGATGAGTGGCAACATCTGTCGTTGCGGTGCATACCGGAACATTCTTGCGGCGCTCAAACAGGTGCGGCGCGGCTGAGCGGAGTGCCTTATGCAGACTTTCGCCTTTTCCCGTGCCAACGACATCCAGCAGGCTATCCAGGCCGGCGCGCACGCATCGACGGCGCAACAAGGCGCCGAAGTACGTTACGTGGCCGGCGGCACCACGTTGATCGACTTGATGAAGCTGGACGTGGAGCGGCCAAGCCACGTCATCGACATCAACCATCTGCCGTTGAATCAGGTGGAAACCACGCCGGATGGACGGCTGAAAATTGGCGCATTGGTACGCAATGCGGATCTGGCGACGCTTCCGGAAGTGCAACGCAACTACGCTGTGCTGTCGCAGGCCTTGCTGGCCGGAGCGTCCGGCCAGCTGCGCAATATGGCCACCACCGGCGGCAACCTGCTGCAACGCACGCGCTGCGTGTATTTCCGCGACACTCACACTGCATGCAACAAGCGCGAGCCCGGCAGCGGCTGTCCGGCCATCGACGGCTACAACCGCAATCTGGCGATACTCGGCGTAAGCGAACATTGCATCGCCACCAACCCGTCCGACATGAATGTGGCGCTTATGGCGCTGGAAGCCAGCATCGTCATCCACGGCAGCAAGGGCGAACGGCAGGTGCCGATCAATGATTTCTTTCTGCTGCCGGGCGATACACCGCAGCGGGAAACAGTAATGGAGCCCGGCGACCTGATTACTTACGTGCTGCTACCCAAGCCGCAGCAAGGCGCGCGTTCGCATTATTTGAAATTGCGCGATCGTGCCTCCTACGAATTCGCGCTGGCGTCGGCGGCCGTACTCGTGACATTGCAAGGTGGAAACATCGCCACCGCACGCGTCGCCATGGGTGGCATTGCCACCCGTCCATGGCGCTCGCAGGAGGCGGAACAGGCACTCACTGGCCAGGCGCCGTCCCAAGCACTGTTCGACAAGGCTGCACATGCCTTGCTTGCGGATGCCAAGCCGCAACGCGGCAATGCCTTCAAGCAGGAACTCGCCCGCCGTTGCCTGGTGCAGGCGCTCACCGAAGCCACGGCGTGAGGACAACCATGTCACCCAGCGACAACCTCTCCACGCTTCCCATCATCGGCCGCCCGCACAAGCGCATCGATGGCCCGCTGAAAGTCAGCGGCACGGCGCGCTACGCCGCCGATTTTCACTTTCACGACCTGGTGTATGCCGTACCGGTATGCGCCACCATCGCCAACGGGCGCATTGCGAACATCGACACCTCGAGCGCCGCACGCATGCCGGGTGTGCGCAAGATCTACACGCACGAGAACATCGGCACGTTCTATCACGTGTCCAAAGCCAGCAAAGTGATGCTCGACGAGAAGCGCCCGCCGCTGGAAGACAACCAGGTACGCTACTACGGCCAATACGTGGCCTTGGCAGTGGCCGATACCTACGAGCATGCGGTGGCGGCGGCGCGCGCGATCAAGGCGACGTACGCGGACGTCAAGGCGCCATCGGTATCCACGCGGTTGAGCGCGGATAAACCACCGGAAAAGCAGACCGAGCGCGGCGATGCTGACGGTGCTTTCGAGCACGCGCCGGTCAAGATCGACCAGACCTACAGCACCCCCACCGAAACGCACAACCCGATCGAACTGCACGCCAGCGTGGCCTTGTGGGACGGCTCGCACTTCACGCTGTACGAGACCACCCAGGCGATCATGAATTACCGCGCGGTGATGGCACAAATGCTGGGTGTGCCCACCGACAACGTACGTGTGATCACCGAATATCTCGGCACCGGTTTCGGCGGCAAGCTATGGCCATGGCCACAAGCGCTGCTGGCAGCCGCCGCGGCGCGCGACCTGCACCAGCCGGTCAAGCTGGTGGTATCGCGCGAGATGATGTTCCACAACGTCGGCCACCGCCCGCATACGCAACAACGCCTGCGCCTGGCCGCCGAAAAAGACGGCCGCCTCGTGTCGCTGCGCCAGGATTACATCGACATGCGCGGCCAGCTTTCCGATTACCAGGAGGATTGCGGCGAAGCCTCTGGCTTTATGTACAGCACAGCCAATCTGCGCGTCACTGGCGCCTATACCGAACGCAACGTGGGCACCGGCACCTCCATGCGCGGCCCCGGCAAGGTGCCTGGTTCGTTCGGCCTGGAATCGGCGATGGATGAGCTGGCAATCGCACTCAACATGGATCCGGTCGCGCTGCGCCTGAAGAACGAACCGGAAAAAGACGAAGAGAAAAACATTCCCTTCTCGTCGCGCCACTTGAAGGAATGCCTCACGCATGGCGCGGAGCTGTTCGGTTGGTCGCGCCGCAATCCAGCAGCAGGTTCCATGCGCGACGGCGACACGGTGCTCGGCTGGGGCGTGGCGGCCTGCAACTGGATGGCCGCACGTTTCAATGCCGAAGCGAAGATCACGCTGTTCGGCGATGGCAGTGTGCGCGTCGCCAGCGGCACGCAGGATATCGGCACCGGCACGTATACCGTCATCGCGCAGATGGCCGCGGCGTTGGCCGGTGTCGACGTCGATGCGGTGAAAGTGGTGATCGGGGATAGCGATCTGCCGCCCGGGCCGTGGTCAGGTGGCTCGATGGCCACCGGCTCGATGGTGCCTGCCTTGGTACAAGCCATCGAGCAAGCCGGCGAGCAGCTGAAAACCATCGCCAGCGAAAACGAATCTTTCAAAGGCGTCGAAGCGAAAGAGCTTGTCTTTACCCAAGGCAAGGTGCATCGCAAAGACCAACGTCCCGATGCGGGCAAACATTTCCGCGACATCCTTTCATCCGCACGCGTCGCGCAAGTGGAAGGCCACGGCAAAGGCCAGAGCACGTTCGGCCAGAAAAATCCGCAATATTCCATGCAATCCTTCGGCGCACACTTTGTCGAAGTCGCGTGGCAACCCAAGCTCGCACGCCTGCGCGTCAACCGCACCGTCACCGTGATCGACGCCGGCCGCATCATCAATCCGCTTACCGGCCGCAACCAGATCGAAGGCGCGGTAGTGATGGGCATCGGCATGGCGATGTTCGAGGAAACGCGCTACGACGAACGCAACGGCAAGGCGGTGAACAGCAACCTGGCCGATTACCTGATGACCAGCCACGCGGACATGCCGGAGCAGATGGAGGTGGTGTTTCTGGATTATCCGGATACAAAGTTCAATGCGATGGGTGCGCGGGGTATTGGCGAGATCGGGTTGACCGGAATTGCGGCGGCGATCACCAATGCGGTGTATCACGCCACCGGCGTGCGCGTGCGCGATCTACCCGTGCACATAGAAGACCTGCTGTAGATTGGGGTGCGAACCCCAACATTGTGATGCCCGCATGCATGGCGATGTTGGGGTTCGCGTTCCGCTCACCCCAACCTACCAGCCAGGTTACGTATGCCGGTTACCCTGCCGCCCGGCCTCCGCATGCTGCTCGCTGCTACCGCCACGTGAACTTGCATTGCTCGAACGGGAACCACCATGGCTGTTCTCGCCGCCCTTGCGGCCTATATCCGCCATGTGCTCGCGATTCTCGCTCACCGCTTCACCGCCTTTCTGGCCGATCGCGGACATGTGTTCACGATTCTGGCTCACGGCTTCGCCACCCTTGCGCCCTGCTTCACGCGCTTCTTCGGAACTGAATTCGTGGGCGTGGCCGCTCTGGTGTGCTGCACGTCCACCCTGGCTGGCGATTTCACGCTGCCGCGCTTCATCCATACCGGCGAACCCGCGGCCGCCACGACTACCGTTTTCATTTGCCATTTCTTTACTCCAGATCAAAACCACGCACGACACGCCTGTGTGTCGCACGCAGCGATCATCCCTAAGCTCATCTGTAGCGGAAGTCTCGGCGCAGTGAAAAGCGCTTGCACGAAAAAAAACGCCACACAGGCGCCTGTCTGCTAAGCACGAGAGTGCAGTAGAAGCGCGCGACGTAGCGGAGGGGGTGACGAACGGCGCGGTGCTTCTACTGCGACAACTGCTTACGCTTACTGCGAATCACGTAGGCTGGGATGAAATCCCAGCTTTCTTTCGGGCTTCCTATGCCGGGATTTTCATCCCAGCCTACGATGTGGATCGCGAGCATCGTCAATACATCGAGGCATCGTCGACGCCGTCGGTAGGATTGGCCGTGGCGATATCAGGAGGACGGCCGCTGCGATGAATGTCACGCGCAGCCGGAGACGTTGTTGCATCTTCCCGCACGTGCAAACCCAGCATGTCGAACACCTCGTCGAACGAACGGTGCTCACCCGCCAGCGCAGGATTGGCGTCGTATTGCGTCGCGGCCCGGTTGTACTCCGCGCGCAGCCGCTCCCATACGGCTTCCTGGTCCGGTTGCGCATCCAGCAAGGCGCGCAACACGGTGACGATGGCGCAAGTCGTGCCGGCGAATGAAACGCTTTCGTCTTCGATCGATTCCATGGCGCACCTCGCATATAGCTTGTGGCAAGCATGCCCTGCGGCGGCACAAGCCCTTGTCTTTACCGGATGAACGAGCTCATCGACAGCACTGCGCCCGGCGCTCGCACAGGCTGCGCATGCATTTACTGGACGAATCCTTCCTGTACGCATCATTTGCACGCCGCGCTTTCTAGCATCGAACTCGCATTCCCTATGGAAACGGCTACGTGGACGTCAGGCACGATCCCGCGCAAACCCATGCCAACGACATAGCCATGCGCGAGATGCGCGCCGTGCTGGACGGCCAGCGGCGTGGATTCAGTGCGCTGCTGCCGTTTGCGGGGCCAGCGATCGTGGTGTCGGTGGCGTACATGGATCCCGGCAATTTCGCCACCAATATCCAGGCCGGCGCGCGCTACGGCTACGGACTGCTGTGGGTGGTGCTGGTAGCGAACATCGTGGCGGTGCTGCTCCAGGCGCTCTCGGCAAAGCTCGGCATCGTCACCGGCCGCAACCTGGCGGAATTGTGCCGCGAACAATTTCCTCTGCCGCTGGTGTGGCTGATGTGGGCGGTCAGCGAAATCGCCGCGATGGCCACGGACCTGGCCGAGTTTCTTGGCGGCGCGATCGGCCTGAGCCTGATTTTCAAATGGCCACTGTGGGCGGGCATGGTGATCACCGCCATCGTCACCTACGTGTTGTTGATGCTGGAACGAAGCGGATTTCGCAAGCTGGAACTCGCCATCGGCGCATTGGTCGGCGTGGTGGGCCTGTCGTATCTGCTGGAGCTGTTTATCGCGCCGGTGGATTGGGCCGAGGCGGGCCGGCAACTGCTGATGCCGCGCCTGCAGGACTCACAGGCGCTGCTGCTGGCGGCAGGCATTCTCGGTGCTACCGTCATGCCGCACGCCCTGTTTCTGCATTCCGGCTTGACGCAATACCGTTTTCCTTCGACGTGCGAAGCGGAACGTAAACGCGTGCTGCGCTTCTCCAACATCGAAGTGACGATTGCGCTCGGCATTGCCGGCTTGATCAACATCGCCATGGTGCTGATGGCAGCTGCGGCGTTTCACGCTGGTGACAGGCACGTCGCCGAAATCCAGAGTGCCTATCACAGCCTCACGCCCTTGCTTGGCCACGCGGCGGCGGTGATCTTTCTGGTGTCGTTGATTGCATCCGGCTTGTCCAGCTCGGCCGTCGGCACGATGGCCGGACAATTGGTGATGCAGGGCTTCGTTGGATTCACCATCCCGCTGTGGCTGCGGCGCCTGGCCACCATGTTGCCCAGCTTTGTGGTGATCTATTTGGGCGTCAATGCCACGCAAGCATTGGTGCTCAGCCAAGTAGTATTGAGCATCGCCTTGCCCTTCCCCATGCTTGCGCTGATCTGGTTTGTTTCCAGCAAACGCACCATGGGTGCTTACCGCGTCAGATCGTCCACGCTGTTGGCAACGGTCGCTTCGGCGATTTTCATCCTCGCACTCAATACGCTGTTGCTGCTCAAGGCATGACGGCGTGTCACCCGCATTGACAAGCGATTGACCGCATGTCGACCCGCATGCGTCCAGATTGGCGCCGCGGGCGACTGCTTGGTCCGCATGCGACGAGGAATCACCGATGGCCGAACACAACGAAAACCTGCTCGACTGGTTGCGCAATGCCCACGCCATGGAACAGCAGGCAGAGCAGATGCTGAAAGCCCAGGCATCGCGCATTCAGCACTACCCCGAATTGAAAGCGCGCATTGAAGCGCATATCGATGAAACCCTGCAGCAGCAACGCATCGTGGAAGACTGCATCACCCGCCTCGGCGGCAAGCCGTCGGTTGCGAAAGACTTCGCCGCCAAGACCATGGCCTTCGGCCAAGCCGTTGGCGGCATGGCCAATACCGACGAAATCGTGAAAGGCGCCATCGCCGGCTACGTATTCGAACATGTGGAAATCGCCACCTACACCACACTGATTGCCGCAGCGCAAGCAGCCGGCGACACGGCCACCCAGCGCGCCTGCGAAGCCATCCTGCCGCAGGAACAGGCCATGGCCGAGTGGCTGCTGAAACATCTTCCGCAAATCACCACGCAGTTCCTCGCGCGCGACGCCACCGAAGGTGTCGTCGCCAAGCGCTAACGCGGCAGCCTGCGTGCTGCACGCCATTTCGACTATGGAGACCCTACGCCATGTTTTCCCATAACAAGCGGTTGCAGTATTCCGTCCACGTTTCCGAATCCAACCCCGGCCTTGCCAACTTGATGCTGGAACAGTTCGGCGGTCCGCAAGGCGAACTCGCTGCCGCGATGCGTTACTTCACGCAGGCGCTGGCCGAAGAAGACCCCGGCCGCAAAGACATGCTGATGGACATCGCCACCGAAGAGCTGAGCCATCTGGAAGTGATCGGCTCGATCGTCGCCATGCTCAACCGCGGCGCCAAGGGCGAACTGGCCGAGGCGGTTGCCGAAACGGGCGAGCTGTATCGCTCGCTGCAAGGTGCGGGCAATGATTCGCACGTCACGCAGCTGCTGTATGGCGGCGGTCCTGCGCTCACCAATTCCGGCGGCATTCCGTGGACGGCAGCCTACGTCGATTCCATCGGCGATCCCACCTGCGACTTACGCTCGAATATCGCGGCCGAAGCACGCGCCAAGATCATCTACGAGCGCCTTATCAACGTCACCGATGATGCGGGCGTCAAGGAAGCGCTGGGCTTTTTGATGACGCGCGAAATCGCGCACCAGCTTTCCTTCGAGAAAGCGCTGTACGCCATCGAACCGAACTTCCCGCCCGGCAAACTGCCCGGCAAGCAGGAATTCGCGCATGTGTACGTGAATACCTCGCAAGGCGAAGGCGATACGCGCGGGCCATGGAACAGCGATGAGAACTTCACCTTCATCAGCAACCTCGATGATTTCGTCGCGATGGATGGTGGCGACGGCCATGCGAAGGTGAAATTGGATTCGGAAGACCAGGCGTGCGTGAAGGCGTTTGCGCGGCGTACGGCGTCGAATGCGAAGATCAACCCGACGACCGGGGCGGAGCTGGGAGGGCGTTGAAGCTTCTGAGGAGCGAACCTTGCGAAGATGCTCATTCTCGTCATTCCGGCGAATGACGGCATCGTAGGCTGGGATGTAATCCCAGCATCGCCATGCATGGTCATGCTGGGATTTCATCCCAACCTACGAAAGCCTTCGCAACCGCAACGCATTGCTCGCCGCCACCATTGGTGACAAGGTGATGCCAGACAACGGATACAACACCCCGGTCGCCAACGGCACACCCAGCATCGTAGGCTGGGATGTAATCCCAGCACCGCCATGCATGGTCATGCTGGGATTTCATCCCAGCCTACGAAAGCCTTCGCAACCGCAACGCATTGGTCACCACCGACACTGACGACAAACTCATCGCCAACGCCGCCACCATCGGTGACAAGGTGATGCCAAGCAACGGATACAGCACTCCCGCTGCCAACGGCACACCCAGCGCGTTGTAGACAAAGGCAAAGAACAGATTCTGCCGAATATTGCGCACCGTCGCCGTCGACAACGCACGCGCACGCAGGATGCCGCCCAACTGACCTTTCACCAGCGTGATCTGCGCTGTTTCCATCGCCACGTCGGTGCCGTGGCCCATCGCAATGCCGACATCTGCAGCGGCAAGCGCCGGTGCGTCGTTGATGCCATCGCCGGCCATCGCCACGCGTCGCCCTTGCTTGCGCAAGCTTTCAATTACCGCCGCCTTGCCGGCTGGCGATACGCTGGCGTGCACGTCGTCGATCGCCAGTTCGCGTGCCACGACGTTGGCGGTGGTGGCGTGGTCGCCGGTAAGCATGACGATGCGCAGGCCGGCAGCTTTCAAGTCTTTCAGCGCTTGCGGCGTATCCAGCTTGATGGGATCGCTGACGCCGAACAAACCCGCCACCGTGCCGTCGACAGCCAAGAACATCACGGTGGCGCCTTCATTGCGCAAGGCTTCCGCCTGCACCAACGTTTCCGTTGCCAACGGCACCTTCAACTGTTGCATCAGCGATGCATTGCCAAAGGCCAGCTGATACTCCGGCGTTCGTCCGCTGACACCGCCACCGGCATGCACCTGAAAACCATCGATCGCCTGCAAACCCACGCCTTCGTTTTTGGCCGCGGCCGTGATCGCCTTGCCGAGCGGATGTTCGCTCGCCTGCTCCAGGCTCGCCGCCAGGCCAAGCATGTGGCCGCGCGTATGGCTATCCAAAACCAATACGGAAACCAGCGCAGGCTTGCCCTCAGTAAGCGTGCCGGTTTTATCCAGCACCAGCGTATCGACGTCGCGCATCGCTTCGATCGCCGCGGCATCCTTGAACAGCAAACCTTGCTGCGCGCCCCGCCCGCTCGCCACCATGATCGAGATCGGCGTCGCCAAGCCCAATGCACACGGGCAAGCGATGATCAGTACCGACACCGCTGCAATCAACGCGTGCGCCAGACGTGGTTCCGGCCCGAACCATGCCCAACCCGCAAAGGCCAGCACGGCTATTGCGATCACCGCCGGCACGAACCACGACGCGACGCGATCGGCCACGCGTTGCAGCGGCGCCTTGCTGCGTTGCGCCTGCGCTACCTGCGCGACGATTTGCGCGAGCATGGTGGAGGCGCCGACTTTTTCCACGCGCATGGTCAGCGCGCCTTGCTGATTGACGGTGCCCCCGGTGAGCGGATCGCCGGGTGCCTTGCTTACGGGCATGGGCTCGCCGGTGAGCATGGCTTCGTCGACTTGGCTGTGGCCGCTCAACACCACGCCATCCACCGGTACTTTTTCGCCGGGGCGGATGCGCAGTTCGTCGCCTGCTTGCACGTCATCGAGCGGCACGTCGTGTTCTTCGCCATGCGACATGCGTCGCGCCGTTTTCGGCACCAGGCCCAACAAGGCTTTCAAGGCGGCGCCCGTGCGGCGGCGTGCGCGCCATTCCAGGAAATCGCCCAGTGTGACCAGCGTGACGATGACCGCGGCGGATTCGAAATACACGCCGACGCGACCGTGCGCATCGCGAAACCCCGCAGGAAACAGCTGTGGCGCGAGAAACGCCAGCATGCTGTACAGCCATGCCACGCCGGTACCTGTCGCGATCAGTGTGTACATGTTCGGCTGCCAGGGCTTGAGCGAACGCCAGCCGCGTGCGAAGAACGGTGCGCCGCCCCATAGCACGACAACGCTGGCAAGTGCGGCTTCCACCCATCCGGTGGTGGCAGCCACATGCATGCCTGCGTGCGGCAACATCCCCAGCACGAACACCGGCAGGGTCAAGGCGATCAACCACCACAGGCGGCGCGACATCGCACGCGCTTCGCCGCTGTCATCCTCGTCCAGGCTCGGCATCATCGGTTCCAGCGCCATGCCGCATTTCGGGCAATCGCCGGGATGATCCTGCTGCACCTCCGGATGCATCGGGCAGGTGTAGATCGCGCCAGGCACGGCGGCCTGCGGTGCGCGCCGTTCATGCAGGTATTTGCCGGGATCGGCGAGGAATTTTTGCTTACAACCTGCTGCGCAGAAGTGATAGGCGTGGCCATCGTGCTCGGCATGATGCAGCGTGGCGGCAGGGTCGACCGTCATCCCGCAAACCGGATCCTTCGCCGATGTTCCGGTGTGAATATGCGCAGGCATGGCGTGCATCATCATCGGCGCGGGTTGCGCATACCGTGACGGTTCCGCATCGAACTTTGCCTTGCAGCCTGCGCAGCAGAAGTAGAACGTCTTGCCGGCGTAGTCGCTGTAGTGCTTCGCACCGGCCGCCTCCACGCGCATGCCGCAGATCGGATCGCGCGCGTCGCCTTCGGTCTTATGGCAGCACGAACCTTGCGCGCTCATGCTTGCGGCTCCTCGTCAGCCAGCGCGCGCAGGATCGGGCATTGTTCCGGATCGCCGTGGCCCGGGCAGACCTCGATCAATTGCTGCAAACCCGCACGGATGCGCATCAGTTCGGCAATGCGCGCATCGATGCTTGCCAGGCGCTGCTCAGCGCGCTTGCGCACCGCCCGCACGCCGCCGCTGCGGTCAGTGGAGAGCGCGAGCAGGTCGCGGATTTCTTCCAGCGTGAAACCCAGCTCCTTGGCGCGGCGGATAAAACGCAGCCGCTTGATCGCCGATTCGTTGTAGCTGCGGTAGCCGGAGGCGCGGCGCAGCGGCTCGGGCAGCAGGCCTTCGCGCTCGTAGTAGCGGATGGTGTCGATGGGAACGCCGGCGCGCTTGGCGACGGTGCCGATGGTGAGGGAGGGGGTTGGCGTGTTCATGAAGCGAAGTCTAGACCTTTGATCAAGGTCCAGAGTCAAGCATCCACGTGCCACGCCGCGACCAGCTTCCTCTCCCGCTTGGCAAGGGATCCCCAACCCGTCATTCCAGCGAAAGCTGGAATCCAGTGTCTCTCGGCCTCAAAGTCGCTGGATTCCAGCTTTCGCTGGAATGACGGGTTGGGGTTTCCGGCGATTGAAAACTTGAAGCTGGGAACATTGATCCCTGCCCCTTCCCCATCAAACAGGGCAGTGAGTTTTCGTGCACTGCAAAATCGATTCATTTTCCAGCCAGCTACTGCACACTTATCCCTGTAACCTTGCGCGCACTTCAGGGGCTACTCATCCACATGCATTCACCGAATAACGAATCACACACCCGCGCCTCGGTTCCGCTGGCGCCTTCGCTGGATCCCACGCTTGCCGCCGCGCAGATGCCGCGGCAATTCCGGCCCCTGGATTGGCGGGTGCTGTGGATCGCGTTTGTCGCCATGCTACTGGGCGGGGTGGTTGCCGTCGTCGCCAAGGTGCTGACGGCGCTGATCGGCCTTATTACCAATCTTTCTTTCTATGGGCGCTGGAGCTATGACTTCGGCAGCCCGGCCGGCAATCACCTGGGCTTGTGGGTGATCGCGGTGCCGGCCATCGGTGGCTTGATCGTCGGCGTGATGGCGCGCTGGGGTTCGCGCGCCATTCGCGGCCACGGCATTCCCGAAGCAATGGAACAGGTGCTGCTCAACGAAAGCCGCATCCCGCCGCGCATCACCTGGCTGAAGCCAGTGTCTTCGGCGATCGCCATCGGTACCGGCGGGCCGTTCGGTGCGGAAGGCCCGATCATCGCCACCGGCGGCGCACTGGGTTCGCTGATCGCGCAGCTGATGCACGTGACGGCCGACGAGCGCAAGACGCTGCTCGCTGCCGGTGCGGCCGCGGGTATGGCAGCGGTGTTCTCGGCGCCGATTTCCGCCGTGCTGCTGGCCGTCGAACTGCTGCTGTTCGAACGCCGTGCGCGTTCGCTCATTCCCGTCGCACTGGCCGCCACCGTCGGCACCGGCTTCCGCTACGTGCTGGAAGGCAACGCGCCGATGTTCCCGATGCCGGCGCTGGAGACGCCCACGTTGTCGGCGATCGCGGCGTACATCGTGCTGGGCGTGCTGGTGGGCGTAGTCAGTGTGTGGATCACCAAGCTCACCTACGCCATCGAAGATCATTTCGAGAAGCTGCCGATCCACTGGATGTGGTGGCCGGCGCTGGGTGGCATCGTGGTCGGTATCGTCGGCTACTACATGCCGCTGACGCTGGGCGTGGGCTACACCAATATCTCCGCCGTGCTGAGCGGCAGCATCGGCATGAGTGCGATGCTCGCGCTATGCCTGCTGAAGCTGCTGTCGTGGTCGGTGGCGCTGGGCAGCGGCACCTCGGGCGGTACGCTCGCGCCGCTGTTCACCATCGGTGGTGCGATGGGCGGCGTGCTGGGCATGGCACTGGCCAATGTGGCTCCGTGGCTGCATGTCGACCCGCACCTGGCGGCGCTGGTGTGCATGGCGGCGATCTTTGCGGGCGCGTCGCGCGCGTTCCTCACCTCGGTAGTGTTTGCGTTTGAAACCACGCAGCAGCCGCATGGCTTGTTGCCTTTGCTCGGCGCTTGCGCGGCGGCGTATCTGGTTTCCGGCCTGCTGATGCGCAACACCATCATGACCGAGAAGATCGTGCGCCGCGGCGTGCGCGTGCCATCCGACTACGCCGCCGATTACCTGGACCAGATCTACGTGCGCGACGCCTGCAGCCGCGACGTGGTGAGCCTCAAGGCCGAGCAGACGGTTGCCGACGTGCGCCAATGGCTGGCTTCGCAAGGCGCCAACACCAAGCACCAGGGCTTTCCGGTGCTCGATGCGCAAGGCCAGGTGATGGGCGTGATCACGCGGCGCCAGCTTTACGATGCCAACCTCGCGCTCGATACATCCGTGCAAGCGCTGATCAAGGTGGCGCCGATCGTGGTGCGCGAAGACCACACCCTGCGCGAAGCCGCCGATCACATGGTGGAGCGCGAAGTGGGCCGCCTGGTGGTGGTGAGCAAGGACAAGCCGCATCGCATGGTCGGCATCATCACGCGCGGCGATTTGCTGGTGGCGCATGCGCAGCGGTTGCGCGAGGCACGTTATGCGTCGCGGCATCTGGATTTGGGCAGGAAGCCGGCGGCGCCGTGACGTCGCGCATCTCGACCATCACGAAAAACTCTTCCCATCCCTGCTCCAGCGGTAGGTCAAGGAGCAGCAGCCACACCTCGTAGGCGGGGATGGAATCCCAGCGTGAATGGGCCTGACAAAGCTGGGATTTCATCCCAGCCTACAAAACCATCATGACCGACTTGATGCTTTACCAACCCATCAACGTCCTCAAGCCGATCGGGCCGGATATCTGGATCGTCGACGGCCCGATCGTGAATATGTCGGCCGTGTTCGGAATGCACGCCCCATTCTCAACACGGATGACAGTGGCAAAGCTCGCGCAAGGCGGCTTGTGGTGCCACTCGCCGATCGCACCGGACGATGCGCTGTTCTCCGCACTGGACGCCATCGGGCCCGTGCAACATCTGGTCTCTCCAAACAAACTGCACTACGCCCATATGGCCGCATGGAAGCGCCGATATCCAAGCGCTATCACGTGGGCTTCGCCCGGCGTGCGCGAACGCGCACGTAACCAGCGCATCCATGTCGCCTTTGACGCGGATCTGGACGACGAGACGCCGCCTGCATGGCGTGCGGAGCTGGATCAACTCCGCTTTCGCGGCAGCAAGGTCATGGAAGAATTCGTGTTCTTTCACCATGCCAGTCGAACGCTGGTTCTGACTGACCTGATCGAGAATTTCGAAGCCGGGAAATTGCCACGCATGTTGCGCTGGGTAGGCCGGCTCGGTGGCGTACTGGATCCGGATGGCAAAACGCCGTTGGACTGGCGTTCGACTTTTCGCAAATCCGTCGCCCGCGAGGGCCTCGCCTCCATCCTGGCCTGGCATCCGCAACAAATCATCCTGGCGCATGGGCGTTGCTATCTCGCCGATGGCGAACGCGAATTGAAGCGGGCGTTTCGCTGGCTCGCCTAGGGATGTCCTAATCTATTGCACTTACTCTCGCAGGCTGGGATGAAATCCCAGCGTCAGGCTTGCGAGAAAGCCGGGATTGCATCCCAGCCTGCGAAAAACCGCTTTACGCTTTCATTTACGACGCCACCAACGCATCATCCGCCGCCACAAACCCACCGGTCTGTCGCTGCCACAAGCGCGCATACAAACCGCTATGCGTAATCAACTCCGCATGCGTGCCGGTTTCCACCACCTTGCCCTTGTCCATCACCACCAGACGATCCATGCGTGCGATGGTGGAAAGGCGGTGCGCGATGGCGATGACGGTCTTGCCTTCCATCAATACTTCCAGGCTTTCCTGGATGGCCGCTTCCACTTCCGAATCCAATGCGGAGGTTGCTTCATCCAGCACCAGGATCGGTGCATCTTTCAACAGCACGCGTGCGATGGCGATGCGTTGGCGCTGGCCGCCGGATAGTTTTACGCCGCGCTCGCCGACCAGCGCTTCCAGGCCGAGACGGCCTTCGCCATCGACCAGGTTGGGAATGAATTCGTCGGCGCGCGCCTTGCGGATCGCTTCGTTGAGCTGCGCTTCGGTGGCATCCGGACGCCCATAGAGCAAGTTGTCGCGCACGGAGCGATGCAGCAGCGAGGTGTCCTGCGTGACCACGCCGATCTGCGAACGCAGGCTTTCCTGGGTGACCTGCGAGATATCCGTGCCGTCGATGGTGATGCGCCCGCCTTCCAGGTCGTACAGGCGCAGCAGCACGTTCACCAGTGTGGATTTGCCGGCGCCCGATGGACCGACCAGGCCGATCTTTTCACCGGGACGCACTTTCAGATCGAGGCCGGAAATCACGCCGCCCTGCTTGCCGTAATGAAAGTGGATGTCGTCGAAACGTACGTCGCCGGCCACCACTTCCAGCGGCATGGCGCCTTCCTTGTCCTGCACGGCGCGCGGCTGCGCGATGCTGGTGATGCCATCCTGCACGGTGCCGATGTTTTCGAAGATGCCGTTCACCACCCACATGATCCAGCCGGACATGTTGTTGATGCGAATCACCAAGCCGGTAGACAGCGCAATCGCTCCGACGGATACCCTGCCCTGGCTCCACAACCACACGGCGATGGCTGACGTACCCACGATCAGGAAACCGTTGAGCGTGGTGATGGCAATATCCATCGAGGTAGTCAGCCGCGTCATGCTGCGCAGCTTGCTGGTCTGCTCGCCCATCGCCTCGGCCACGTAGCTTTCTTCGCGCTGGGTATGCGCGAACAGCTTGAGCGTGAGGATGTTGCTGTAGCCGTCGACGATGCGGCCCATCAATTTCGAGCGCGCTTCGGAAGCCGCCCAGGAGCGCTTGCGCGTGCGCGGAATGAAGATGTACAGCGTGCCGATGTAACCAAACAGCCACACCACCAGAGGTGCGGCAAGCCACCAGTCGGCGTGGGCGAACATCACCACCGCGCTGCCGTAATAAATCGCCACGTACCAGATCGCATCCACGATCTGCACCGCCGATTCGCGCAACGATGCGCCCGTCTGCATGATGCGGTTGGCGATGCGCCCGGCGTAATCGTTCTGGAAAAAACCCAGGCTCTGGCGCATCACGTAACGATGATTCTGCCAGCGGATGCGATTGGTCAGGCTCGGCACGATCGCCTGGTTGACCAGCATGTCGTGCGCGCCGATGAACAACGGACGCAGCGCCAGCGCGACGAACGCCATCCACAGCAATTCGCGTCCGTGGACGGCGAAGAAGTCCTTGCCCGGCACGCCCTTGGCCATGTCGACGATGCGGCCGATAAAGCCGAACAGCGACACTTCCACGATCGCCACGCCAAAGCCCACCAGGATCGCCACCGCGAACACGGGCCACACCTGGCGCAGGTAGAACACATAGAACCGCCCCACGGACTTGGGCGGCATCGTGTCAACCGGGTCCTTGAAAGCATCGATGAGGGATTCGAACCAGCGAAAGATCATGGCGCGGAGTCCATTTGGCGAGCCAATGAGATGGGGTCGAAGGGCGCACTATACAGGGCGCTCTGCCGTAGGTTGGGGTGCGAACCCCCCAACATCGCGCCTCGTCGGCATGGCGATGTTGGGGTTCGCACCCCAACCTACGGGGGCTGAATGCTAACCCCACGTGAAACCCGCATCCGCGAAGTAACAATTGACCATCGGCGGTGCCATTCGGATCATGCCCGCCATGCCACATTTCCTTCGTAAGCTCATCGTCCCGTGCCTGCTGGCCGGTTTGCTGCTGTCAGCCGCGCACCCTGCCCTGGCCCAGAATGCGCCGGATGCATCCACCGCCAGTGCCACCCCCGCACCGGATCCGGCGCAGACACTGGCCGCTCTCAGCAAGCAGCTGGACGACATCAAGACTGCCTTCAACAGCAAGGGCGGAAACGCATCGTTGAATGATCTGCGCGATGAGGCCGGCAAGATCCAGCAGCAAGCCGACCAATTGGTGCAAACGCTCACCCCCGAACTGGAAAGCGTGCAGACGCGGCTGACCGTGCTCGGCCCCGCACCGGCTGCCGGTGCGCCGCCGGAAACGCCAGCGGTGAGCCAGCAGCGCCGCCAGTTGGAGCGCAGCAAATCCCGGCTGGATGGGCAGATCAAACAGGCGCAGCTGTTGAGCCAGGATGCGGTGAAGTTCGCCTCGCAAGTGGTCGAAGCGCACAACGAGCAATTTCAGGCGCAACTTGGCTCGCGTACCAACTCGCCGCTAGGCATCGCCTTCTGGCGCGACCTGAAGAAAGCATTTCCGGATGACATCGCCCGCATCGGCCACGTCAAGGATCTGCTGCTCGAAGATGCCGGCATCGCGTGGGAACCCGACAACCGGCAACCGCTGCTGCTGTGCCTGATCGGTGCGTTGCTGCTGATCGTGCCCGGCCGTTCGCTGGTGGAACGGCTGGCGCTGGCCATTGCCAGCCGCTATCTGCCCGATGGGCATCTGCGGCGCAGCGCGATGACGGCGGTCTTCACCCTGACCGTCACCTTGTCGCTCGGCCTCGCCGCATGGCTGGTGTATCAGGGCTTCAACTGGAATGACACGCTGGACGACGAAGTGCAGACTTTTGCACAAGGATTGGTGCGTTCGGTGTTCTTCGCAGCGTTCGTAGCCGGCCTGGGGCGCGCGCTGCTTTCGGTGAAACATCCTTCCTGGCGACTGCCGGCGTTGACCAAGTTCACCGCACGCAGCCTGCGCTGGTTTCCGTGGTTGCTGGGGGGCGCATTTCTGTTGCTGGGCCTGCTTGGGCGACTGAATACGTTGTCGGGCGCCAGCCTGCCGGCAACGGTTTGCACGCGCGCGTTTCTCGCCTTGCTGATTACCGGCCTGGCCGGCGCAGCCTTGACGCGCGCCAAGCGTGCGCGCACCACGCAGCGAAAAGAAGGCGAGAAGCCGCCGCAACACGCGCTATGGGTCGGCGGGCTGTTCGGGCTGGCCATGCTCGGCGTGGTGGTGGCGTGGCTTGCCGTGCTTACCGGCTTCGTGGCGCTGGGTTTCTTCATCTCGTGGCAGATGCTGTGGATCGGCATGATCGTGGCCTCGCTGTACATGCTCTCGCACCTGCAACGCGATCTGTTCCACACCCTGCTCAATCCGCACGGGCGCAGCGGCCATCGCCTGCAATCCACCTTCAGCATCCAGCCGAACATGCTGGAACAGGCCTCGACAGTGGCTTCTGCCGTCGCGCAGATCCTGTTGCTGCTGGTGGCGGTGGGCACGCTGCTGGTGCCGTTCGGCGGCGGCCCGCAGGACATCTTCGCGCACATCGGCAATGTGTTTTCCAGCCTCAAGGTAGGCCAGCTCACCATCAAGCCGGGTGCGATCTTCAATGCCTTGCTGGTGTTTGCGCTGGGCATGGTGGCGGTGCGCATCGTGCGCCGCTGGCTGGCCGACCAGTTGCTGCCGAAGACCACGCTCGACATCGGCATGCAGAACTCCATCGTCACACTGATCAACTACGTGGCGGTGGTGATCGTGGTGGCGCTTGCTCTGCGCACCGCTGACGTCAGCCTGGAAAGCCTGACCTGGATCGCCAGCGCGTTGTCGGTGGGTATCGGTTTCGGTTTGCAGGCGATCGTGTCGAACTTCATTTCCGGCCTGATCCTGCTGGCCGAACGGCCAGTGAAAGTCGGCGACTGGGTGAGCATGCCCGGCGTGGAAGGCGATATTCGCCGCATCAACGTGCGCGCCACCGAAATCCAGTTGAGCGATCGCTCCACCATGATCGTGCCCAACTCGCAGTTCATCACGCAGAACCTGCGCAACGTCACCCACGGCAACGCACTCGGCCGTGTGAAACTGAGCCTGCCGATGCCGCTGGATACCGATGCGGCAAAGGTGCGCGAGATCATGCTGGAAGCATTGCACGCGAATGAATCCACGATGGAAACACCCGCACCGGCGGTAACACTGGACGACGTCACCACCACGGCGATGACCTTCAGCGGCGTGGCCTACGTGCACAGCCCGCGTGAAGCTTCCGCAGTGAAGAGCGCGCTGCTGTTCGACATTCTGTCGCGACTGGCAAAGGCGCAACTGCCGCTGTCGACGCCGCAAAGCATGATCGTGAGAAACCTGGGACCGCTCGGCGAAGACAGCCCCGCAGCACCGATGTAGGTAACTTCGCAGGCTGGGATGAAATCCC
>NZ_DATEJY010000098.1:0-11741 GCF_035277725.1 Dyella sp. | reverse complement strand
CAGGCTGTTGAGAAACGCATCCGCTTTGGCACAATCATAGCCAGTATCAATCGCAAGGGTTTGATGGTGCGCGGATTGGATGTGCAACAGCTGGGTATGTTCTCGTATGTGTCGGTGGAGGAACGTGTGCCGAAGGATCATCCCATCCGCACCTTACGGATCCTTGTCGATACCATTCTGTCGCAACTCGATCCGCTGCTTGCGGCACGCTATGCCCCGATCGGGCGCGTATCGATCCCGCCCGAACGCCTGCTACGCGCAGCCTTGTTGCAAGTGCTCTACAGCGTGCGCAGCGAACGGCTGCTGATGGAGCAGCTGAACTACAATCTGCTGTTTCGCTGGTTCGTCGGTCTGAACATCGACGATCCAGTATGGGATCACTCCACGTTCTCGTTCAATCGCGACCGTCTGTTCGATGAGGCGATCGCGCAAGCCTTCTTCGCCAACACCGTGCTGCTGGCGCGGGTGGGCGATCTGGTCAGCGACGATCACTTCTCGGTGGACGGCACGCTACTGGAAGCGTGGGCGTCGCATAAAAGCTTTCGGTCCAAGGATGGCAGCGACGAGGATGACGGGGATTTTCGCGGCAAGCCGCGCAGCAACGACACACACGCCTCCAGCACCGATCCGGATGCCCGCTTGATGCGCAAAGGCCAAGGCAAGGAGGCCAAACTCAGCTATCAAGCGAACAGCTTGATGGAAAATCGCAATGGCCTGATCGTGGGCATCGACGTGCGCGTGGCGACGGGCACCGCTGAGCGCGAGGGTGCGTTAGCGTTGGTTGATGAGCATCTTTCGCGCGGCAATACTCTTGGTGCGGACAAGGGCTATGACACGCAAGAGTTTGTCCAAGCGTTACGCGAGCGGCAGATCAAGCCGCATATCGCCCGCCATACGAATGGTCGTCGCAGTGCGATTGACGGGCGCACGGCGCGTAGTAAGGGATATGCGATAAGCCAGCAGATCCGCAAGCGGATCGAGCAGGGCTTTGGATGGGTTAAGACCATCGGCAGCTTGCGCAAACTGCCCTTGGTCGGTCTTGCCCGAGTGAAGGGCTACGTGGCGTGGAACTTTGCTGCCTATAACCTGGTTCGCCTGGGCGGCCTTGGCGGTTGGTGGAATCCGTCGCCGACCTGAGGAAACGTGCATCTAGCATTCGGGGAATGACACGCCAGGCGCGAGCGAAGCCGTAGAGCAATAGATGGAGTTTATAGCTGTTGATTCGATGGGGTGTTTCTCAACAGCCTGTTAGGGACCGAAAGCGCCGCAGGCAATCCCCATTCCACCGCGCCCTAGCCCCCAGCAATAACCCGCATGAATAAATGGCGCGCATGAATAAACCGCCCAGGCATCCATTCCGAGCGCCCCGCTGCCATCCGCCAACTTCAGAACATCGTCCATATGCCGATATTCCTGACATATGAGCCAAGTCATCCGCCCGCCCCTTCCATCCAACCTCCTTGGTGCCTTGGCTGCCACCATCGCTCATGCGCATACGCTGGAGGGCTTGGCGCGGCCGTTGCTGGAGCTGCTGCAGTCGGTGACGGGGATGGAGTCGACGTATCTGACGCGGCTGGATGAGCCGGCGGGTGTGCTGCATGTCTTGTATGCCCGCAACACCCATCGCTTGACCATTCCGGAAGGCTTGTCGACACCCTGGGCGGACACGCTCAGCAAGCGGGCGTTGGATCAGCGGCGGTTCTATGCCGACGACATCGCGAACTACTGGGGCGACTGCGGGATCGCCCATTCGCTGGGTGTCGTGACCTATGCGAACGCCGCGGTGCGCGAAAAGGGCGGGGAGCTGTTTGGGACCTTGTGCGCGGCCAGCAACGAGCGCAGGCCGCTTTCCGATATGGCGACGCATGCGCTGGCGCTGTTCGCGCAATTGATCGGGCAGCAGGTCGATCGGGAGCGGCTGGTGGTAGCGCTGCAACAGGCCAACAGTACCCTGGCGGCGATGGCGTTGACCGATGCCGTGACGCAATTGCCCAATCGACGGGCGTTGCTGGAAGAGATGCAGCGGCGTCTTGCCTCGCATCCGGAAGGCGAGGCGTTGATCGTGGCCTTTATCGGCTTGGATGATTTCAAGCCGATCAACGACCGGTACGGGCATGAGGTGGGCGATCAGTTTCTGCAGACGGTGGCAAAGCGTCTGCGGCGGATGTTGCGCGATGGCGATATGGCGGCGCGGATCGGCAGCGATGAATTCGTGATATTGGCCAGGGAGCAGCGGGCCAGTGCGAACCAGGCCGCTGCCGCGCTGGCGCAGCGGTTGCAGAGCGCGGTGCGCGGACGCTTCAAGCTGGATGCGGCGCTGATCGATTATGACGGTGCCAGCGTGGGCGTGACGGTGGCCGAGCTGGGTTGCGTCAACGCCCAGGCACTGCTGAACAAGGCCGATGCTGCGATGGATGCGATTAAGCGTTCGCGCAAGCAGCATGCGGCTTCACCGGTGCCGGCCAGAAGAACCATCGCCCGTTACGAATGGCCTGTGATCGACTGATCGCGCCGGGGGAATTATTGCAGCCTCATTACACGCACGGCGTCATGCATGCGGCTGACGCGTAAGGACTGACGCATTGCATGTTTTGCCAGCTGCGTCGCATGTGTCACTGTCCTGAAATAACTTGTTTTTGGCCTCTTCTGCTATCCTCATTTTTCTTCCGTTCCAACATCCTTTGCATGGGGCAAAAGCTTCGGGCGTTCTCCATTATGGCGGAGCGGGAGAGCGCTGCCGGTTGCCTACGTAGGAACGATTTCGAAACGCTCACGCGGAAACACATCATGTCGATGCCTTGGACAGCGAGTCCATGCGGCATTAACCGGCCTGCGTTGCCGGGCGTCATTTAAGGGGAATTTGGATGTTCAAGGATTCATTGCGGGCTCGCCTGTTATTGCCCGTACTGGCTTTGGTGATGGCTGCGGTCATTACGACCGTCATTGCCCTGGCCTGGGTGGAAGCCAACCGTGTGCGCGTGCAAGCGCAAAACGCGATCGAGAACCAGAGCCGCGGCTTGCTCAGTATTTTCAGCGTGACGCATTCGATCATGCTCGATCGCGTACGCAGCTCCATGCATTTGCTGCGCCAGGAAACCGATGAACTCGGAACGCCGAGCGTGGGCCAGCCCATTAGCGTGGGCGGTCGCCAGGTCAACGATTTGCAATTCGGCGGCAAGCCGCAGGGCAATCAATTCCAGGTGGTGGACAGCGTCACGGCCATCATGGGTGGCACGGCCACGCTGTTTACGGCGGCAGGCGATGATTTTGTGCGCGTCACCACCAACGTCAAAAAGGACAACGGTGACCGCGCCGTGGGTACCATGCTCGATCCCCATGGCCAGGTCATTGGGGAAATGCACAAGGGCCTGAGCTTTTACGGCGTGGTGGATATTCTTGGCTCGCCCTACGTGACCGGCTATGAGCCGATCTACGACGGCAAGAGCAGCAGGCCCATCGGCCTTTGGTACGTGGGTTACAAGACCGACCTGGAAGCGCTCGACAAGGTCATCAGCAACAGCAGCGTGCTCGATTCGGGCTTTATTGCCTTGCTCGACAGCAAGGGCAAGCTGCGCTTCCACTCCAGCTCGGGTGCCGCCGCCGATCCGGCTTTCGTCAACAAAATCATCCAGGAGCAGCCCTCCGACTGGACGGTGCAAAAGCGCGACGTGCCCAACTGGGGCTTCACCCTGGTGGCGGCTTATCCCAATAGCGACATCAGCAATGCCATCATCCGGCAAACCATCTGGATCAGTCTCGCCGGCTTGCTCATCTGCGCGCTGTTGCTCGGCCTGCAGTATTTTCTGATTCAGAGCCGGGTGTTGCAGCCGATCAAGCGCTTGACCGAAGTGGCCGATGCGTTGAGCATGGGCAAAATGAACAACGTCATCGAAGAAGTAAAACTCAAGGACGAGATAGGCACCTTGGCCAAGGCCATTGCGCGCCTGTCCAACAGTGTTCGATTGGCAATGGAACGGCTTGCCAAACGCTGAGCCGCAGGAAACGAACATGGTTAGCGAATTTCGGCCGTTGATCGAAGTGTTGCGCGAGTTGCAGGTGCTCGTGCAGAAGAAGATGTCGGGTCATTTCTTCATCGCCACCGAAAGCAATCATTCGTCGATGATTCTGTTGCGCAACGGCCACGTGGATGAAGTCACGTTCAGCCGCTACCGCAGCGACGAAGCCGTCAAGCAACTGGCCAACGTATCGGGCGCCCGCGCCCGGTTTCAGCCGGGCAAGGTCGATACCTCCGCCAGCCGCACGCCGCTGGGCGAAGCTGCCTTGCAATGGCTGCTTGGCGGTTTCGAAAGGGATGCGGCTGTAACGCCGCGTGCCGCACCGGTTGCCGCGCCTGCGCCCCGCGCGGCCAGCCCGCGCGAAGTGGTCGAAAAAGTCACGCTGACATATCTGGGCCCCATCGGTACGCTGATCTGCGATGAGGCTTTTTCCAGCGCGGACAATCTGGATCAGGTGTTGCAGCAGATCAGCTCGAATCTCTCCACGCCCGAGGAATCCAAGCGCTTCCTGGAAGAAGCGAGGGCGGCTTTGGGAAACGGTTGATGTAGGTTGGGGTGAGCGAAATGCGAACTCCAACATTCCGGAGTTGCGTTACCGCCGGATGTGTCGCTTTGCGAAGACGCTTCGTTGAAGAACCGTCCTCCTTCGGGGGAAGATGCCGACAGGCGGGAGAGGGTGCGTGCCCTCATCCCACCCCCTTTCCCAAAGGGAAAAGGGCTTAAGCCGTTCGCTGCATGGCCGCAGCTTGGGCTGGCCAATCGTCTTTAACGGAGCGCGTACATGACATCTCCCGAGGTCAAGGCTTTTTTCGACGCGGCCAGCAATACCTTCAGCTACGTCGTCTGGGACGCCGCAACGCATGAGGCGGCGATTATCGATAGCGTGCTCGATTTCGATCCGGCGTCCGGACGCACGGGCCATGCATCGGCCGATGCCATCGTGGCCTTCGTGCAAGACATGCTTCTATCGGTGAAGTGGCTGATCGAAACGCATGTGCACGCCGATCATTTGTCTGCGGCACCGTATCTGCAAAAGAAACTTGGCGGAACCATTGCCATCGGCGAGCACATCGTGGACGTGCAGATGGCGTTCGGCGACCTGTTCAATGCAGGCGCCGCGTTCCAGCGCGACGGCAGTCAGTTTGGTCATCTATTCAAGGATGGCGAACGCTATCGCCTGGGCAATATCGACGCTATCGCGCTGCATACGCCGGGACACACCCCGGCTTGCATGACGCATGTAATTGGCGATGCGGCTTTCGTCGGCGATACGTTGTTCATGCCGGACTATGGTTCTGCGCGTTGTGATTTCCCCGGCGGCGATGCGGCCGTGCTGTATCGGTCTTCTCGCCGCTTATTCGAATTGCCGGACGACACTCGCGTCTTTTTGTGCCACGACTACAAACCGTCCGGGCGCGACACGTATGAGCACGCCACGACGATCGGCGAGCAGAAGCGAAACAATATCCACCTGCGCCAAGATGTAAGCGAACAGGAATTCGTGCAGTTGCGTACCACGCGGGACGCCACATTGGCCATGCCGCGTCTGCTGCTGCCATCGGTGCAGGTCAACATGTGCGCGGGGTGGCTGCCCGCGCCGGAAGACAATGGCATCCGCTATCTCAAGCTGCCGCTTGATGCGTTGTGAGGCAGCCATGCCTAGGCTGGGATGAACACGTAGGCAGGGATGAAATCGTAGGCTGGGGTGCGAACCCCAGCATCGCCATGCATGATCATGCTGGGATTTCATCCCAGCCTACATTCTCGCTCTCGCTCGTCATTCCAGCCACGTGCTGCGATAAAAAATCCACCATGGTGGCCGTTGCCCGCCCGATGCGATGTGCAGGATAGGCGAGGGGATTGCCTCGCACGTGGAGAAGCATCGTGAAGTCATGGATCGTGATCGTATGCCTGTTGCTTGCAGGCGGGGGTGTGCAAGCCCATGCTGCCGTTTGGCAGCCAACCGACGGACATACGCAAATACCGTTATGGCCCGGCACGCCGCCCGATGCCAAACCCATGCCGGGTCCCGAATATGCCGAGACGAGCAAATCGCTGCTTGCCGGTAAACCGGTGATGGTTGTCAGCAATGTGTCGCAGCCGACGATGACCGTGTATGCGCCAAAGGGAAAGAACACCGGCGCCGCGATCGTGGTGTTTCCGGGCGGCGGCTTCCAGATATTGGCGATCGATTTCGAAGGAACGGAGGTCTGCGATTGGCTCACTTCCCGCGGCATCACCTGTGTCCTGTTGAAATACCGTGTGCCGAGCGAACCGTATAACTGGCATTGCGATTGCCGTCCGCACAATGACGAAACGTCGGTGCAGGCGCTGGAAGATGCGCAACGCGCGATGAAGCTGGTGCGCTTGCATGCTGCGGCGTGGGGCATCGATCCGCACAAGGTGGGCGTGCTAGGGTTTTCGGCGGGCGGCTATCTGGTGGCCGAAGTCAGCACCAACTTCAAGCGCCAGCTATATAGGCCGATCGATGCCGCCGATAAAGAAAGCAGCCGTCCGGATTTTGCCGTCGCCGTTTATCCTGGGCACCTGACCACGCTGCATGGCTTCAACGCCAACGTGCCTGTCTCGCATGAAACACCGCCCACCTTTTTGGTGCAGGCCGAAGACGACCATGTGGATGGGGTGGACCAGGCGCTGGTTTATTACGCTGCACTGAAGAATGCCGACGTGCCGGTGGAAATGCATCTCTACGCGCAAGGCGGGCATGCGTTCGGCTTGCGGCCCACGCAGCTTCCGATTACCGAATGGCCCAAGTTGGTCGATACCTGGTTGCAGACGATTGGCATGGTGCGCGATTGACGCGCCTTGCGTTGGGCCTGCATCGCATTATGCTGGCGGCACGCGTATGAGCATCGGGGTCTTGATTCATGGCCATGAAGTTCAACCCGGTTTCCATCGGCGAGCTGTGCAACGCATGCATGCCGGACAAGGCGCTGCCCGGCACGTATTACCGGCAAGGCAAGGACATCGTGCTGGTTGCCTTGAACGTAGCGGAGCAGCACGACGGATTGAGTTCCACCTACATCTGTTTTTCGGGTGAGCGGGTGGAGCATCGAAAAGACATCGCCAACAGCCTGCTGATTCCGTTGGACAAGCTGGAGCCGCGGTTTCATATCGAAGGTACTGCGGAGCAAATCACGTTCGAAGCCGGCGTGGCCATCGACTATTACCAGGAACCCGCGTTGGTGCTGGTGGATGATCAGCCGCATATCTTGTTGAAGGATTTTCCGGATGAGCCGCGCGGCGATCCTCGTTTTCACCGTTATCGCCTGATGTTGAACCTGGCGAACCGGCAGGTGGTGCGTTTATCCCCCGGGAAAAAGATCATTGTTTTTGGCCATGTGGTGATGTGGGGGCATCTGTCGCGCCAAGGCAGGGAAGAGGTGGAGAAGATGGCGGTGTTGAAGCTGCGGTCCGACGATAGGGGGCATTGAGCGTAGGCTGCCACGAAAGTGAGCGTCCTCTCTGATCCGTCGCCCCGGCGAACGCCGGGGCCCAGTGTCTTTGCTTTTGAGCTACCCCAGAAAAAGTCGCTAGGCCCCGGCTTTCGCCGGGGTGACGGATCGGGGGGATAGGTGCTTTCATGGCAACGTACGTTAATTTCTTAGCGTGGAGATGGATCGGCGAAGCGCCGCCAACGGCGCGCGATCATCAAAACGAATCACGCCATCCTGCTCTGAAATGCCCAATTGCTTGAGGATGCCATCAAGGTCAATCACGACAGGCCGATCCTTGAGTTGGTCATACAGCGAAGCAAGCGCATCGCCCTTGACGGCCGCATCACCCGCCTGGGCCACCTCCGCCACGCTCCACAAAACCTTGTTTCCGCCACTGGCGCGGTTGATGGCGCGTAACGCATCTTGCAAGCGGTACTTGCCGTTGCTGTGCTTGTAGATGGCTATTTCGGCGAGCAGCCAATACATGGCGCCGCCCCAATACGTTCTGCCCCAGGTATGCGTGTGATCCAGCCCTTCGTCGCCCTGCCTGGGTTGCCCTTTGGGCATATCGTCCACCGCCCATCGCCACACTTCCTGCGGCGTGATCTGCCCTCGTTGTGCTCGCGCAATCGGTTCGACGTAGGTGGCGCTGCCTTCCATAAACCACTCGCTGCGCATCGGCACGCGTGGCAGCGCCAGATGAGTCATTTCGTGCACCATCACCCAGTCGTCGCGCAAGGCGTCATCGGTGACATGGCGGCCGACGGTGAGATGCGTGACCGAGCCCGGATAACCCCAGGTGGTGGCGGGGCCGATACGGCTGCCGTCGGCGGGGGAGACGAGCAAGCGCCATGAGTCGACGGGAAAGCGGCCGAAGTAGGCGGAGATGGCCGACGCGCTGCGACGTAGCCATGTTTCGATGCGATGTTTGTCCAGCGGTTGGAAATCGCCCTCCAGGGCAACCGCAATGTTTCCGCCGTACAGCGAAAGCCGCAGATCGGGTGATGTCTTCACCCTGTCGTAAACCTCTTCGGGATCGCCGTACGTTTGTGCGAATGTCGGCCGGGGCAATTGGGTGGCGACGGCCAGGCTTCCGATCACTTGCAGAAAGTGTCGACGATTCATAAAGGCTCATCCCGGAATGAAAGCCATTAGATGGTGTTCGTGTTTCGCCCCGTGATGGTTACAGCATACCCACGCAGGCTGGGATGAAATCCCAGCATCACGACCATGGCATGTTGGGGTTCGGCGGTGCCTCACCCCAATCCCCAAAATCGTTGCTATCGGACGGAATAGAGCAGGCAGCCGTGCGCCGGCAGCTGGATCCGCAAACGATCGGATGCGCCCAGGCGATGGCCGCTCCACAGCTCGCGTGCGGCATGCTTGCCTGAAGCCAGTCCAAGCTGTTCCCACGTGGTTTCCAATGACGCCGGCTTGTCATCCAGATTGAACACGGCCACATAGCGCTCACCGGCTTTGCCGGAAGCGACCCATACGCGCGCGTTTTCAAAGCCGGAAGGCAGATGTTCGAGCGGATGATTGTCATGGCTATGTTGATCGACCGCGATAACGTCCTTGTTGGTCAGCAACGCACGCGTGGCATCGTCCAGCTTGGTGAGATTGGCGCCGAGAATCAGCGGCGAACGCGCGATGGCGAGCAAGCTCAGCTGCGTGCGTTCTTCATCCAGCGTCAGACGCGAATGGCGCGCCTCGCCCCAACCGGGATGTGGTGCAAGCACACCGAATGGCAACATGTCGGCATCGGGCCAGCGGCCATCGCGGGCTTGCCCTGCCCACAGCGGCAGGCGATCGAAAATATCGCGGATGCCCATCGGAAAATCATCGTTGGGATGCTCGTGCACGAACGTCCAGCCATCCCACACGTCGTTGGAAATACGCCACATCTGGCCGTATTGGCGAATCTCCGCGGCATGCGAAAGCTGCGTCGGGCCGGGTGACAGGCTGAGCACGATCGGCCGGCCGGTTTTCTTGATCGCCGCCGCGATCTGGCGAATCTCGCTGATGCGGTAAGGGTGATCGGCAATGCAATCGACCTTGAGGAAATCCACGCCCCAATGCGCGTACAGCGCCAGCATCGCATCGTAATAAGCCTGGCCCGCGGCGTTGTCGCGGATGCCATAGTCGCCGTCGTCCCACGGACAGGTTTCGGTGGTATCGGCGGCGTCTTGCGCGTGGAAGCTGGAACCGGCAATCGGCAAATTGGCTTCGACCGCCTGCTTGGGAATGCCACGCACGATATGGATGCCGAACTTCAAGCCTTGCGCATGCACCCAGTCGGCGATGGGCTTGAAACCTTGTCCATCGGCGGCGGAGGGAAAGCGTTTCGTGGAAGGAATCAGCAAGCCATGCGCATCGATGGCGTAGTCGCGATGCTCCAGCTTGTCGCCGAACGGATTGCCCATGTACCAGCCTTCATCGATCACGGCATAGGTCCAGCCGTAAGCATGCAACGTGGCGAGCTGCGTTGTGTTGGCCTTGAAGTCGGCTTCGTCGATGGTCAGGCCGTAGGAATCCCAGCTGTTCCAGCCCATGGGTGGAGTGGGGGCGACTTCCTGCGCACTGGCGACGCTTGCCGTAGCGAGCAGTAGGGTTAGCAGTAAGGTATGTCTCAACCAATGTGTCATGCGGTTGGTTCTCTTTATCGAAGCGGTGTGTTTGCTGACGTGGCTGGGATGACATGTAGGCTGGGATGAAATCCCAGCATCGCCATGCTCATATATGCTGGGATTTCGTCCCAGCCTACAAAGGCGCGGCGCTACGAAGCTGCAGTCAGGCCACGTCCCATGATCTTGAAGGCAACGGCGTGTTCTCCAGGCACGTTGTCCGGCAATTCCAGCGTTAGCCCCTGCGCATCGCGTTTGAACCGCAGCGGCTGCGCCGAGCCGAGCATTTCCACGCGCTCCACGTTGCCGGCCACGCTCGACGCCAATGATTTCACCGTCAAGCGCGATGCAGCAGGATGGTCCAGGGCGATTGCGTACAGTGCATCGCCCTTGGTGGTAAAGCGCAGGTCCTTCGCGGTGAAGGTTTGTGTCTTGTCTTCCTGGAACATGCCGGCGGCGACTTTGGTCGGGCCTTCGCCGTACACGCGCCAAGGCCGCGTGCCGAAGATCGCTTCGCCGTTGATGCTCATCCACGCTGCCAATTGTTCCAGCACCTGGCGCTCATCCGAATCGATGGTGCCGTCGCCGCGAAGCGGAATGCTCAGCAGCAGGTTGCCGTTCTTGGAAACGATGTCGCACAGCCGCGTGATGACGGTGGCCGCGCTCTTGTAACTGTGGTTTTCGAATCGCGCGCGCGAATAATGCCAATCGCCGATGCAGGTATCCGTTTGCCAGGGCAGGGCGGCAATTTCTTCGTTGACGCCGCGCTCGATGTCTTCCACCACGGCATGACGTTGTGCCGGCGTCAGGCGTTTGCAGTTGAGCACCGCTTCCAACTGCCCGCCATGCCATTGGCGGTTGGCGTTGTAGTAGTAGGCGGCAATGTCGAGACCGGCCTGGCCAAGCGGCAGTCCGGTATCGTCGAAATACAAAAGATCCGGCCGGTATTTGTCCAGCAGATCCTTGCAGCGGAGAAACCAGCGTTGCACGAATTGCGGATTGTGCGGGGGCGGGGTTTCCTCCCACAGGCCGTCATGTTCCTCATGCCAACGCTTGACGGCTGCTGCTCCGCGGATGCCGTCCGGCAGCACGATGTTGGGGCCGGTATACAGTTCCTGCGGGTCCAGCCCCTCCCACCATTTGCCGCGTCCGTCCGCCTTGGTGAGCTTGGCTGCGTCATAGCGGACACCGGCCAACGGGCCTTCGCCGTCATAACCGTAGGCGGGCTGCAACCAGTGCCAGGCATGCGCGGAGTGATTGCTGACGCCGAACTTCAAGCCATGCTCGCGCGCCGCCCTGGCCCAGCCGCCGACGATGTCCTTGTGTGGCCCGACCTTGAGCGAATTCCAGTTGTGGTACGTGGAATCGTAGTTGTCGAAGTTGTCGTGATGATTGGCCAGTGACACGAAATACTTCGCGCCGGCGGCTTTATACAGACGCATCAGTGCGTCGGGATCCCAATGCTCGGCCTTCCATAGATGGTCGATTTCCATGAAGCCGAACTTGGATGGATGGCCATACGTGCGGCAGTGATACTCGTATTGCGGATCGCCTTGCAGGTACATGTTGCGCGCATACCAGTCGCCTTGTTCGGGCACGCATTGCGCCGTCCAGTGCGCCCAGATGCCGAACTTGGCGTCGCG